>NZ_CP120742.1:2651388-2955000 GCF_029581275.1 Micromonospora sp. WMMD1155
TGATCTGCGCTATCTGCTCGTCCGGTTGGAAGGCGAGCAGGTTGGCCACGTGTTGGCCCTTGGCTACCCTACTGGCCTCCGGCAACTCGTACGCCTTGGCCCGGTACACCCGCCCCTTGTTCGTGAAGAACAGGATCCAGTCGTGGGTCGAGCAGACGAAGAAGTGGCTGACGATGTCGTCCTGCCGCAGCGTAGCGCCACTGACGCCCTTGCCGCCGCGCCGCTGGGAGCGGTAGAGATCGACCTTGGTCCGCTTGGCGTACCCCGTCCGGGTGATCGTCACGACCACGTCCTCGCGGGCGATGAGGTCCTCCATCGAGACCTCGCCGTCGAACGGGATGATCTGCGTACGCCGATCGTCGCCCCACTTGGTGACGATCTCGCCCAACTCCTCCGAGACGATCCTCCGCTGCCGCTCGGGCTTGGCGAGGATGTCCTTCAGGTCGGCGATCTCGAGCTCGAGCTTGGCCAGGTCGTCGAGAATCCGCTGCCGCTCCAACGCGGCGAGACGACGCAGCTGCATGTCCAGGATCGCGGTCGCCTGGATCTCGTCGATGTCCAGCAGCCGGATCAGGCCCTGCCGCGCGTCCTCCACGGTCGGCGAACGCCGGATGAGCGCGATCACCTCGTCCAGGGCGTCCAGCGCCTTGGACAGACCCCGCAGGATGTGCGCCCGCTCCTCGGCCTTGCGGAGCCGGAACGCCGTCCGCCGGCGGATCACGTCGATCTGGTGCTCGACGTAGTAGCGGATGAACTGGGCCAGGTTGAGCGTGCGCGGCACCCCGTCGACCAGCGCCAGCATGTTGGCGCCGAACGTCTCCTGGAGCTGGGTGTGCTTGTAGAGGTTGTTCAGCACGACCTTGGCGACCGCGTCGCGCTTGAGCACCAGCACGATCCGCATACCGGTACGCCCGGAGGACTCGTCGCGGATGTCGGCGATGCCGGCGAGCTTGCCCTCCTTGATCAGCTCGGCGATCCGCTCGGCGAGGTTGTCCGGGTTGACCTGGTAGGGCAGCTCGCTGACGACCAGGCAGGGCCGACCCCGCTTGTCCTCCTCGACCTCCACCACGGCACGCATCCGGATCGAACCCCGACCCGTGCGGTACGCGTCCTGGATCGCCGTCGTGCCGACGATCAGGCCGTGGGTCGGGAAGTCCGGGCCCTTGACGATGCCCAGCAGCGCCTCGAGGGTGGTCTCCTCGTCCTCCTCCGGGTGCTCCAGGCACCACTGCACGGCCGCGCCGATCTCGCGCAGGTTGTGCGGCGGGATCTTGGTGGCCATGCCGACCGCGATGCCCTCGGAGCCGTTCACCAGCAGGTTCGGGATCCGCGACGGCAGGATCGTGGGCTCCTTGGCCCGGCCGTCGTAGTTGTCCTGAAGGTCGACGGTGTCCTCGTCGATGTCCCGCAGCATCTCCATGGCGAGCGGGTCGAGCTTGCACTCGGTGTAGCGCATGGCGGCAGCCGGGTCGTTACCCGGCGAGCCGAAGTTGCCGTTGCCGTCGACCAGCGGGTAACGCAGCGACCAGGGCTGCGCCATCCGGACCAGCGCGTCGTAGATCGCCGAGTCGCCGTGCGGGTGGAACTGGCCCATCACGTCGCCGACGACGCGGGAGCACTTCACGTAGCCGCGGTCCGGGCGGTAGCCGGAGTCGAACATGGCGTAGAGGATCTTGCGGTGGACCGGCTTGAGCCCGTCCCGGACGTCCGGCAGCGCACGCCCGACGATCACGCTCATCGCGTAGTCGAGGTAGGAGCGCTGCATCTCCACCTCGAGCCCGACCGGTTCGATCCGGTCGTGCGCGACCACCGCGGCGATGGCCTCGGCGGGGACCTCGGGCTCGTTCGGTGTGGACTCGGGAGAATCGGTCACTGTATACCCTTATCAGACTCAGTGTCGTTTTCGTGCTGTGGATAACCGCTGTGGATACCGGCCATGCTGTGGATAACTCTGTGGACCGGCGGATCGACCGGGCAGCGCCCGGTCGATCCGCAGCGGTCCGTCAGATGTCCAGGAATCGCACGTCCTTGGCGTTGCGCTGGATGAACGACCGGCGCGCCTCGACGTCCTCACCCATCAGCACACTGAACAACTCGTCGGCGGTCGCCGCGTCGTCGAGAGTGACCTGACGCAGGGTACGCGTTGCCGGGTTCATCGTGGTTTCCCACAGCTCGGGATAGTTCATCTCGCCGAGGCCCTTGAAGCGCTGGATGTCGTCCGGCTTGGCGTTGGCCTTCTTCTGCTGGCGCAGCGCGATCAGCCCGTCCCGCTCCCGGTCGGAGTACGCGTACTGCGCGTCGTCACCCTTCTTGTTCCACTTGATCTTGTAGAGCGGCGGGGCGGCCAGGTAGACGTGCCCCAGCTCGACCAGCGGACGCATGAAGCGGAACAGCAGGGTGAGCAGCAGCGTCTGGATGTGCTGGCCGTCGACGTCCGCATCGGCCATCAGCACGATCTTGTGGTACCGCAGCTTCTCGATGTCGAAGTCGTCGTGGATGCCGGTGCCCAGCGCGGTGATCAGCGCCTGGACCTCGTTGTTCTTGAGGACCCGGTCGATCCGGGCCTTTTCCACGTTGAGGATCTTGCCGCGGATCGGCAGGATCGCCTGGGTCCTCGGGTCGCGACCCTGCTTGGCCGAGCCGCCGGCCGAGTCGCCCTCGACGATGAACACCTCGGACTCGCGCGGGTCGGTGGACTGGCAGTCGGCCAGCTTGCCGGGCATCGAGCCGGACTCCAGCAGCGACTTACGCCGGGCCAGCTTGCGCGCCTGCTGGGCGGCGATTCGGGCCCGGGCGGCCTGGGACGCCTTCTGGATGATCATCTTGGCTTCGGCCGGGTTACGGTCGAACCAGTCGACCAGCCACTCGTTGCAGACCCGCTGCACGAAGCTCTTCACCGGGGTGTTGCCGAGCTTGGTCTTGGTCTGGCCCTCGAACTGCGGATTGGCCAGCTTGACCGAGATGATCGCGGCGAGCCCCTCGCGGATGTCCTCGCCGGAGAGCTTCTCGTCGCCCTTGAGCAGCTTCTTGTCGGCGCCGTACCGGTTGACGACGCTGGTCAGCGCGGCTCGGAAGCCCTCCTCGTGGGTGCCGCCCTCATGCGTGTTGATCGTGTTGGCGAAGGTGTAGACCGACTCGCCGTACGACTCGTTCCACTGCATGGCGATCTCGACCGACATGCCCTCCTCCTCGGCGCCGAACTCGACCACGGTCTTGTGGATCGGGTTCTTCGAGGCGTTGAGGTGCCGGACGAAGTCGGAGATGCCGCCCTCGTAGTAGAAGGTGACCTCGCGCTGCCGACCGTCCTCCTCGGCCACCCGCTCGTCGAGCAGGTGAATGCGCAGCGCCCGGTTGAGGAAGGCCATCTCCTGCAGACGCCGGTAGATGGTCTGGAAGTCGAAGTCGACGGTCTCGAAGACGTCGGGGTCGGGCCAGAAGGAGACCGCCGAGCCGCTGCGGTCGGTGGCCTCGCCCTTCTCCAGCGGGCTGGGCTTGGAGTTGGTGTACTGCTGCCGCCACACGAAGCCGGACTTGTGGATCTCGACGGCCATCCTGGTCGAGAGCGCGTTCACCACGGAGACGCCGACGCCGTGCAGACCGCCGGAGACGGCGTACGCCTTGCCGTCGAACTTGCCACCCGCGTGCAGCACGGTCAGCGCGACCTCGACACCCGGCTTCTTGAGCTTCGGGTGCAGGTCGACCGGGAAGCCACGGCCGTTGTCGGTGACCCGGACGCCGCCGTCGGCCAGCAGCACCACGTCGATGGTGTCGCAGTATCCGGCGAGCGCCTCGTCGACCGCGTTGTCGACGACCTCCCAGACGAGGTGGTGCAGACCGCGCTCGCCGGTGGACCCGATGTACATACCGGGGCGCTTGCGGACCGCCTCCAGCCCTTCGAGAACGGTGATCGACTCTGCGCCGTACTCCTGCTTTTCCTGCGCTGCCACCCTCGGCCACTTTCTCGCGTCGACCGCGCCGGTTGGGCGCAGCGGGCGCGGGTTCGGCGGACAGGACGCGACGTCGGCGCGCGGACCGGTGCCGGAGACCTCCGGACCACGGGTCGAACGCGCCGGTCGCCGCGGTTGCCCGCGGATCGCGATCGGCTCGACCCGACGTGGAGAATGATCCTGGGGCCACCGGCCCCCGTCCTCCGCACCGGGTCTTCGTCTCGCTGTCAATCCTACTGTGCCCGGAGGACAGAACCACCACTCGGCACCCTCGGAGAGGCGGCTGAGAAGTCCGTAGCCGGAAGAACCCCGTCGCCCGCGACTCCCCCCACACGCCATGCTCGGATCGCACGCGCCGCCGCCGGACGGGTTGACCCGCGCCCGGGCGGGTCGGGGGTCGCGGCCCGGGCGTCCGTGCCGTACGTTTGCGGCGCCCCGGAACCCACCCTTGATCTTTATGGGCTGGAACCGGGACGATCGACCCGATCGACCCGACACGTGCTCTCTAAGAGGTGACAGATGGGGCTGGACAACGTCGCGGTGCACTGGCCGCGGACCGGCCGCTTCTACGATCCGGTGGCGCCGGCCGAGTTCGTCGACTTCGGCGAGATCGTCGACCTGCCGCGGATCTCCGCGCCGACTGCCGCCCTGGCCGAGCTGATCGCGAAGACCGGCACCATCCGGGCGACCGCGTACACCGAGTTGGTGGATCTGCTCCTGGGGCTGGAAGGTGTGTTGTACGCCACAGACGCCGCCGCCGAGGACGAGGACCCGGTGATCGATCCGGACGGCTGCTCCTGGATCGCCAGCGGGATCGAGAGGTTCGTGGCGGGGCACCGCGCGTACGGCGAGGCGGTCACCTTCGAGTCGGTCAGCACGGTGCTGCGTTCCCTGCTCGGCGACGGCAGGCTGGCCGAGCAGCAGTTGCGGTGGCTGGAGAGCCGCCTCGACGCGCTGCGCGACGAGCGCGGCGACCCGCCGCAGTGGAACTTCACCTGCGCCGAGCTGGGTGTGCTGGCGGCGTTCTACCGGCGCTGCGCGGAACGCGGTTTCGCCGTCTACGCCGACGCCTGACCCGACCCGGTCTCCTGGGCCGCAGCGCCGCCGGTCGGTCGGCTGGCCGCCGCTATCAACCGGGTGAGCACCGCGTGCGGAGCAACGCGAACTCAAGCGGGCCGCCCGCGAGGCCGCCCGACGGAGCTGAGATCCCGTCAGCCGTAGGTGTCCCGCGGGCCCCGCCCGCGTACCCGGCGCGGCCCCTTCGACCACGACGGCGCGGCCGGCCCGTGGATGTGCAGCTTGCGCACCACGTTGTGGCCGACCTCGCTGGCGATCTGCTTGAGCAGCGATCCCGCCAGCAGCCGCAGTTGGGTGGCCCAGGCCGTCGACCGCGCCTCCACGGTCAGCTCACCGTTCTCCAGCTTGACCGGGCGGCTGTTCTGGGCCACCTCCGCGCCGACGACCCGCTCCCAGGCGCCGAACACGGTGGCCTCGGCCGCCGGTTGCTGCCAGCCACGCGCCTTCACCAACCGGTTCAGCACCGCACCCAACGGCTGCGGGTCGCGGGGGTCGGGGCCCGGGCCGGAGTAACCCCGCAACCGCCGCCCCGAGCCGCCGGCAGCGTCGCCGCCCGCACCTCCGGGGGTACGCCGGGCGCGGGCCGCCGCCTGCCGCTTGGACAACGCCGCGTCGAGTACCGCCCGAGCCAACTCCGGCCCACTCGCGGCCGCCGCCGGCTCACCGCCCGCCGATTCCGCCTTCGGGGTACGCGCGCTCCGCCCCGCCTCGGGCCGGTCGGCGCCTGACTCATTCGACACGGCGTACCGTCCCTTCGCCGACCCGGTAGCGGGTGCCGCGCAGCGCAGCCGGCACATCGTCGTCCACCGCACAGGTGACCAGCAGTTGACCCGCCCCACCGACCAGCTCCGCCAGCCGCTCCCGGCGGCCGGTGTCCAACTCGGCGAAGACGTCGTCGAGTACCAGCACCGGCTCGATGCCGTCGGCCCGCAGCAGGTCGTAGCCGGCCAGCCGCAGCGCGAGCGCGAACGACCACGACTCGCCGTGGCTGGCGTACCCCTTGGCGGGTAGCGGCCCGAGAGTCAACGCCAGCTCGTCGCGGTGCGGGCCGACGAGCGTGGTGCCCCGTTCGATCTCGGCGGAGCGGGACGCGGCCAGCCCCGCGGCCAGTGCCTCCGCCAACGCGGCCCGGTCGGTGGTCGGCTCGGTCAGGTCGATCGAGGGCCGGTAGGCGATACCGGCCGCGCCCCGACCGGCGGCCACCGCGTCGTACGCCTTGGCGACGTGCGGGGTGAGCGCGGCGACCAGCTCCAAGCGGCCGGCGAGCAGCTCCGCGCCGTGCTGGGCCAGGTGGGTGTCCCAGACGGCGAGGGTGCCGAGGTCGCCGCCCCGCGACCCACCGGTCTTGCGAGCCAGGTACGCGGTGCGCAGCAGGGCGTTGCGCTGCTTGACCACCCGCTCGTAGTCGGCCCGCACACCCGCGTACCGGGGTTGGCGGCTGACCAGCAGGTCGTCCAGGTAGCGGCGGCGCTCGGCCGGGTCGCCCCGGACCAGCTCAAGGTCCTCCGGGGCGAAGAGCACGAGGCGCAGGGCGCCCAGCACGTCCCGGGCCCGCCGCGCCGGAGACCGGCCCAGCCGGGCACGGTTGGCCTTCCCGGGCACGATCTCCAACTCGACCAGGAGTTCCCGCCCGTCGTGCGCCACCGCGCAGCGGATCACCGCAGACGTGGCACCCATCCGCACGAGTGGCGCGTCGGTGGCGACCCGGTGCGAGTCCAGGGTCGCCACGTAGCCCAACGCCTCGACGAGATTCGTCTTGCCGACGCCGTTGGCGCCGATCAGGACGTTCGCCCCCGGTTGGAGGTCGACGGCCACCCGCTCGTACGAGCGGAAGTCGACCAGTTCCAACCGTCGGACGTACACCGGGTGTGGATTTCGCTCAGCGCTTGTGGACGGCGTGGCCACCGAACTGCTGACGCAGCGCGGAGACAGCCTTCATAGCGGGCGAGTCGTCCTGTCGTGAGGCGAACCGGGCGAACAGCGAAGCGGTGATCACGTTCAGCGGGACGGCCAGCCGGACCGCCTCGTCGACCGTCCACCGGCCCTCGCCGGTGTCCTCGGTGTAGCCGCTGAGGTCGGCCAGCTCCGGGTCCTCGTCGAGCGCCCGGTCCAGCAGGTCGAGCAGCCAGGAGCGGACGACGGTGCCCTCCCGCCAGGACTTGATCACGCCCGGCACGTTGGTCACCAGTTCGGAGGCCGCCATCAGCTCGTAGCCCTCGGCGTAGGCGTGCATCAGGCCGTACTCGATGCCGTTGTGCACCATCTTCGAGTAGTGCCCGGCACCGACCGGCCCGGCGTGCACGAAGCCGAACTCGCCCTCCGGCTTGAGAGCGTCGAAGATCGGCATCAGCCGGTCGACGTGCTCCTGGGAGCCGCCGACCATCAGCCCGTAGCCGTTCTGCCGACCCCAGACACCGCCGGAGACGCCGACGTCGAGGTAGCCGATGCCCCGCTCGTTGAGCCGCTCGGCCCGGGGTGCGTCGTCGCTGAACCGCGAGTTGCCACCGTCGATGATGATGTCGCCCTCGCCGAGCACCGCGGCCAGCTCGTCGATCGTCGCGTCGGTGACTCCGGCGGGCACCATGACCCAGACCGCGCGCGGCGACTCGAGCTTCTCCGCCAGGCCCGCGAGGGATGCGACGTCGCTGATCTGCGCGTTGTGGTCGAAGCCGACGACTTCGTGACCAGCGGCGCGCAACCTCTCCCGCATGTTGCCGCCCATACGGCCGAGTCCTACAAGGCCGAGCTGCATGTGTTTGTACCTCCGTGGATCTGTGTTGCAGGGCGCGATCAGCGAGAGACGCGGATCGGCATGATGAGGTACCGGTACCCGGGAATGACCTCGCCATCCTCGCCGGCGGGGGAGATCACGGCGGGTTTGAAGGCGTCGACGAACGACAGGACGGCCGTCTGGGAGCCCAGGTTTGCCAGGCCGTCGATGAGGTACTGCGGGTTGAACCCGATGGTCAGCGCGTCGCCGGTGAAGGTGGCCTCCATGGCCTCGCTGGCTCGGGCCTCCTCGGAACCGCCGGCCTCGACGACCAGACCGTCGGCGCTGAAACTGAGCAGCACCGGCGTGGTCCGCTCGGCGACCAGCGCGACCCGCTTGACGACCTCGATCAGGGTGCTGACCGGCACCCGGGCCTCGGCGTTGTGGGCCGCCGGGAAGAGCGACCGAACCGGCGGGTAGTTGGCGCCGTCGAGCAGACGGCTGGTGGTGCGTCGGGTGCCACCGGCCAGGCCGACCATGCCCTCGCCTGCGGCACCCTGGGCCAGCGCGAGGGTGACCTCGCCACCCAGCGGGCCGAGCGCCTTGGCGGTGTCGTTCAGGGTGCGGGCCGGCACCAGGGCGTTGATGCTCACGTCGGGGTCGTCCGGTCGCCACTGGATCTCGCGCAGGGCCAACCGGTAGCGGTCGGTGGCGAGCATCGACAGCGTGCTGCCGGAAAGCTCGACGCGAACGCCGGTCATCATCGGAAGGGTCTCGTCTCGGCCCGCCGCGATGGCCACCTGGGAGACCGCCGTGGCGAACGCGGCGGCGTCCACCGTGCCGGCGCTCTGCGGCATCTCGGGCAGCGCCGGGTAGTCCTCCACCGGCATGGTGGGAAGGGTGAACCGGGCGCTGCCGCAGACCAGTTCGAGGTGGGCGCCGACCGCGGCGATGTCGACCGGCTTGGCCGGCAACGCCTTGGTGATCTCGGCGAGCAGGCGGCCGGAGACGAGGGCGGCGCCGTCGGCGTCTCCCTGCACCTCGACGGTCACCTGGCTGGAGACCTCGTAGTCGAACCCGGAAACCCTCAGGTTGCCGTCGGTGACCCGGAGCATGACCCCGGCGAGCACCGGTACGGACGGCCGGTTGGGCAGGCTCTTCGCGGTCCACGCCACGGCCTCGGCGAGCGCGTCGCGCTCCACTCGGAACTTCATCAATGCCTCCGCGTCGACGTCAGCGACAACTCTCTCATGCCGACCGCTGCCTACCGTCCCGCCCGACCGTGCGGGTACCCATCGCACCTTAGGGCGCGGGGGTATCGGCTGTGCGCCCGACCCCATGGATCGTGTCGATGCTGACCGGTTGATCCGGCAGCGTTCGGCCCGATCCACAGAAAGCCCAACGGTGATGATTGGTTTTTGTTCTCTTAGAAGAGATAACTCATCGTCTTCATCGCACCTGTGCAAACTGTGGAAAAGCCAGGTCTGCGCAGCTCAGACAGGTTATCCACCGGTGATTTAGCTGTGGAGAACCACTGGTACAACCCGCCTGCGTGTCCACAGCCCGCCCTCGGTGCACAGTTGTCCACCGTCATCCACCGGTTGTCCACCGGTAATCCACCGACTTTCTCCCCAAGCCTGTGGACGACGATGAAGATCACCATTGCCGTCATCCCCAGAACCTTCAACAGGTCGTACACAGGTCGTCGGTCACCGGTGGAAAACGTTTCGGTTGTCCCCAGGCGTCCACAGCCCCGTACACAGGGCTTCTCCACAGCCTGTGGGTAACCGGCGAGGGACGGACCGTAGTTATCCACCGGCGGTGGACAACGAGTTGTGGACAACGAGTGGAAGTCGAGACGGTCACGGGGTCGATCCTGTGGTCTACACCATGTCGAGAGTCCAGCCGGAAGCCGAAAAAGTACGCCCGGCCGGAGATCCGGCCGGGCGTGTCCCGGGCTGTGCGCCGTCCCGACGGCCGGCGTACGCCTCAGCTGTTCTGCTTGATCCGGTTGGTCAGCTCGGCGATCTGGTTGTAGAGCGAGCGGCGCTCCGCCATCTGCTGCCGGATCTTCCGGTCGGCGTGCATCACAGTGGTGTGGTCCCGGCCCCCGAATGCCTGCCCGATCCGGGGCAGCGACAGCTCGGTCAACTCCCGACACAGGTACATGGCGACCTGGCGCGCGTTGACGAGCACGCGGGACCGGGACTGGCCCCGCAGGTCCTCCAGGCTCACCCCGAAGTAGTCGGCCGTCGAGGCCATGATCTGGTCGGCGTTGATCTCCGGCCCGGCGCCGTCGGGCATGAAGTCCCGGAGCACCTCCTCGGCCAGGGACAGCTCGACCGTCGACCGGGTCAGGCTGGCGAACGCCGTCACCCGGATCAGCGCCCCCTCCAGTTCCCGGATCGAGTTCGACACCCGGGAGGCGATGAACTCCAACACGTCCGGCGGGGCGTACATCCGCTCCTGGGCCGCCTTCTTCTGCAGGATCGCGATGCGGGTCTCCAGGTCCGGCGGCTGGATGTCCGCCAGCAGGCCCCACTCGAACCGGGTTCGCATCCGGTCCTCGAGGGTGGCGAGCTGGCGCGGCGACCGGTCGGAGGTGATCACGATCTGCTTGTTGGCGTTGTGCAGGGTGTTGAAGGTGTGGAAGAACTCCTCCTGGGTGCGCTCGCGGTTCTCCAGGAACTGGATGTCGTCGATCAACAGGATGTCGACGTCGCGGTAGCGCCGCTGGAACGCACTGGTTTTGTCGTCCCGCAGGGAGTTGATGAAGTCGTTGGTGAACTCCTCGGTCGAGACGTACCGGACCGAGCGGGCGTTGCCGAGGGTCGTGGCGTAGTGCCCGATGGCGTGCAGCAGGTGCGTCTTGCCCAGACCGGAGTGACCGTAGATGAAGAGCGGGTTGTACGCCTTCGCCGGTGACTCCGCCACCGCGACGCTCGCCGCGTGCGCGAAGCGGTTGGACGATCCGATGACGAACGTCTCGAACATGTACTTCGGGTTCAGCCGGTTGCCGCCGGCGTCGGCACCGGGCAACCGGCGCTCGTCACGACCACCCGGGCGGTGGTCCACGCCGCTGCGGCCCGGGCCGCTGTCCGTGCCGGTGTCCCGGGGCAGCGCGCGGATCACGTGCTGGTCGCGCGGAGACGCCGACTCTTCCCGGTAGCGGGGCTCGTAGGGCCGGGTGTCCGGGCCCGGCGGGTCCAGCCGGGCGGCCTGTTCGTCATAGCCACGGCGGTCGGGCCCCGGCCGGGGGGTACGCATCGGCTCCGCGAAGGCGGCGCTGAACAACGCCTCCTGCCCGTCCCTGCTGGCGGGGATCATCCCGGGACGGTGCGCGTCGACGGCCGGTGCGAGCGGTGGACCCGTGGGCGTCGGTGGAGCGGCCGGCTCCGGCGCGCGCCCCGCGTGGGTCTGCTCGGGGATCATCGGGTCGGCGGACGGCCGAGCGCCCTGGTCGTCACCGAAGGGCTCGACGGACGAGCCGTCGACGTCGAACGGCCCGGTCTCCGGGGTGCTGCGGTAGACGGTGCCGGCGGGTCGGCCCGCGGCGTCCTCGGCGACCCGGACGGTGACCGCGACCTGGATCGGCCGACCCAGTCGGCGGGTGAGCGCCTCGGTGATCGCCGGTCGGAGCCGGGATTCGATCACGTCGCGGGTGAACGCGTCCGGAACGGAGAGCAGAGCAGTGTCCTCGACGATCGCCCGCAGCCGGGTCAACCGGAGGTAGGCACGCTGCTGAGCGGAGATGATCTCGTCGGCCAGCTCGTCGGTCGCCGCTAACCACACTGCGGCAAGGTCGGTCGTACCGGCCACCGTCGTGCCACCCCCTCGCCTCTGCTCCCGGCCGCCGCTGTCTGCCAGCCGGCCGTCCCGGGCCCGCCGCGTTCGCGGGTGGAACAACACCCACCTGACGGTCGACCGATGGTCGTCCACAAGTTATCCACAGCCTGTGTACCGACCGATTGTGGCCGCCGCCGGCCGCGGGTGGGACCTGCCCCTGCCTGAACGGGCGCTGAAGCGGGTTCACCGTGCCGAACGATTCACTACCTTGTCCGGTCTTGCCTCTGCGACGACCGGAGCTTCCGACGCTCACCGCAATCGGGCACGGTAACAGCGTTGTCCCTGCGCCATCAACCGGCGACGCGGCGGGGGTGTTCTCGGCATCAGCGAAAACCACCCTCCGGCCTCGGGCGCGTCCCGTTCTCGTACTGCTCGGGGTGTTTGACGGTCATTGCCCCCCTGCGTAGGCTGGAACGGCTGCTTTCGCGCCCTCTGCTAGGGTGATGGGTGCTTGCTGTCCACGGTCGCATCCCCGCACCGCCGAGGTCCCGCTCCGCCGGACAGCACCGATCGTGGGCCACCGTCGAGGTGGCCTGGACCACCACACGACCCCGGCGATTCCGTCGTACGGGGCGCGTACGAAAACGGAGAGCCTGACGTGAGCAAGCGCACCTACCAGCCGAACAACCGCCGGCGCGCGAAGACCCACGGCTTCCGGCTGCGCATGCGCACCCGTGCCGGCCGTGCCATCCTCTCGAGCCGTCGCGCCAAGGGTCGCACCACCCTGTCGGCCTGAGCCGACCGGGCCGGTCCAGGGGACGTGGGCAGTCGTGCTGGCCGCCGCACAGCGACTGCGGCGCAGCACTGACTTCGCCGCAGCGGTCCGTGGTGGCCGGCGCGCCGGGCGTGGTGCCGTCGTGGTCCACCTGACCATGCCGGTGAACGCCGACCCCAGCACACCGATCTCGCCGCAGCCGGTGCGGGACGACAACGCGGAGCTGATCTCCGTGGCGTCCCGTGCCGGCTTCGTCGTGTCCAAGGCCGTCGGTAACGCGGTGACCCGTAACCGGGTCCGTCGTCGACTGCGTGCGCTGGTCCGGGAACGGCTGGTCGACCTGCCGCCCGGCAGCACCCTCGTCGTCCGGGCGCTGCCCGCGGCGGCGCAGGCGTCGTACCCCCGGCTCGCCACCGACCTGGACGCCGCCCTCGCGGTCGCCCGGTCACCCCGCGAGCGGCGGCACCGATGAGCGGCACCGGGCAGACCAGCCCACGCCCGTCGACAACAGGTGCCAAGGTGCTGATCGCGCCCATCATCGCGTACCGTCGGTGGATAAGTCCGGCACTGCCGGCCCGCTGTCGGTTCTATCCGTCGTGCAGTGCGTACGCCCAGGAGGCGGTCGTGCGGCACGGCGCGCTCCGGGGAGCCGTCCTGGCGGTCCGGCGGCTGTTGCGCTGCCACCCCTTTCACCCTGGTGGACATGACCCGGTACCGGAGCCGGGCGGCCGCCGCCGTGCTGATGTGACTGGAGCCCCGAATTGAGTCTCGACTGGATCTACTACGCGATTTCGTGGATCCTGCTGACCTGGCACTCTGCCTGGGACGCCATCGGGGTGCCGGTCGGCGCGGTGATCGGCACCAACTTCGCCTGGATCCTGGCGATCATCTTCCTGGTCGTCACCGTCCGGGTGATCCTGTTCCCCGTCTTCGTCAAGCAGATCAAGTCGCAGCGGGCGATGCAGGCGCTCCAGCCCAAGGTCAAGGAGCTTCAGGAGAAGCACAAGGGTGACCGGGAGACGCTCCAGAAAGAAATGATGGAGCTGTACAAGAAGGAGAAGGCCAACCCGCTGATGGGTTGCCTTCCGATGTTCCTTCAGATCCCGGTCTTCCTCGGCCTCTTCCACGTGCTGCGCCGCCTCGACCCGGACAAGCGGAACCAGACGCTGTACGGCTGGACCGCCGACCAGTTCCAGAGCGCCTCGCAGGCGAAGCTCTTCACCGCCCCGATCGCTGGAAAGTTCGGCTCCACCGCCGACGAGCTGGCCAGCCTCGGTGCCAACGGCACCACCGTCAAGGTCATCGCCGGTGTCCTGGTCCTGGTCATGATCGCGACCACCTACCTGACCAGCCGTCAGATGATCCTCAAGACCGGTTGGGCCGAGGACCCGCAGCAGCGGATGATCCAGCGACTGATGCTCTACGGCATCCCCGCTTCGCTGCTGATCTCCGGCGCGATCTTCCCGATCGGTGTGATCATCTACTGGGTCACCAACAACCTGTTCACCCTGGGCCAGCAGCAGTGGGTGCTGCGCAAGTTCCCGCCGCCGGTGACCGCCAAGAAGGCGGTGGCACCCGCCGCCAGCCGCAACCCGGTGCAGCCCGCCAAGACCGGCGGCCTGTTCGGTCGGGGTAAGACGGCTCCGCCGGCGCCGGTCAAGGCCGCCGCTCCCAAGGTGGCCGGGCCGAAGCCGGGCGCCAAGCCGGTGAACAACCCGAAGAAGGGTCGCCCCGCCAAGCGGCAGGGCTGACCCGCAAGGGCCGCCGCCGGTGATCCGACGGCGGCCCGTTCCACACTGTGCAGCCGCCGGATGGTCGGCGCCGGTGGGAACCGACCGCGCGCCGCGCGGCCACGGGCGACACTGCCCGTACAGACGTGCCCGCGGGCACCGGCGACCTCCCGCCGGCCCCGGGAAACCAGTCGGACCGAGGGTCCGGCCGAGCGAGTACGGAGATGAGACCGTGACCGAGACCAGCATCCCCCGCACCGAGCAGCCCTTGGACGAGGAGGAGACCGCGACGCTCGAGGTGGACGGCGACGACACCGGCACCGAGGACGACGACACCGATGCCCCCGCTACCGGTGCCCGGTCGAAGAAGGCCGTCGGTGAGGGCGACCTGTTCCGGCAGAGCGAGATCGCTGCCGACTACGTCGAGGGGCTGCTCGACATCCTCGACTACGACGGCGACATCGACGAGTTGGTCGCCGCCGGCCGCCCGATGGTCGAGGTGGTCGGTGAGCGTCTGCAGAATCTGGTCGGCCAGCGCGGGGCCACCCTGGAGGCGCTTCAGGAGTTGACCCGCCTCGCCGTCTTCCGGCAGACCGGCACGCCGAGCCGCCTGCTGCTCGACGTCGGTGGCTACCGGGCCAACCGCCGCAAGGAACTCGCCGCCGTCGCCAAGAACGCCGTCGAGAAGGTCAAGGAGTACGGCGAGCCGGTCCGCCTCGAGGCGATGTCCGCGTTCGAGCGCAAGTGTGTGCACGACGTGGTCAACGCCATGTCCGGCGTGGCCAGCGAGTCCGAGGGTGTGGAGCCGAACCGGCGCATCGTCGTACGGCCGGTGGACTGACCGGGTGACCCACGACGACAGCACGGCTGACGCCGTGTCCGGCCCGGGCGGTACGCCGTCCGGGCCGTCCCCTGTCCGGCCGGCTACTTCGGACGCCGCCGCGACTGAACCGGGCACTTCCCCCTCGCCGAGCGACGCGGCCCTGCCACCCGGGTTGGCACCGGCCGCGCTGACCCTCTTCGGTGACCGTCTCGACCTGGCCGCCGCGTACGCCGAACTGCTGGCGACCGACGGGGTCGTCCGTGGTCTGATCGGTCCCCGAGAGGCACCCCGCATCTGGGATCGCCATCTACTCAACTGCGCCGCGGTCGCCGAGCGGGTTCCGTCCGGCGCGACGGTGCTCGACGTCGGCTCCGGCGCCGGTCTGCCCGGGCTGGTGCTGGCCATCGCCCGCCCCGATCTCACTGTCACCCTGATCGAGCCCCTCGCCCGACGTACGTCGTTCTTGATCGAGGTCGTCGAGCGACTCGGCCTGGCCAAGTCGGTGCGGGTGTTCCGCGGCCGGGCCGACGAAGCGGCGACCGGGTCGAGCGGTCGGGACCCGATCAGCGGGGACGTGGTGACCGCACGCGCCGTCGCCCCACTAGACCGGCTGGCGGGTTGGAGTCTCCCCCTGGCCGTTCGGGGTGGCCGTCTGCTGGCGCTCAAAGGATCGTCCGCCGCCGCGGAGATCGAGGAGCACGCCGAGGTGGTGACGCGCCTCGGCGGCGGCGAGCCGACCGTGCACCTGTGCGGTGTGGACGTGATCGATCCCCCCACCACCGTCGTGGAGATCGTGCGGGAGCGGATGATCGGCCCTCGACCGGCGGCCGGTAAGCGCACCCGGGCCGGTCGCTCCCGCCGACGCTGACACTTCACGCCATCGGGCTTCCGGCTGGCGGGTTGCCTCGTTGTACCGGTACGGATGGACGAGGAGATGAGAACCCGACGTGGACCGGCCGCGCCCGTCCGCCGTAGGCTGGCCGCGCGTCGATAGTGTGGAGCGGGCGGTGGACGTCGTGGGTCTCCGACCGCTCCCGAGGGCCGTACAGTTCGCGGGTTGCGAGCGTGGCACGGCCGAGTTGACCGGGGCGCGGACCGACCATCCGAAGCGGGCAGGGATGACAGGTGCATGACGACGGCAGGTACGACGATCCACACGTGACCGGGGCGAGCAACGATCCCGTTTCACGTGAAACCGACTACCCGAGCTGGTCGCCCGGTGCGACCGACCCATCCACCCGACCTGCCGACGGCGTTGCGCCGGCAGCGCACGGTGCTGCGGCTGATCAACCAGTCGGGCCGGAAACCGGGGACCCGGCGGGTGTCCGTCGGTCAGCGGAAGGGTCGAGCCGACCCGCGAACGTCGCCGAGGTGCGGCAGGTGGTGGTTCGCCGGAACACTGCCGCAGCGGTTCGGTTCGAAGCGGCGGTCCCGCAGCAGCCCACCGCAGCGGCCGCTCGGGATGCCGCGCCGACGTTCGCTGAAGCACCTGTCGCGTCGACCGAGTCGTTGGCAGCCGTGGCCGCTGACCCCACGTACGTTTCACGTGAAACCCCGACGCGCGAAGAGGATGACCCACCGTTGGCTATGGAGGCGATGCGGGCCGTGCAGATCCTGAATCCCAGTGGCGAGGTGACCATGCCTCGACCGGACCGGACCCGGGTCATGTGCGTCGCCAACCAGAAGGGTGGCGTGGGTAAGACCACCACCACCGTCAACCTTGCGGTGGCGCTCGCCCTGCACGGCAACCGGGTGCTCGTGGTCGACCTCGACCCTCAGGGCAACGCCTCGACCGGGCTCAACGTCCCGCACCACACCGGCATCCCGGACGTCTACGACTGCTTGATCAACAGCGTGCCTCTGGTGGAGGTGGCGCAGGCGGTCGAGGGCATCCCCAACCTGTGGTGCGTACCCGCCACCATCGACCTGGCCGGTGCGGAGATCGAGCTGGTCTCCGTGGTGGCCCGCGAGTCGCGTCTGGACCGTGCCATCGCCGCCTACCCCGGCCAGTTCGACTACGTCTTCATCGACTGCCCCCCGTCGCTCGGCCTGCTCACTGTCAACGCGCTGGTGGCCGCGCAGGAGGTGCTGATCCCGATCCAGTGCGAGTACTACGCCCTGGAAGGGCTCAACCAGCTGATCAACAACATCAACCTGGTACGCCAGCACCTCAACCCGAAGCTCGACGTCTCCACGATCCTGCTGACCATGTACGACCGGCGTACCCGGTTGGCCGACGCCGTCGAGCAGGATGTCCGAAACCACTTCGGCGACAAGGTCCTCCAGGCGGTCATCCCCCGCAACGTCCGGGTCTCCGAGGCACCGAGCTACGGCCAGTCGGTGATGACCTACGATCCCGGTTCGCGGGGAGCAACGAGCTACTTCGAGGCCGCCCAGGAGATCGCCGAGCGAGGCGTCAAGGAGCCGGTGGGCCGGAATGCGTAGTGCGGACGAGTCGCTGGGAGGCGTGGCATGAAGAACCGTCCTCGGGGCGGTCTGGGTAGGGGCCTGGGGGCGCTGATCCCGACCGGGCCGCAGCCGGGTGCCGCCGGCGCCGGGACGGCTGAACCGGCCACCGAGCACGAGGAGGTGGCTGCCGCAGCCGTCCCCGCGGTGCCCGTCGGGGCGCCGGTCCACGAGCCGGAGCCCACTCTCAGCCCGGTGCCGGGAGCGCGCTTCGCCGAGATCCCGGTCGACGCGATCCTGCCCAACCCGAAGCAGCCCCGTCAGGTCTTCGACGAGGAGGCCCTGGAGGAACTCAAGACCTCGATCCAGGAGGTCGGTTTCCTCCAGCCCATCGTCGTCCGTCAGCTCGACGACGAGAAGTACGAACTCGTCATGGGTGAGCGGCGCTGGCGCGCCGCCCAGGCGGTGGGGCGGGAGAACATCCCGGCCATCGTCCGGGACACCCGCGACGACGCCATGCTCCGTGACGCGTTGCTCGAGAACATCCACCGGGCCAATCTGAACCCGTTGGAAGAGGCCGCCGCCTATCAGCAGTTGCTGGAGGAGTTCGGGGCGACCCACGAGGAGCTGGCCCGCCGGATCGGTCGGAGTCGCCCACAGATCTCCAACACGATCCGGCTGTTGAACCTGCCGGCTCAGGTGCAGCGTCGAGTGGCAGCGGGAATTCTGTCGGCCGGCCATGCCCGTGCACTGCTGAGCCTGGACGAGGCAGAGGCACAGGAACAGTTGGCGCTGCGCATCGTGGCCGAGGGCCTGTCGGTCCGGGCCACCGAGGAGATCGTGGCGCTGACACTCAACGACGGGTCGGCCAAGAGCCAAGCGGCGAAGCGTCGACCCAAGGCACACGCGCCGGCGCTGAACGATCTCGCTGACCGGCTCTCCGACCGCTTCGACACCCGCGTGAAGGTGGACATCGGCCGGAGCAAAGGCAAAATCACGATTGAGTTCGCGACAGTGGACGACCTGGAGCGGATCGTCGGGATCATCGGTGTGCAGCAGGAGGAGGGCGAGGGCTGACCCCTCCTCTCGCTGACGGCCGCGCCACCCCATCGGGTGCGCGGCCGTTCTGTTTCCATCGCCGGTTTCACGTGAAACCGGCCGCTGTCCGTGCGATCGCGGTGCCGTCGGCTTTGTCGGGCGGCGGCGGGATCCACAGCAGAAGCGGTACCGGTGCTGCTCTGGGGGATGGATGCGACGCGCGCTCTGCGCGGCGCTTGTGGGCCTCGCGGTGCTTGTGTACCTCGTGAGGGCTGCGGGCCTCGCGAGGGCTGCGGGCTCGGAAGTCGCGTGCGGAGCGTGCGGGGACGGCGTGCGGGCGGGACAGTCGTGCCGGGCGTGCCGGGCGGGCGTGCGGGGGCGGGCGTGCGGGACAGGCGTGCCGGGCAGGCGTGCGGGGGCGGGCGTGCGGGACAGGCGTGCCGGGCAGGCGGGCGTGCGGGGTGGCGAGGGTGCGCGGCTGCCAAGGCATGCAGTGTCGGAACCCCCGATGGGAGTGCCTGCGGGTGGCGCCCTAGCCGCAAGACCGATCCGCGTACTCTCGGCCGTGCTGCAGAGGGCCTACGAGTCGGGCGGGCCGAGGGCGGGCGTGCGGGGTTTTCGGTCGGGCGGCCTGCAGGCGGACTCCGCGCCACCTCTGCCCGGGAACGGCGGGGAACCGTTGGGTGCTGCCAGTTGCTTTCCGGTGCGTCAGGTGTGGCCGCTCCGGCTGATTGGCTGCGCTCGTTCGTCGGTACGGGTGATCGACTCGAGTTCGCTGAAGTAGGGGTATCCCGACGCCTTCGATACCCCTACTTCCGGGAAACCGTGTTGATCACCTCGGAGTGCCGCAGCACTCTCGTGGCCGGATCGCCCAGGAGCGCCGAAGCGGCTCGCCGTGCGGTCTGGTCGACCGCAGCCACCCTTGGCCGTTCTTGAGGCCGCAGCGGGCCACTCAGCGGCGCGCAAGCACACAATGAACCATCCCAAGGACTCACGTGCGTCGGCAGCCTCCGTTTCACGTGAAACAGCGCCCCCTGACTGCCAACCCACGCGGACAGAGTGCCGAGACTCCTCGCCCAACAGCATCGGCGGATCTGGCCGATGAGCGCGGCCGGGAACGCCGACTGCCCGGGCGTACGCGGCGACGCTTCTGGAGCGGCTCGACTCTGTGAAGGGAAGCGGATGTGCGGGACCGGCCCGCCGGTGGGCCCTCCACCTTCCGGGCTTCCGCCACGACGCGGATGTGCGGCGACCCACTCCCTAGGAAGACCGCGTCATCACCACAGACCCGTCAAGCACCACAGACCTATCTCACGGTGGTCGCAGTCGAAGCGCACAGTTCTGCGGGACGCCCCGGCCCTATGCGCCCCAGAGAGAGGCCACCAACGTCGGGAAGCTCCCACCGTCCCCAGCCCTGTGGAAAACATGCCGGGCACTGCGTCCGCAGGACCTCTACGTACCTTCCACCGACCGTCCGGACGATGATCGTTGGAGGGGTGCCGCCGGCGTTCGAAAATCTCCGCCAAGGCAAGGAGTACGCAGCACAGAGCCGTGCGGCGACCACTCGCCGCAGCCCACTTCGACGGTCCGCTGACAACGACCCACGGGCGGAAAAGTTATCCACACCGGTTTTCCACAGGCACGCGTTGTTTCACGTGAAACACCGCGTGGGAGCGGGTGTGGGCCTGTGGATGACGGCCTGTATTCGTGATCTCGGCAGCCTGTGGATACCGCTCGACCGGGAGGTCGGCGGCCCGACGTACCGGGCCTACGGCTGGTCCCGATCCGCTCTGTCGGGACCGGTCGTTCAGGTAGGGACACGGGTGCCAGACTCGGTTAGGGTCAGCGTCGTGCACGACACCCCTCCCTCAGTGCCGGACTTCACCCAGTGGCCGTCGTTCCCCTTCGAGGGTGACCTCTACGTGAAGCAACTCGATGACCCGGTCCCGGTCGAACCGCCTCGGAAAGGCGAAGGTCTCCGGGAATGCACAGCCTGCAGCGCGCCGGACGACGCCTACATCTGGGTGGGAGAGCGGTGGCGGGTTCGTGCCATGGACCGGCCGACCGGGCTGCCCATGGTGCTCATCCTGGAATCGCGAACTCACCTCGACCTGGGCGACCTTCCGAACCTTCTGGCTGCCGAGCTGGGTGTGATGACCGTCCGTCTGGAGAGGGCCATCCGGTCCCTCGACGGCGTGGCGCGTGTGCACGTCAACCGATGGGGCGACGGCTCAGCCCACCTGCACATGTGGTTCCTCGCCCGACCGTATGGCCGCCTTCAGTTGCGAGGCACCTTCCTGTCCCTGTGGGACTCGATCCTGCCGCCGATCTCCGAGACCCAGTGGCGGGAGAATCTGGCGCTCGTCGCCGCCTGGCTCGCCGAATTCGGTGGCCGCCCGCTCGCCGAGCCGCCCCGCATCCAGTGGCAGGCACCGTCCAGCCTGACGGCCCAATCGGCTGCTGCGGATGCCGCTGCTGTCGAGGCCGCTGCGGAAGCGGCTGCCTCGGTCATCGAGGCGGCGGAGGAGATACCCGAGCCGGCACCGGATCCGGCCGCCGACGTCGTCATGGCGGCCCAGGGCGCCAGCAGCCCAGCCCCCGACGCGGCAGCGCTGGGCGGGGACACTGAGGCCCGCGCCACCGGGCTCGGCGGGGACACCGAGGCCGACAGGACCGGGCTCGGCGGGGACACCGAGGCTGGCGCAGCCGCACTCCGCATCGATCAGGCGAGCCGATCCGATGCTCCGGGATCCACCGACAACGCCTCGGAGGGCGCGTCCTCCGACACACCGACGCCGACCACTCCAGCCTTCGGCAGCCCGACGTCGGGCATCCCGACGCCCCGCACATCAGCACCCGGAATCGCCGGCACGGTGGAAGCGCCAGTCAACGCACGCTCGGTCCTCGACGACCCGGATGAGACCCCGGATGACGGTGCCACCGACGACGCCATTGAGGGTCGCCGGTAACGGGGTCACCGCCAGGAAGGGGGAGCGTGCCCGCCCAGGAAGGCGGGCACGCGTGGCCGTGCGACGGCCCAGCGACCTCGACCGACCACAGAGCAGGCGACGGATCCGCGCCTGCACCGCCGAGCAGACCAGGCGGATCCGCGCCTAGTGCTCTGACCACAAACGTTGGCCGGGATGGTCATGCGGCTCGGCTGGCGGGTTGGCCCCAGCGGCGGTGTCGTTCGCTGCGGATGCGGGCGCGGTGGCGGCGTTGGGCGGCCATGACGTCGGGGTGGCGGGCGTTGGCGTTGCGCCAGCGCAGGTAGGCGTGCAGGCCGCGGGCCAGGACGGTGTGGTTGGGGTGGTCGGAGCCGGCGATAACGAAGGTGCGCAGCGGCCCGAAGTGCGCCTCGATCGGGTTGGCCCAGGAGGCGTAGGTCGGGGTGAAACACAACTCGACCTTGTTCCGGGCCGCCCACCGTCGGATCGCGAAGCCCTTATGGGCGGACAGGTTGTCCAAGATGATGTAGATCGGGGCGCCGTCAGGGCGGGCGGCCCGGATCGACTTGAGTGCGGCGAGGGTGTTCGCCGCCGATTTCTGGGTGCGGACCACACCCCAGAGGGTGTCGTCGCCGATCGAGTAGCAGCCGTGGAACTGCCGCACGCCGTGCAGCTTGTGGTAGTTCGCCGGGAGCCTGCGTGGGCGGCTTTTCGGCTGCCAGCCGACGCCACCGTGCGGGCGGATCGTCAGCGGCCCGAACTCATCGAACGCGAACGTGCGGTGCGGGAAGTGCTCAATCACATGCTCGATACGGGCCAGCTTCTGCTCCCGCTGGGGGTCCGTGGACTCCTTCCACGTCTTCGTGCGTTGGAAGGTGATCTGGTGGCGGCGCAGCACCTGCCGTAGCCGTTCCCGCCCGATGATCACCTTCCGATCGGGGTTGTCAGCGAGGTATTCGGCGAGCTTGCGCACGCTCCAGCAGGTGAACGGCCGTCCCAGCTTGGCGGGACGGGTGTTGGCCGTCGCGACGATGAACGCCTCGTCGTCGCTACTGATCCGGCGGGGACGGCCACCCGCCCACTGAGGGTCCAGGCTGGCCATCCCCATCTCGTTGAACCGGTGGATCACCTGCCGAACGGAGTCTTCGTCGGCCTGCACGAGCCGGGCAATGACCGGCACACTGTTGCCGCCAGCTGAGGCGAGCACGACCATCGCTCGGCGCAGCCGCACGACCGAGCCGGTGCCCCGACGCACCAGACGCTGCAGCCGTTGACCCTCTTGATCACTTAATCGACGTACCCGAACCGGCTCTGCCACCCCGACAGCCTGACGGCCTCACGCCGGCCCAGCCCTTCACTCAGGCCGGCGTGTCACCAACACCGCCAACGTTTGTGGTCAGAGCACTAGGCGGCGGAACCGATCAGGCGGTGGCGAACCGATCAGGCGGTGGCGAACCGATCAGGCCGTGGCGAACCGATCAGGCCGTGGCGAACCGATCAGGCCGTGGCGAACCGATCAGGCCGTGGCGAGGCGGGTCGCCGCGCGGCTGACCAGGGTGCCGAGGAGACGGCCGAAATCGAGCCCCGCCGCCTGCACGGCGAGTGGCAGCAGCGAGGTCTCGGTCATGCCCGGCGAGACGTTGACCTCCAGCACGTGTGGCTGCCCGGCCGCGTCCACGATCACGTCGACCCGCGAGAGATCCCGCAGTCCGAGTGCGGTGTGCGCGGCGAGAGCCACGTCGGCGACCGTGGCGGAGACCTCCGGGTCGAGCCGGGCCGGAGCGTGCCAGGTGGTGCGTCCGGCCGTGTAGCGGGCGGCGTAGTCGTACACACCGTTGCGCGGCACGATCTCCACCGGCGGCAGAGCCTGCGGACCGTCACCGAGGTCGACGACGGAGACCGCCACGTCCATGCCGGGCACGTACCTCTCCACCAGCGCGGTGGAGTCGTACGAGAAGCATCCGACCATCGCGGCGGGCAGCGCCGCGGCGTCCCGGACCACCGCGCCGCCGAGCCCGGAACCGCCCTGCGCCGGCTTCACCATCAGAGGTAGGCCGAGTCGGTCGACGATCCGGTCCAGTACGGCGACCGCCCCGAGTTCGGAGAAGCGATCGTGTGGGAGTGCCACCCAGTCCGGGGTGGGGATGCCGGCTTCGCGGAGCACCGCCTTGGCCGAGGGTTTGTCCCAGGCGAGTCGGGAGGCTCTGGCGTCGCAGCCGACGTACGGGATGTCGCAGAGGTCCAGGACTCCCCGCAGCGAGCCGTCCTCGCCGGTCGCGCCGTGCAGTGCGATCACCACGGCGTCCGGCGGATCTGCGGCGAGCGCCGGTAGCAGCGCCACGTCGGCGTCCCGCAACTCGGCTTCCAACCCGACGGCACGCAGTGCGTCGAGCACCCGACGGCCGGAGCGCAGTGACACGTCCCGCTCGTAGGAGAGCCCGCCCGCGAGCACCACGACGCGCAGGTCGGGCGGGGCTGCGGAATCAGTCACGAGGAGGCGCTCAGCGGCGGTCGTACCCATGCCGGCATCATGCCAAGTCGGGTCCTGGCGCGTCGGAGCCGGCCCGGCCGCGCCGGCTGGTGGCACCGCCCACGGCGCCGAAGACCCGGCGCATCGCCATCTCCTGCTCCATCACGCCGGACAGCCGACGGACGCCCTCGCGGATCCGCTCCGGCGGCGGGAAGCTGAAGTTGAGGCGCATCGCGCCGGTGCCGGTGCCGTCGGCGTAGAAGCCGGTGCCGGGCACGTAGGCGACCCGCGCGGCGATCGCTCGCGGCATCATGGCCTTGGAATCGAGCCCGTCGGGCAGGGTGGCCCACACGAAGAGACCGCCGGTCGGGGTGGTCCAGCTGGTGCCCTCGGGCATCAGGTCGGTCATCGCGTCGAGCAGGGCGTCCCGGCGTTCCCGGTAGACCTCGCGATAGACCTTGAGCTGCTGCCGCCAGGGCATCGTGCCCAGGTAGGTGGACACGGCCGCCTGGGCGTAGCCGCTGGGGCAGAGGATCTGCGCTTCGCTGGCGATGACCAGCTTGTCGCGGACCGCGTGCGGGGCGAGGATCCAACCGACCCGCAGCCCGGGGGCGAAGGTCTTGGAGAAGGTGCTGAGGTAGAACACACCATCCCGGCGGCGGGCCCGCAGGGGTGCCGGCGCCTCACCCTCGAAACCGAGCTGACCGTACGGGTCGTCCTCGACGACGAGCAGTCCGGCGCGTTCGCAGATGTCGAGCACCCGTTCCCGGCGCTCCTCGCTGAGCGTCACACCGGTCGGGTTCTGGTAGGTCGGGATCGTGTAGAGGAACTTCACCCGGCGTCCGGCCCGGGCGAGATCGGCGATGGCGGCTTCCAGCGCCTCGGGGACGAGGCCGTCCGCGTCCATCGGTACGTGCACGACCTGCGCCTGGGCGGCCTGGAACACGCCCAGCGCACCGACGTACGTCGGCCCTTCGGCGAGCACGACGTCACCCGGGTCGAGGAAGAGCCGGGCCACCAGGTCGAGCGCCTGCTGCCCGCCCACGGTGACCACCACGTCCTCCGGGGAGGCGCCACACGCGGCGTCGATGCCGGAGAGCGCCATCACCTCGCAGATCCGCTCGCGCAGCTCGAGTGTGCCCTGGCCGATGCCGTACTGAAGGGTGCTCACCCCGTGCTCGGAGCCGAGCCGACCGAGCATCTCGCCGACCGCGTCCAGCGGCAGCGCGGCGATGTAGGGAGCACCACCGGCGAGCGAGACGACCTCCGGGCGGCTGGCCACCGCGAACAGTGCTCGGATCTCCGAGGCGGTCATCCCGCGTACCCGCCGGGCGTACCGGTCGGTGTAGTCGTCGAGCGTCGTGCCGGTCATGACCTCACCTCGATCGCTGCTCGGGTGGCTCCCGCCCCGGGTACCCCACCCGCCGGTGACCATGGCGGCGCGGGGTGCCGATTGTCGATCCTAATCCTTCAGGGCCCGGCTGCCGGGGCGCCGAGACGGATCGACCACATGGCGGACCCTCCCTCGGCGTCCCCCGGTGAGGTGGGCATCTGCGCGTCCCCTCCCGGATCGCCGATCGGCGGCGTACGATCGCTCGTCGGGGGCAGGAAGGCGGCGCTGTCGTTCCATGCCGGTCTCACCACCGAGCCTATTGTGGGGATGCGCCATATGTCGCGACGTCTGGTCAGCCTGACCCTCGACACGTTGGAAGACCTGCCCAGCCCGTGCCGGCAGTGCGTCTACTGGGAGCTCGACCCGGTCTCCGCCGACCGGGCCTGCGCCGCTGGTGATCCGGGCCTGGAGAAGGAGGCGTGGGTCTCCCAGACCCTGTTGGAGTGGGGCTCCTGCGGCAAGCTCGCCTACGTCGACGGCATGCCGGCCGGTTTCGTGATGTACGCCCCGCCCGCCTACGTGCCCCGCTCGATGGCGTTCCCGACGTCACCGGTCTCCGCCGACGCGGCACTGCTGATGACGGCCAACGTGGTCGCCGCGTTCGCCGGTGGCGGGCTGGGCCGGATGCTGGTGCAGGGCGTCGCCCGGGACCTGACCAAGCGGGGGATCAAGGCCATCGAGGCGTTCGGTGACGCCAAGTTCGGTGACGCCGACGATCCGTCGGGTGGCTGTGTGGCACCTGTCGACTTCTTCCTGTCGGTGGGGTTCAAGACGGTACGTCCGCACCCGCGTTTCCCCCGGCTGCGTCTCGAGTTGCGCACCGCGCTGAGCTGGAAGTCCGACGTCGAGTACGCGCTGGAGAAGCTGCTCGGCTCGATGAGTCCGGAGACCCTGCTCCGGCCGGTTCGTCCCGCCCCGGCGACCCGTTCCACCAACGGCTGAGCCGGGCGACGATCAGTCGACCACCGTGCCGGCGGTCACGACCGCCCGCAGCTCACTGACGTCCAGCGAGCCGGTCGGGACGTCCCGTTCGATCGGGTAGTACATCCGCTGCACCGCAGCCACGATCGCCTCCACCACCCGGTCCCGGAACCGCGGGTCGACCAGTTGGGCGCGGTCCGTGGGTGAGGTGAGGTAGCCGACCTCGACCCGGACGGCGGGCATCCGGGTCAGTCGTAGCAGCTCCCAGGTCTTGGCGTGGGTACGGCAGTCCCGCAGCCCGGTCCGTGCGACGATCTCCCGCTGCACGAGACCGGCCAGGCGTTCACCGGTCGCCGAGGTCACCCCGTTGTCGGTGCCGTAGTGGTACGTCGCGACGCCCTCCGCGTCCGGGTTGGCGTGGCCGTCCAGGTGCAGTGAGATGAACACGTCGGCACCGAGTGAGTTGGCCAGCAGAGCCCTCTCGGTGTCCGGTAGGCAGCTGTCCGGTGCCGGCCCCCTGGTGAGCTGCACCCGCACCCCGGACGCGGCGAGTCGTCCCTCCAGCCGGCTGGCGAGGTCGTGCACCAGGTCCGCCTCGGTCCAGCGAAGCGACCCGTCGGGCACCACCATCCCGGGGTCGGTGCCCCCGTGCCCGGGGTCGATGACCACCGTCTTGCCGACCAGCGCGGGCCCGGACTGCCGGATCGCGTCGGACTCGCGGAGCCACTGCGGGCGGCCACCGACCACCTTGCGGCCGATCCGGCGTAGCGCGTTCATCGTGTGTGGGCCGCAGGCGCCGTCGGGGGTGAGCCCTACCTCGCGCTGGAACTGGGCCACCGCGCGGGCGGTCCGGATGCCGTAGATGGAGTCCGCCCGGCCCACGTCGTACCCCATTTCCAGGAGCCGTTCCTGGAGCGATCGGACGTCCTCGCCGGTGAGCGGCTCGGGGACGGCGTGGTAGAGGGTGCGGGCGCCGAGCCGCCACCGG
Organism: Micromonospora sp. WMMD1155; assembly: GCF_029581275.1. Taxonomy (NCBI): domain Bacteria; kingdom Bacillati; phylum Actinomycetota; class Actinomycetes; order Micromonosporales; family Micromonosporaceae; genus Micromonospora; species Micromonospora sp. WMMD1155. The sequence continues at coordinate 2,678,401 of NZ_CP120742.1, forward strand.
GCGGCGTCCAGGGCGCGCCAGGTCTCCGCACCGACCCGGCCGTCCACGCTGAGCCCACGGGACTGCTGGAAGGCGCGGACCGCCCGCTCGGTGTCGAGGTCGAACTCGTCGGCGTGCGTTCCGGCGGCGGCGAGGATGTCGAGGCTGAGAAGGATGGTACGGATCTCCGTGACCGCTGGTCCCCGGTCACCGGGTCGGATCGGACGCACGCACGACCCCCTCTGCACGACGCTGGCTGGCCGGGCGGCCTCGCTTGAGGCTATGCGCTCCGGGGCGGCGAGGTGGCGGGGCCAGGAAAAACAGCCCGGGGAACGCCGAACCCCGCACCCGGCGAGCGGGTACGGGGTTCGGTTGGTGCTCCTGCCGGTCAGAGGGCCGACTGGATGAGCCGGACCAGCTCGCCCTTCGGCTTGGCGCCGGCGATCGACTGCACCGGCTGGCCGTTCTTGAAGACGGTGAGCGTCGGCACCGACATCACCCGGTAGGCCCGTGCGGTCTCCGGGTTCTCGTCGATGTTGAGCTTGACGATGGTGACCTGGTCACCCATCTCGCCGGCGATCTCCTCGAGCAGCGGCGACACCTTGCGGCAGGGGCCGCACCACTCGGCCCAGAAGTCCACCAGAACCGGCTTGTCGGCCTGCAGCACGTCGGCGACGAAGCTCTTGTCCGTTACCGCCTTGGTATTTCCCACTATGCCCCTCCTCCGGGATGTGTTCCTTGGTTCAGCCGAGCGTCGCGATGAACCGTTCAGCGTCGAGCGCGGCGGCACAACCGGTGCCGGCCGCGGTGATCGCCTGACGGTAGGTGTGGTCGACCACGTCGCCGGCGGCGAACACGCCGGGCACGTTGGTGCGGGTGCTGGGAGCCTGGACCTTGACGTAACCCTCGTCGTCCAGCTCGACCTGGTCGCGGAACAGCTCACTGCGCGGGTCGTGACCGATGGCCACGAAGACGCCGGTCACGTCCATCACCTTGGTCTCGCCGGTGTGCACGTTGCGGACCCGTACGCCGGTGACCTTGCCGTCGTCGCCGAGGATCTCCTCGACGGTGCTGTTCCACTCGACCTTGATCTTCTCGTTGCTCAGCGCCCGGTCGGCCATGATCTTGCTGGCCCGGAACGAGTCGCGGCGGTGGATGATCGTGACCGAGTCGGCGAAGCGGGTGAGGAAGGTGGCCTCCTCCATCGCCGAGTCACCTCCGCCGACGACCACGATGTGCTGGTTACGGAAGAAGAAGCCGTCACAGGTGGCGCACGCGGACACGCCGTGACCCAGGTATTCCTGCTCACCGGGCACGCCCAGCGGACGCCAGGCCGAACCGGTGGAGAGGATGACGGACTTGGCCCGGTAGGCGGTCTCGCCGACCCAGACGGTGCTCACCGCGCCGGAGCCGACGTCGCCGGTGTCCACCAGCTCGACCCGGGTCACGTCGTCGGTGAGGAACTCGGCACCGAACCGCTCGGCCTGCTTGCGCATGTTGTCCATCAGCTCCGGGCCGAGGATGCCGTCGGCGAAGCCGGGAAAGTTTTCCACCTCGGTCGTGGTCATCAGGGCACCACCGGACTGCACGCCCTCAATGATCAGCGGCTTCAGGTTGGCGCGCGAGGCGTAGACCGCCGCCGTGTAGCCAGCCGGCCCGGAGCCGATGATGATCAGGTTGCGGACCTCGTCCACTGCCGTCTCCCGAGTTGTGTGTGTTCGGCTTCGGCGCGAGCACCGATGCCGATCCGAGTCGCCGACGCCTGGGTGGGGCCGGCAGCTGACTTCCAGAACGTCATCGTACGAACCGGGGATTCCCGAGCCGGGCATCCGGTGGGTCAGGTCACGTGGGCGGCCATCGCGCCATCGACCGTGGATTCACCCTACCCGCGACGAATACCGGCTGTCCGAGCCGGACCCGGGCACGCCGCACTCCGGACCACTCACCCAGGCCCACCGGGCCCCGGTCGCGTCGGTGAAACGGATGACCAGCGCCGGCTCGCCCTGGAACCGGGCGTAGTCCAGCAGCTCGACCACCAGCGGGCCGTTGCCGTGCTCCGCCGCCACGCTGGCCAGGCAGGTCGTCAACGCGGCCTCGTCGGTCAGCCGGGTCAGTTGCTCCGACCCGTCGGGCGAGGGACGGCGGCCGCCCTCGGCGTCCACCTCCGGCGCCGTTCCAGGCGCGGTTCCGGTCGCTCGGCTGGGAGTCGGCGCACGCTGCCTACCGACGCCCTGGTCGTTGCCGAGGATCTGCGGGGTGTAATCCGTACCGCTGCGCAGTGTCGGCCCGGTGGTGCGGGCCGCGTCGGCCCCCGCGGGGTCTGCGGGCGCGTTGGCCGGCCGGTCGAGGGCGCTGGTGCCGCTGGTGTCCTGTGAGGCGCTCCTGGAGAGTTGGGTGAGGCCGAGCGCGACAGCTACGACGGCGACCGCGCCGGCGGCCACCGGTCCGCCGCGGCGGACCCATTCGCGCCACCGCCGACCAGGCCCGGTGGATGCACGACGCCCCGACCTGGCCATCGTGGGGGTGACCGGGCGGCGGCCGCCCTGGGCCGGTACGACAGCTCGCGTCGCCGGGTCGCCGCCCGTGCCGGCCTCGTGCCCGGTGTGCTCCGGCACCGGGTCGCCGGATGTCGGCTCTGCGACGGACAGCGCGGCGGAGATGCGGTCGACGATCGCCCGCGGCATCTCCGGTGCCGGCTCGGCCCAGCGGGCCAGGCTCGCGCTGACCTCAGTCAACGCGGGTGCCAGCTGCGCGTACGCCTCGACCCAGGCCGGGTCCGTGGACACCAGTCGGGCGACTTCCTCCTGCTGCGGGGTGCCGTCCAACGCCCCGCCGAGGTAGTCAGCGAGGAGGTCGGCGTCGACCTCCCGGAACCCCTCGGTCGTCACGTGTCCTCCTGGTTGGCGTCCCGCCGGAACCGGCTCGACCTCGATCCGACGCCCTGTGCCGGGCCCGGGTTCCCCGGCGTGACGCCCGGCACGTCTCGGATCGGGCGGGCCGGATCCGCTCGGGGCGGGGGCGCGGCGGCCACGGTGGGGCGCAGGTGCCCGAGCATCACCGCCAGTCGGGCCCGACCCCGGGCACACCGGCTCTTCACCGTCCCCTCGGCGACGCCGAGGATGCGGGCGACCTCGGCGACCGCGTAGCCCTGGACGTCCACCAACACCAGCGCCGCTCGCTGTTCGAGGGGCAGTGCGGCGAGCGCCTCACGGACCACCAGCGCGGTGTCGTGGTCCGGGGCCGCGGCGGCCGGCTCGGGCCCGCCGACACCTGAGCCGTCCTCGGTACGGTTGCCGTCCGGCAGCGGCACGGTGGGGTGTGCCTGCCGGCGGCGGATCCGGTCCAGACAGGCGTTCACCACGATGCGGTGCAGCCAGGTCGTGACGGCCGAGTCGCCCCGGAACCGGCCCGCGGCCCGGTGCGCGGACAGCAGCGCGTCCTGCAGAGCGTCGGCTGCCTCCTCGCGGTCACCGAGGGTTCGCAGGGCGACGGCCCAGAGCCGGTCGCGGTGCCGGCGGAACAACTCGGCGAAGGCGTGCGGGTCACCGTCGACATGAGCACGCAGTAGCTCCAGGTCGGTGGCTGTCGCGTGCTCGTCCATCACCATGTCCAGCGGTTGCGGTGCCCGGACGACAGTGCCGGGTTCACGACCCCTGGACCGTGATCTCCTGCACCCCCAGCTTGAAACCACCCTCGGACGGTGGCAGTTCGGTGATCCAGAACAGCAGGTACTGGTATTTCTTGTCGGCGTCGAAGCCGTTGAACGCCATGGTGGCGCCGTCGTGGTCCTCGAAGGGTTGCCCGATGAGGTCCGTGTAGTTGGCGACCAACTGCTTGTCGCCACTCGAGTTCGACGGCGGATTGGTCGTGCCGGACATGAGCTGGGCGGACGCGCCCGGTGCGGAGAGCACGGCCTGCACCGACTTGACGCTGTGCGGCTCGCCGAGGTCGAGCCAGACCCCCATGCCCTTCTTCAGGTTGCCGAAGTTGGGCCGGCCCTGGTACGTCTCGGTCTCCCAGCCCTTGTCCTCGTCACCGTCGATGACCTTCTCGGCCCCGCCGACCTCGCTGCGGTCCTTGCTGTCCGGGTCGATGATCCGGACATCCTTCACCACTAGCGGGCGCACCTGGTTCGCGGCCGGTGTGGCATCGCCGGCCGGTGCGCTGGACGTGGGAGCGGGAGGCTGGTTGGCCTGCGGGTCCTTGTCGCCGTCGTCGCCCAGGGTGCTGATCCCGATCAGGAGACCGACCAGGGCGACCACCAGCAGACCGGCGATGCCCAGGGCGACCTTGCGACCTCCGGCAGCGGCCAGCGGCGACGGCTCGTCGCCGGTTTCGGCGGCGAACCGCAGCGGCCCGCTGTTGTCGAGGTAGTGCTCCTCCTCGGCCGGCACGTCGAGTCGGGCCAACTCGGCGGCGAGCACGTCGGAGGACGGCGGAGCGATCTGCGCGTCGAGCAGATCCATCGTCAGGTCGTCCAGGTAAGCGGGCACGCCCGCACGGACCTGGCGGGGCGCCGCGAGGGCACCCGTGGCGTCCCGAACGGCGTCCGGGATGGCGGCGCGGCCGTGACCGGCGGTGGCGCCCCGCAGCGGTGCCTCGGCGTGCGGCCAGTAACCGGTCAGGGCGAAGTAGAGGACGCCGCCCACCGCCCGGATGTCGTTCTCCTGGCTGTCGTCGCCGTCGGTGCGGGCGTCCGCCAGGACGACTCGGCCCTCGTCACTGATCATGACGGTGCCGGGGTGCACGTTTCCGTGCACCATGCCGGTGGCGTGCACCGCGGCGAGAGCGCTGGCGACGGCGTTGCCGATCGCGGTGGCCCGGGCCGGGTCCAGGGGGCCTTCGGCGGTGAGGTCCCGCAGGGACTGCCCGTCGACCCACTCGCGCACCACGTACGCCCGGTCGGCCTCGTCGATCGCGTCGTAGACGCCGACCAGGTTCGGGTGGATGACCCGGCTGGCCGCGACGGCGGCCTGAAGCATCTCGGTGGCGGAGTCGCCACCCGGGTAGCGCAGCACCACCGCGACGGGACGGCGCAGGATGACGTCGACCCCACGCCAGACCAGCCGACCCGCGCTGTCGTTGTTGATGTGCTCAACCAGCTCGTACCGCTCGGCGAGGACTTCACCGGCCGTGGGAGCACCGAAGGTCATGACCGGAGGAGCGCTTTCGTCCGCCTCCTGACCCTCGCCGACCTGGGTCACCCGTCCTCCCTCGGTGATCGTGTCGATCGATGGACCCGCACTGCTGGGCATGTGGCTTCCCGCTCTGCCGTTGAAGGAACCGGCCGACCGGTTTCGACGCGCAGCGTCGGCCCCTGCCGTACCCGTCGAGAGCGACCTTACCCGGGTTGCCCGTCTCCCCGACATGTCATCTTCCCGCCGCACCTGGCGGGTGCCCGGCAGTCGGAGAACTCGTCCGGTTACGACCGTTGTCAGCCACGTTGCTGGCACATGTACTAGCTAATCTACGGCTTCACCGCAAGTGACCGACGTCGGGGCTGGGCTGGTGGGACGCTCCCAACAACCGACGGGTTCCCACCGATCGGCCTGCCACGCTCAGCCGTACGGTTGGTTATCCACAGGCCGATGCGGTGGTTGACCGGCGAATCGCGGAGTTATCCACAGGTGCATCCCCAGCCTGGTGATCCGCAGTGACGTTCTGTATGTGTGCCAACTTGTTGTGATCGGTTGCTGGCGATCAGCGACCGAGGCGACGTCGGACCATGCCGACCACCTCGGTGATCTCACTGATCCGCAGCAGCATGGCCAGACCCAGGTAGGTCCCACCGATCACCGCTCCGCCGATCACCAGTTGGATGACGGCCTGGGCCCAGCTCGGCGTTTCGCCACCGGGTAGCAGGTTGATCACGAGCAGGCCGACCAGCGCGGCGCCGAGCGCGGCGACCAGGACCCGGCCCAGGGTGCGCATGATGTGGCCCAGCCCGATCCGACCGACCCGCGGACGGAGCAGCCAGGCGGAGCCGATCGCCGCCGCCAGATACGAGACAGCGTTACCGATCATCATCCCGGCCGCTGCGAAGTGGGCGGCGAACGCGGCGAACAGCACGATCTGCACGCCGATCCGCAGCGCCACGACCGGAATGTTGATCAACGCCGGGGTGCGGGTGTCCGGCAGGGCGTAGAAGGCGAAGGTGAAGAGCTGGCTGATCGCGAACGGCACCAGAGCGAGCGCGGCCAGCAGCAGCACCAGCGAGGTGTCGGCGGCGTTCTCGTCGCTGAACGCGCCGTAGCGGAACAGCACCACCGCTAGCGGGGTGGCGAGCACGGCGTAGCAGACGGCGATCGGAGCGAGCACCGCGGAGACCGTCCGGGTGCCCCGGGACAGGTCGGCGGCCACGTCGGCGTAGCGGCCGTCGGCGGCGGCGGCGCTCATCCGGGGCATCAACGCGGTGATGATCGAGACGGCGATGATGCCGTGCGCCATCATCAGCAGCAGGAAGACGTTGTTGTAGATCAGGGCGCCGGCGTCCCCGTCGCCCGCCCGGTTGAGCAGGTTGAACAGCACGATCAGGCCGACCTGACTGACCGCCACGTAGCAGAACATCCAGCCGCCGAGCCGGCCCAGCTCACGCAGGCCGAGCGCGCGGAAGTCGAAGCGGAGCTTCCACCGGAAGCCGACCTTGCGCAGCGCCGGCAGCAGGCCGGCGGCCTGGATCGCGACACCGAGCAGGGTGCCACCGCTGATCAGGAGGATCCGGCCGGTGGTCATCTCGTCCGGCTTCACGATCTCCGCACCGAAGATCGCGATGTAGAGACCGGCGGTGGCGATCACCACGATGTTGTTGAGGATCGGCGCCCACATCGGGGCGGCGAAGTGACCCCGGGTGTTGAGTACCGCGCTGATCAACGCGCTGAGGCCGGTGAAGAAGATCATCGGCAACATCAGGTACGACAGGCTGGTGACCAGCTCCTGGTAGTCCGCTCCGCGGTTGTCGCTGGTGTAGAGCTTGGTAAGCCAGCCCGCCGCCAGCACGGCCAGCAGGGCTGCTCCCGCCAGGGTCAGCACCGCGAGGGTCAACAGCCGCTGGGCGTACGCCTGGCCGCCGTCGGTGTCGACCTTGCGCCGACGGACCAGCACCGGGATCAGCACGCTGGTGAGGATTCCGCCGAGCAGGAACTCGTAGACCATTCCCGGCAGGATCTGCGCGGTGGTGTAGGCGTCACCGACCAGCGCCCCACCGAGCGCGGCGGTCAGCACCAGCGTCCGCAGGAAGCCCGTACCCCGGCTGACCAGGCTGCCGATCGCCATCACCGCGCTGTTGGCTGCCGCGCTCGCCTCGCCCACCTGCTCCTGCGGCGGCGCGGTCGACTCCAGGGCCGGCTGGTTCAGCGGCTCGGCGGAGATGAAGGTGGCGCCGTCCCCGGGACGGATGCCAGGGCCGCCGTCGTTCGCGGCGTTGGCGCTGCGGTAGAGCCCGCCGCTCATCTCCAGCCTCCCAGGGGTACGTCGGGTCGGACGACGACCCGCACGCCACAGACCATAGTCAACCCCCACCCGTTACCCGCGCCCGGCGGATCGGATCACACCCCGGCCCGATAAGCTGGCGATCCCATGTCCGAAGCCTCCGCTCCACACGCCGCCGACCGCCGCGAACTCACCGCCGCGCAGCGCAACGCCGTCGCCGAACTGCTCCGAGTCTCCCCGGTCGCCGACGAGTTGGGCCGTCGCTTCGTCCGCGGCGGTCACGAGTTGCACCTGGTGGGCGGTTCGGTGCGCGACGCGCTGCTCGGCCGACTCGGGGACGACCTCGACTTCTGCACCGACGCGCACCCCGACGAGACGCTGCGCATCCTCAAGGGGTGGGCCGAGTCGATCTGGGAGACCGGTCGCGAGTTCGGCACCATCGGCGCGCAGCGCGACGGTCTCCGGCTGGAGATCACCACGTTCCGCGCCGAGTCGTACGACCAGATCAGCCGCAACCCGGTGGTGGTCTACGGCACCAGCCTCGACGAGGACCTGAAGCGGCGGGACTTCACCATCAACGCGATGGCGGTCAGCCTGCCGGAACACCGGTTCACCGATCCGCACGGCGGGTTGGACGACCTGTCGGCCAAGGTGATCCGTACCCCGAGCACCCCCGGTGAGTCGTTCGGCGACGACCCGTTGCGGATGCTGCGGGCCGCCCGGTTCGCCGCCCAGCTGCGTTTCGCCGTGCACCCGGACGTGCACCGGGCGATGACCGAGATGTCGGCGGACCTGGACCGGATCACCGCCGAGCGGATCCGCGACGAGTTCACCAAGCTGCTCTGCGGCGCCGATCCGATCACCGGTCTGCGGCTGCTCGTCGACACCGGGTTGGCCGAGCGGTTCCTGCCGGAGCTGACCGGGTTGAAGCTGGAGATCGACGAGCACGCGCAGCACAAGGACGTCTACGAGCACACCCTGACGGTCGTCTCGAACGCCGTCTCGCACGAGGACGACGGGTGTGACTTCGTCCTGCGGATGGCCGCTCTCCTGCACGACGTGGGCAAGCCGGCGACGAAGGCCGTCGGGTCCGACGGCCGGGTCAGCTTCCACCATCACGAGGTGGTCGGCGCGCGGCTGACCAAGGCCCGGATGAAGGCCATGCGGTACCCGAAGGAGATCACCGCGAAGGTGACCGCGCTGGTCGCGCTGCACCTGCGCTTCTACGGGTACGGGCGGGGCGAGTGGACCGACTCGGCGGTACGCCGCTACGTCGCGGACGCCGGTGACCTGCTGCCCCGACTGCACAAGCTGACCCGCTCGGACTGCACGACCCGCAACCGGCGCAAAGCCGCGCAGTTGGCCGCGGACTACGACGCGTTGGAGGAGCGGATCGCCCGGATCGCGGCCGAGGAGGACCTGGCCCGCGTCCGCCCCGACCTGGACGGCAACGCGATCATGGAGCTGCTCGGCGTACCGCCGGGACCGGTGGTGGGTCGGGCCTGGAAGCACCTCAAGGAGCTGCGCCTCGAACACGGCCCGCTGGACCGTGACGCCGCCGAGGCCGAGCTGCTGCGCTGGGCCCGAGCCGAGGGCCTGGTCGACTAGCTGGATCTGACGGGCGCCGCCCCGCGTCGGGGGGCGGCACCCGTCGGCGTACGGCGTCAGCGGGTCTCGACGGCGGTCCCGTCCACGGCCGGGGTGCCCTTGCCGGTCGAGGTGCCGTTGCCGGTCGGGGTAGACGCCGAGCCGAGCCGGGCCAGCAGACCGGCCAGGTCGATCCCGGTCAGGTCGCTGCCGAGTTGGAGCCCCTGGGCCACGTTGCCGGCCACCGACTTCGTCAGCGACGAGGCACCGTCGGTGGAGATGACAGTCATCTTGTCGATCGCCCCGATCGGCGCGCTGGCTGCCTCCACCACCTGCGGCAGCACCCTGACCAGCAGGTCCAGCACCGCCGCCTCGCCGTACGCGGCGAACGCCTCGGCCTTGCGCGCCATCGCGTCCGCCTCGGCCTCACCCTTGGCCAGGATGGCCGCCGCCTCGGCCTGACCCTCCCGCTCCACCGCCTCGGCGATGGCGGAACGCCGACGCTGCTCGGCCTCACCCTCCTTGGCGCCCTCGATCGCGTTAGCCTCGGCGAGCGCGGCACGCCGGGCCCGCTCGCCCTCACCGGTGAGCCGCGCCTGTTCGGCGGCGGCCTGCGCGGCGGCGATCACCGACTGCCGCTGCGCGTCCGCGTGCAACACCGCCGCGTTGCGCGACGCCTCCGCCTCCTGCTCCACCTTGTACCGGGCCGCGTCAGCCGGCTTACGCACCTCGGTGTCGAGTTGGCGCTGCTTGAGTTCGGCGTTGCGCTCGGCGACCTTCTGCTGCTCGGAGAGGATCGCCTGGTCCCGTTCCGCCTGCGCGAGCGGGCCGGCGGCGGCGGACTTCGCCTTCGCCGCGTCGATCTCGGCCTGGATGCCGGCCTGCTTGAGGGCCAGGTTCCGGTTCGCCTCCGCGATCGCCTCCTCGGCGAGCAGCCGCTCCTGCTCGGCCTGCTGTCGGGCCCGCGCCTCGGCGATCGCCGCGTCCTTGAGCACCCGGGCGGCCTCCGGTCGACCCAGGTCCTGCAGGTAGGAGCCCTCGGCGAGGATGTCCTGGAGCTGGAACGTGTCCAGCACCAGACCCTGGTTGGTCATCGAGTGCTCGGCCTCCTCGGCCACGGCGCTGGCGAACGCCGCCCGGTCCCGGATGACCTCCTCGACGGTGAGCCGGCCGACGATCGAGCGCAGCGCGCCGGCGAGCACCTCGCGGGTGAAGTTGTCGATCTCGTCCTGTTGGTGCAGGAACCGCTGGGCGGCGGCCCGGATCGCGTCCTCGGTTCCGCCGACCTTGACGATCGCCACGCCGTGCAGATCGGCACGGATGCCCTGCTTGCTCACCGCGCCCCGGATGCCGACGTCGATCCGTCGGCTGGACAGGTCCAGGGACTGGAGCTTCTGCACCACCGGCAGCACGAACACCGACGCGCCCAGCACGACCTTCTGCCCGGAGGTGTCGGTCGACCGTCCGCCGTCGGCGGTCTGCGTGGTGCGGCCCTTGCGACCGGTGACGATGAACGCCTCGTTCGGCCCGGCCACCTTGATTCGGGAGAGCACGAAGAGCACCAGGATCAGCGCGAGGAGGACCGCGCCGCCGATGGCGATTAACAGGGCCATATGGAAGTCCCGTCTACGAGGGGGTTGATCAGTAGGTCTCGACGTGCACGCTGGTCTCGCTGAGCGCCTGCACGACGAAGACCTGGGCGCCGATCGGTATGGGCTGGTCCGCGCGGGCGCTGAGCTTGACCGGTTGGCCGGCGAGGCGGATCCGGACTTCGCCGTACCCGTCGACCGGCACCGGTGTGACGACCAGGCCGAGCGCGCCGACCAGGTCGTCCCGGGTGGGGGTGGGGTCGGTGCGCATGTTGCGCGCCGCCCGGCTCAGCCGGGAGGCCAACCAGCCGGTGGGCACGGCCGCGAGCACGCCGCCGACCACCGCGCCGACGACCATTCCCGGGGTACGCGCACCGAGCAGTTCGTTGACGATCGCCGCGCCGAACCCGAATGCTCCGGCGAAGCCGGCCACCGTCTCGACCGAGATCGGGCCGTCCACGTCGGCGTGCCCGAACTGGAACAGTTCGGTGCCGAGTAGGGCGAGCGCGAGCACCCCGATGCCCGCCCCACCGATGATCAGAAAGATCAGCGTCCCCGTTGCCACGACCTGCACGGTATCGACTTGGCGCAACATCCAACGGTCGCGCTCGACGCGGAGATGATCTTTTCGGGGCCGAGTGAAACGCGCCGATCGGGCCGCGGCGAAGGAGGCGACCCGGGTCGCCGAGGCGTGGCGTTCGACCGACGCTGGTAGCCGTGCCGGCAACGTCGCCCGGGTCGGGGAGAATGAGCTGATGCGCTGGACAGTGCTCGACTCACCGATCGGCGAGTTCTCCGTCGCCACCGACGGCACGAACGTCTGCGGCGCCGCCTTCGGCCGGGTCGAAGCAGCCGTCGACGAGCCCGGCGACGCGTTGTCCCAGCAGGCCGTGACCGAGCTGCGGGCGTACTTCGCCGGTGAGCTGACCGGCTTCGGCATCCCGGTGTCGATGCCCCGGGGCTCCGACTTCGAGCGGGCCGTGTGGCGGGAGATGACCCGAATCCCCTACGGGGAGACGCTGACGTACGGCGAGGTGGCGCGCCTGGTCGGCGATGCCGGGGCGGCGCGGGCGGTGGGCGTGGCCTGCAACCGCAATCCGGTGCCGGTGATCGTGCCGTGTCACCGGATCGTCGGCGCGGGCGGCAAGCTGGTCGGCTTCGGTGGAGGCCTGCCGCGCAAGATCAAGCTGTTGGAGTTGGAAGCCGCTGTCGCCCTGCGGCACGCGTGGTCCTAGACCGCCTGGCCGATGTCCCCGGGTGACCGCCGCCGACGGCGGTCCGACATCGCCAGCGGGCGACCGCCTAGATCCACTCCAGTTCACCGAAACGGCGGTATCCGCCTGGCCGGGATACCCCGACATCGCCGAACCCGAGTCGATCAAGCCCGTCGGCATCACGAAACCTGACAGACGCCCACCCGGCGACCTGCGGCTGTGGCGGTGAGAACGATTCGGCCGACTAGTTGGCGCTGCGGCTGTCGCCGTACCTGGAGATGACGAGCTGACACGCGGCGAGGGCCGGGTCCGTTCGGACCCGGCCCTCGCCGGTGCTGGTGGTGTTCAGCGGGTCAGCGCGCGACCTCACCGGCGATGAACTCCTCGACGGCCTGGTGGGCGTCGTGGTCGGCGTACTGCACCGGCGGGGACTTCATGAAGTACGACGACGCCGACAGGATCGGGCCGCCGATCTTCCGGTCCAGCGCGATCTTCGCGGCGCGGACCGCGTCGATGATGACGCCGGCCGAGTTCGGCGAGTCCCACACCTCGAGCTTGAGCTCGGCGTTCAGCGGGGTGTCACCGAACGAGCGGCCCTCCAGGCGGATGTACGCCCACTTGCGGTCGTCCAGCCACGGCACGTGGTCCGACGGGCCGATGTGCACGTCGCTCTTGCTCATCTCGTGCGGGATCTGCGAGGTGACCGACTGGGTCTTCGAAATCTTCTTCGAGACCAGCCGCTTGCGCTCCAGCATGTTCATGAAGTCCATGTTGCCGCCGAAGTTGAGCTGGTACGTGCGCAGCAGCTCGACGCCCCGGTCTTCGAAGAGCTTCGCGAGAGCGCGGTGCACGATGGTCGCGCCGACCTGGCTCTTGATGTCGTCGCCGACGATCGGCAGGCCCGCGTCCTCGAACTTCTTGGCCCACTCGGGGTCGGAGGCGATGAAGACCGGCAGGGCGTTGACGAACGCGCAACCGGCGTCGATCGCAGCCTGCGCGTAGAACTTGGCGGCCTGCTCGGAGCCGACCGGGAGGTAGCAGACGACGACGTCGACCTGCGCGTCGCGCAGCGCCTGCGCCACGTCGACGGGGGTGGCGTCGGACTCCTCGACGATCTCGCGGTAGTACTGGCCCAGACCGTCGAAGGTCGGGCCGCGCTGCACGCTGACGCCGGTCGGCGGCACGTCACAGAGCTTGATGGTGTTGTTCTCGCTGGCGACGATCGCCTCCGCGAGGTCCATGCCCACCTTCTTGGCGTCCACGTCGAATGCCGCGACGAACTCCACGGCGTTGACGTGGTAGTCGCCGAAGGCGACGTGCATGAGACCCGGGACGCGGTCGTTCGGGTCGGCATTCCGGTAGTACTCGACGCCCTGAACCAGGGACGAGGCGCAGTTACCCACACCGACGATGGCGACGCGGACGGAGCCCATAGCGTCTGCCTCCTTCTTTTCTGTCACGGCCGCTCATTCCTGGTCTCTCCAGGCGGAGGCGGGCTGTTGTCTTCTCGTCGGCCGCCGGCTGTCCCGATGTTCGGGACCGTCGGGGCTCGGCCGGAGCGCTCGTTGGCGATGAGCTCCTCCAGCCAGCGGACCTCGCGCTCACAGGCATCAAGACCGTGGCGCTGCAGTTCCAGCGTGTAAGCGTCGAGGCGCTCGGCCGCCCGGCCCAGCACGTCGCGAAGCCCTTCGCGACGCTCCTCGATCTTGCGGCGGCGACCCTCCAGAATGCGCAGGCGGGTCGCCTGGTCGGTCCGGGCGAAGAACGCGAAGTGCACCCCGAAGCCCGTGTCGTCGTACGTCTCGGGCCCGGCCTGTGCGATCAGTTGGGCGAAGCGTTCCTTGCCCTCCGCGGTGATTTTGTAGACCACCCGACCTCGTCGGCTGGTCAGCGCGGGAACCTCCTCGGCAGTGGCGGGTGTCTCGGCAGCTTCGGTGATCCATCCCGCCGCCTGCAGCCTGCGCAGGGTCGGGTAGAGCGAGCCGTAGCTGATCGCCGCCCGGATCGCGCCGAGTTTGGCGGTCAACTCCTTGCGCAGCTCGTAGCCGTGCATCGGAGACTCCTGCAGGAGGCCGAGGATGGCGAACTCGAGCACTGGCCGCCCTCTCTTTACCCTCCGGCATGAAGTGGTAACCGCCGCGATGTATCGGACCGATACATCGCACGTTAGCGGCTCGCACCGGCCAGGGCAAACCCCCTCTCCGAGATGTCATCGTCACGGATCGTGAGCGTGGTCGCCTGCTCGGGCCGGACCGCGTACCCTTCTCCGCATGCGTACGCAGCGCCAGGTCGTCGACTACTCGCTCCAGAAGCGAGCAGTGCTGCGTGAGCTTCTGGCGGGCCGGGTCGGCACCTACGACGTCTGCGACGCGTCGCCGTACCTGAAGAACGCCGCCCGCTTCCACGGTGAGCCGACCGACCGGCGCTGCCCGATCTGCCGCAGCGAGAACCTGACCCTCGTCCACTACATTTACGGCGACGAGCTCAAGCAGTCCGCCGGACAGGCCCGGACACTCGCCGAGTTGCCCGTGCTGGCGATGACGCTGCGTGAGTTCCAGGTCTTCGTGGTCGAGGTGTGCCTCGGCTGTGACTGGAACCATCTCGTCGAGCAGTACCTGCTCGGCCGGGACGGACTGACCGGCGACGGCGACGGCACCGGCGAGCCGGATGTGGCGGCCGAGGTTGCGGGTCGGCGGAGGCGAGAGGCGCAACGGTGAACGCAGCAGGTTGGACCGGCCCCGGGGCGGTAGACGAAACCCGGGACGGTCGACCGCTCGTTAGTCCGATTGGCCCGATTGATACTGCAAGTACCACGGTGAACCGGCATCCCCGTGCCGGCGTCCCGGGTGAAGCAACTCACGGCAACCCGGTGGCGGCGCAGCAGCGCCCCACCGCGACCGGCAGGGTGTGAGGAATGAACTCGTACGGCGATCCCAGTTCTGCGCGCGGACGGGCCCAGTACCCGGGCCCGGACGGTGACCCCGGACCGGGCGCGGCCGACGCGTACGGCCGATCCGGCGGCGACTCCCGCGCCGGTGGCTGGTCGGCCTCGGAGGGCGGCGCGGCGACCCCGGGCCGTGCCTCGGTGACACCACGCGCAGCCGGCGGGCGGGCCACCGTCGGCGGATCCGCCTCGGTGCCGCGCGGCACCGCCGCGGCGGCCGGTTCCGCCTCGGTGGGTTCGGCGGCCCCGGGGCGCTCCGGGCGGGCGTCGGTGCCGGTGTCGCCGGCACCGGGTGCGGCAGCCGGACGTGCCGGCGCGGGCCGGGCCTCGGTGCCCGTGTCCCCGGCGCCCGGTGCACCGGCGGGTCGGGCCGCGGTCGGTGCCGCCGCCGTCGGTGCGGCCTCGGTCGGCACCGCCTCGGCGGGCCGGGCCAGTGTCGGCTCCGCGTCGGTGGGTGGCCGTGCCGCCGTCGCACGGGCGAGCGTCTCACCGGTCTCCGGTGGCCCTGGCGGCCCTGGTGGTCCCGGCGGACCCAACGGGCCGGGCCGGGGCGGCCGTGGCGCGGGTGACTCGGGCGCCGCGGCGCGGGCGAAGAAGCGCAAGCGGATGAACCTGATGATCGCCGCGTTCGCGGCCTTCATCATGCTCGCCGGCATCGGTGTGGTCGGGTTCACCTACTACTCGACCAACGTGGTCATGCCCGACGAGTTGCCGTTGCCGCTGTCCACCACGGTCTACGCCAAGGACGGCAAGACCCCGCTGGCCAAGCTGGGCAGCGAGAACCGCACCTTCGTCACCATCAACCAGATCCCACAGCACGTGCAGGACGCGGTGGCGGCAGCCGAGGACCGGAACTTCTACCGGCACTCGGGCGTCGACTACAAGGGCATCGTCCGGGCGGGCTGGAACAACATCTCCGGCGGCGACAAGCAGGGTGCGTCGACGATCACCCAGCAGTACGCCCGCAACGCGTTCGAGAACCTTCAGGACGACACGTACGGCCGGAAGGTGAAGGAGGCGATCCTCGCCTCCAAGCTCAACGACGCGTACAGCAAGCCGGAGATCATGCAGCACTACCTCAACGTGATCTACTTCGGGCGCGGTGCCTACGGCATCGAGGCCGCGGCGCAGACCTACTTCGGCAAGTCCGCGAAGGACCTCAGCGTGGGTGAGGGCGCGGTGCTCGCCGCGGTCATCAAGCAGCCGGTGGCCAGCGACACCCACAAGGGGTTCGACCCGGCGGTCAACCTGCCCGACGCCAAGGCGCGGTGGGACTACGTGATCGGCGGCATGAAGAAGGAAGGCTGGGTGGACGCGCCCAACCGACCCGCGTCGCCCACCGAGTACCCGAAGGTGCTGCCGCCGAAGAAGGGCGGCAACGGGTTCGGTGTCGACAGCCCGCGCGGCAACGTCATCAACTACGTCCGGCAGGAGATGGACGCGATGGGCCTCTGCTCCGACACCGGAGCGGAGGGCAAGGTGAGCTGCGTCGACGCGCTGCGCGACGGCGGCTACCGGATCACCACCACCATCGACCCGAAGTTGCAGACCGCCGCCGAGAACATCGCGATGCAGTCGAAGAAGGGCTCCGAGCTCAACGACCAGCCGAAGAACCTGATGGCGGCGATGGTGTCGATCGACCCGAAGAAGGGTCGAGTGCTCGCCTACTACGGCGGCGACAGCGGTGCCGATTTCGACTACGCCGGCAAGAACACCGACAAGAACGGTGACCTGACCGGTGGCCACCAGCCGGGCTCGTCGATGAAGGTGTACACCCTGGCCGCCGCGATCGAGGCCGGCATCTCGGTCAAGTCGCACTGGGACCCCACGCCGTACAAGCCCGAGGGCTCCGCGGTCGCGATCGGCAACGCCGGCCGCACCAACCTCAAGTGTGGCAAGTGGTGCACCCTCGAAGAGTCGACGATCCAGTCGTACAACGTGCCGTTCTACTGGGTCGCCGACACGATCGGTGCAGGCAAGGTGGTCGACATGGCCCGCAAGGCCGGCGTGACCACCATGTGGGGCGTCGACCCGCCGCAGGCCTTCGACCTGTCGAAGAAGGGCCCCAACCCGTTCGACAACTACACCGCCTTCGGCAAGTACCCGATCACCGTGTTCGACCACGCCAACGCCATGGCGACGTTCGCCAACGACGGCAAGTACATCAAGGCCCACTTCGTCCTCAAGGTCGAGCAGCAGGAGAAGGACACCGGTAAGTGGAAGGTGGTCGGCAGCGAGCGCATCAAGCCCGAGCAGCGGATCTCCAAGAAGGTCACCGACGAGGTCACCGCCGTCCTGAAGCAGATCCCCGGGGCCGGGTCGAACAACATGTCGCTGGAGAGCGGCCGTCAGGCCGCCGCCAAGACCGGCACCTGGGAGTACGACAAGGACGACAACTCGCACGCCTGGACGGTGGGCTACACCCCGCAGAACGCCACTGCGGTATGGGTCGGTAGCAAGGACCCGAAGAAGCCGGAGATCCGGCTCGCCAGCGGCAAGGACATCGGTGGTTCGACGCTCCCCGGCCCGATCTGGGAGAAGTTCATGAACGCCGCCCTCAAGGGCCAGGAGGAGATCCCCCTGCCCAGCGTCACCGGCGAGGGTGACGTCACGAAGGGCAACGGCAAGGAGCCGGTGGCCCCGCCACCGCCGCCGGGCGGCCAGCCGGGCGGGCCGCAGTGCGACCCGCTCACCGACCCGTTCTGCCCGCGCGGCGGTCTCCCCGGCGGTAACCCCGGGGGCAACCCCGGCGGGAACCCAGGTGGTAATCCCGGTGGCCCGGGAGGCGGTGGTGGCGGCGGTGGAGTGCTGCCCGGCCTACCGCCCAACCGAGACTGACCCGTACCCTCCGCACACCGCCGCCGGCCGGACGACACGTCCCGCCGGCGGCGGTGTTCGTACCCGGGATCTCCGCGTCGGGACGGGACGGGCACCCCTTCCGTACGGCAGGATGCCTCTTCATGAGCACCCAGTCGACGCCCGGCATCGACGACGCCGGTACCACCGACCACCCGTCGCGCTCCGACGGATTCGTCCGCGGCATGTCCAGCGCGATCGGCGGACCGCTGGGCGACCACGCGACAGCGCTGGACCGCCCGGCGGGCCGGGACCATCGTTTCTGGACCGCCGTCCGGATCGTGCTGGCGCTGGTATGTCTCACGCTCGCGCTGCACTGGGTGCAGAAGTCGCCCTGTCAGGACGGCGCCTGGCAGAACAACGTCCAGTACACGCGCTTCTGCTACACCGACGTCCTCGCCCTCTACTACGCCGAAGGGCTCAACGAGGGCAAGGTGCCCTACCGCGACCACCCCGTCGAGTACCCGGTGCTGACCGGCTACTTCATGGGGGCGCTGGGCCTGCCGGTGCACGCCATCGGCGACGGCGACCCGAGCATCAACCAGGGCCAGTGGTTCTACAACCTCAACGCGCTGGTGCTGGGCGCGCTCGCGGTGGCCACCGTGGCGGTGATCCTGGCCCTGCGCCGCCGACGACCCTGGGACGCGGCGATGTTCGCGCTCGCCCCGGCTCTGGTGCTCACCGCCACCGTCAACTGGGATCTGCTCGCCATCGGATTGGCCGCCTTCGGCCTGCTGGCCTGGGCGCGGAAACGACCGGCCGTGGCCGGTGTGCTGCTCGGGCTCGCCGGCGCGGCGAAACTCTGGCCGCTGTTCCTGCTCGGGCCGATCCTCGTCCTGGCGTTGCGCGCCGACCGGCTCCGCGCCGCGCTCGTCGCCACCGGTACGGCGATCGCGGCCGTGGTGCTGGTGAACCTGCCGGCCGCACGCGCCTACCCGGAGAACTGGGACCGGTTCTTCGAACTCAACACCACCCGGCCCATCGACTGGGGCACGCTCTGGTACATCGGGCGTTACCTGGACGGCAAGGTCGGCAACGACCCCGGGCAGCTCGGCCCGTTCGAGTGGCTGAACGCCAACATCCCCACCCTCAACACCATCTCGTACGCGTTGTTCGGGCTGGCCTGCCTCGGTGTGGCAGTGCTGGCGCTGCGCGCGCCGCGCCGACCGCGGCTGGCGCAGCTCGCCTTCCTGGTGGTCGCGGCGTTCCTCATCTTCAGCAAGGTGTGGTCCCAGCAGTTCGTGCTCTGGCTGCTGCCGCTGGTGGTGCTGGCCCGTCCGAAGTGGGGTGCCTTCCTGGCCTGGCAGATCGCCGAGGTCTGCTACTTCGTCGCCTTCTACGGTGAACTGCTCGGGGCGGCCACCAGTCGCCCGGTCTTCCCGGAGGGGGTGTTCGTGCTGGCCTCGACGTTGCGGCTGACCACTGTCGTGGTGCTCTGCGTGCTCGTCGTCCAGGAGATCCTGCACCCCGAACGGGACGCGGTGCGGGCGACCTACCCGGACGACCCGGACGGCGGCGTGCTCGACGGCGCGCCGGACGCCCCCTGGCTGGACCGCTGGCGCCTACCTACGAAAAGCGAACCCCCGCGAGAGCCGGCAACCACTTGATTTCTTAGGCGCAACGCGGCCCGCACCACGTCAGGTTTCTCGGGGAGCCCGCCCGGAGCCGGGTGGGCTCCCCGGAAAACCGCAGTAGAGCTTTCAGAGCCGATACACCACAGCGTCACCGACGTCCTGCCGGCTGATGCCGAGCGATTCCACCGGCGTGTCGATGGTGATCTCCCACGGTGTGCCCGGCACCTGGCCGCGCAGCAGCACCACAGTGCGGACGCCGAGCGTGCGCAGGTAGTCGACGCTGGTCTGGTCGGGGAACGACTGGCTCACCCGACGAACGTCGTCGAGCTGACGCGGAGTGAAGCCGCTACCGCCGTTGACCACGTCGGGGAAACCGCTCGTCGACCAGAGCATCACGTGCTGGTCCAGACTCTGGTTACTGGGCAGCACCAGCAGCGGCCCCTGCGCCGAACGCATCGCGGCCGGTTGGGTCGGCACCACCGGATGCGGCGTGGTGTTCAGGCCCTCGACTGTCACCAGCAGCAACGGCAGCAGGGTGGCCATCCGCAGCCACGGACCCGGCCACGACGGGATCCGCTGCGCGGTCAAGTCGCGGACCCGGTCGGTGAGGGCGGTGACCGCGCCGGCCGCGAGCAGGCCGAGCAACAACGTGGTCCACAACATCAAACGACCCGGGGTACGCAACGCGCTCCAGCCCGGCAGGTGCTCGAACAGCGGCACGTAGGTGAGGGTGCCGTCGAAGAAACGGGTGCCCATCGCGAAGGCCATGGTCACCAGCACCCCGGCGAGCAGCAGCAGCCGGTGCCGCAGCCGCCAGACCGAGAAGAACAGCCCACCCAGGGCGAGCGCGTAGAGCACGAAGCCCGGCAGCAGGGTCATCTCCGGGTGCCACGGCAGGGCGGCGCGAGCGCCCTCGTGCAGACCACCCCAGATCCGCGACTCGGCCGGCGCCGTCACGAACCCGGACGCCGGTGGCGAGAAGATGCCGATGTCGGCGATGGTCCGCTCGGCGTACGGGTGCAACTCGGTCACCCGGTAGAACGGGTAGGCCATCAGCAGGCCCACCCCGGCGAAGAACAACCCGCCGAGCACGTCGGCGAGGAACAACCGACGACCGAACGGCACGGCCTGGCGGGTGCGTAGCCGCCGCACGTAGAAGAGGAGGACCGCGACCAGTACCGCGCCGCCCAGGAAGTACGCGAACGGCAGCCCGATGCCGAAGCCGAGGCTGAGCTGCCAGGCCGCCACCATCCACCCGGCGTAGACCCAACCGTCGTGTCGGCGCTCCGGCCGGTAGCCGTGCCGCAGGGACCAGCCGTGCCCGCGCGCCAACATCGCCAGCGCCAGCGGAATCCCGCCGTTGGAGATGACGTGCAGGTGCCCGGCCTGAGCCAGCAGCCACGGCGCGTAGGTGTAGCTGACCCCGGCGACGGCGGCACCGATCCGGCCGGCCCCGAGCTGACGAGCCAGCGCGTACGCCCCGAGCGTGGCGAGCGCGTGCGCCAGCACGAACATGATGTTGTAGCGCAGCAACGCGTCCTCGGGGCCGCTGCCGAACATCCCGGCCGGGGCGTACCCGAGCAGGGTGTCGGAGAACGCGAAGCTCCACAGTTCGGGGAAGAACGTGTTGGACTGCCACAGACGCGCCGGGTCGGCCAGCAGGATGTGCCCGGACCAGGCCATCTGCCAGGCCTGCAGGCTCGGGTCCCAGTAGTCCTGCGGGAGCGTGTAGCGGGGATAGCGCAGGGTCGGCCAGGTCATCAGAACGGCCAGCGCCAACGAGCAGAGAGCGGCCAGGGTCCATTCGTGGATCAGGAAGCGGCCGACCGCTCGGCCTGCCCGGGTGGCGATGGACGGCCGCGGCTCCGGCGCGGAGGCGAACGCCTCCCAACGGTCCGCTACGACCGGCGTGGCCACACCGTCGGTCTTCACCGGTTCGCCGGTCCTGCCCTTACCCGCCCTACGCCACCATCTCGCCCGCGGCTGCGACGCCTTGGCCTCGGCCGCGTCGTCCTTCGCCGGGCTGTCCGTGCTGCCCTTGCCGTCCTTGGCCGGGGCGCTGTCCGTGCCGTCCTTGGCCGGGGCGCTGTCCGTGCTGCCCTTGGCCGGGGCGCTGTCCTTGTCGTGCTCGCTGTCCGTGGCCGGGGTGCCGGATCCGGCGTCCCCGCCCCCCTTGCCGTCCGTGGCCGGGGTGCTGGATTCGGCATCCTCGCTTCCCTTGCCGGCCCTGGCCGGGACGTCGGCCTTACGGTCCTTGGCCGGGACGTCGGCCTTGCGGTCCTTGGCCGGAATGCCGTTCTTGCCGTTCGTGCTCTCCTTGGCGTCCCTGGTCGGGGCGGCCGGCGTGCGGTCGGTCTGCGCGGGGCTCGCGGCGGAGCCGGCATCGGAGGAGCGAGCCGGCTGGGCTGGGGTGCCCGACTCGGATGCGGTAGCGGGTCGGGTCTCGGCGTCCGAGTCGGTGAAGGTGGGCCGGGCGTTCCCGGGCCCGGGCTGTCCGGTCGTCATGCTGCCGGGCTCGCCGTCCCGAGCTGCTGACGGAGGAAATCGATGTCGGCCGCCTGGCCCTCGACACCGCCGGGTGTCTCGACCACCGCCGGTGCCCCGGCCGCCCGGATCACCGCGACGACCAGCTCCGGATCGATGGTGCCGCCGCCCAGGTTGTCGTGCCGGTCCTGGCCGGAGTTGAACGCGCCCTTGGAGTTGTTGGCGTGCACCAGGTCGATCCTTCCGGTGATCGCCTTGACCCGGTCGACGAGGCCGAGCAGCTCCTCACCGCCCGCGTACGCGTGGCAGGTGTCCAGGCAGAAGCCGACCTCGTAGTCGCCGACGGCGTCCCAGAGGCGGGCGAGTGCGTCCAGTCGCCGGGCGCACGCGTTGTCGCCGCCGGCGGTGTTCTCGATCAGAACCGGCACGCCGAAGCCGCCGGATTCGGCCGCGTACGCGAATGTCTTGCGCCAGTTGTCGAAGCCGACGGCCAGGTCGTCCCCGGCGTTGACGTGCCCACCGTGGACGATCAGGCCCTTGGCGCCGATGGAGGTGGCCGCCTTGGCATGCCCGAGCAGCAGCTTTCGGCTGGGGATCCGGATCCGGTTGTTGAGGGTGGCGACGTTGATGACGTACGGCGCGTGCACGTAGAGGTCGACCTCGGCCGCGCGTAGCCGATCGGCGTCTTCCCGGGGCTTGGGTGCCTTCCATCCCTGGGGGTCGGCGAGGAAGAACTGCACGGTGTCGGCGGACCGGGCGGCTGCCTCCGCCAGCGGGTCGGTCGAATCGACGTGGGCTCCGATACGCATGCGAGCGAGCCTACGTCGCGACCCTGACCGGCTGGTGACGGCCGGGGCGGTGTCGCGGGCGATCGCGTCACCGGGCGGACCGACGATCGTTGATGGATTCGAACCGGCGATCAGTGTCCGGGCCTCCGGCGGCGTGAGATCGCCCCGGCTGGTGACCGGAGGATCGGTGGTCGGCAGCGAGGTCACCTCCGCCGCGCGGCCCGGCGTGGCGGAGGAGACCTCCGCATACCGGACGGGTACCGACAAGAATCTCGGCAATTTGGGCTTTTCCCCCTACAAGGTACGGATGCCGTTGTATCGTCAGGTAACAACACGATAAAGCTCCGCGGGGCGTCTTCGGTCCAACCTCATCGGTGTGGTCGTTCCTCCCCAGGTCCCACCCAAGGAATGCGGACCAGACGCCTCGCGGCCTCGTAGACGGGGGTCCACCACCGACCGGTTGACGGTCGGAAGGTGGGCCCCCGTCGGCACGGCAGAGCCAGTGCCCCACCACTCCGGGCATGATCGTCCGGACCGGCTATCCTGGTCAGGTTGTCCGCGTCCGGTCGGGTTCCCCCGGCGCGTGCGGGCAGCGACGCACGACCTCCTGCCACGGAAGGACCGTGGCCGCATAGCCCACAGGAGGTGAGCACGTCTTGCGTCATTACGAGATCATGGTGATCCTCGATCCCAGCCTCGAGGAACGCACCGTCGCCCCGTCGCTCGACACGTACCTGAACGTGATTCGGACCGCGGGTGGCTCGGTTGAGAAGACGGACGTGTGGGGCCGCCGGCGCCTCGCGTACGAGATCAACAAAAAGGCCGAGGGCATCTACGCCGTCGTCGACCTGCAGGCCACGCCTGCTGCCGTGGCCGAGCTGGACCGTCAGCTCCGGCTCAACGAGTCCGTGCTGCGCACCAAGGTCATCCGGCCGGAGATGCGCTAAGCATTCAACCCGGTTCGCCCGGATCAGCCTCCGCGACTCTGTCGTACGGCTCTGCGAGCCTGTACGACGAGACGCTGAGTGCGCGAGGAGATGGTCATGGCAGGAGACACCACCATCACGGTCATCGGCAATCTGACCGATGACCCCGAGTTGCGGTTCACCCCCTCCGGGGCTGCGGTCGCCAAGTTCCGAGTCGCTTCGACGCCCCGTTTCATGGACAAGGCGACGAACGAATGGAAGGACGGCGAGCCGCTGTTCCTCGCATGCACCGTGTGGCGGCAGGCCGCCGAGCACGTCGCCGAGTCGCTGCAGCGTGGCGCCCGGGTGATCGTGTCGGGCCGGCTGCGTCAGCGGTCGTACGAGACCCGCGAGGGTGAGAAGCGCACCGTCATCGAGCTTGAGGTCGACGAGATCGGCCCATCGCTGCGCTACGCCACGGCGAAGGTGCAGAAGATGTCCCGCTCCGGCGGCGGTGGCGGCGGCTTCGGCGGCGGTGGCGGTGGCAACCAGGGTGGCGGCGGAGGCAACTTCGACGACCCCTGGGCTTCGGCTGCTCCCTCTCCCGCGCGTGCTGGATCGGGCGGCAACTTCGACGAGGAGCCTCCGTTCTAATGGCGCCGAGCGCCCGCGATCGCAAACCAGGAGCACGTGCAATGGCCAAGGCTGCGGCACTTCGCAAGCCGAAGAAGAAGGTGAACCCGCTCGACAAGGACGGGATCACCTACATCGATTACAAGGACACCGCGCTGCTGCGCAAGTTCATCTCCGACCGCGGCAAGATCCGCGCTCGGCGGGTGACCGGCGTGACCTCGCAGCAGCAGCGGCAGATCGCCCGTGCGGTCAAGAACGCCCGTGAGATGGCGCTCCTGCCGTACACGGCCACCACCCGCTGAGAGGAGGCACCGATATGAAGATCATCCTGACTCAGGAAGTGTCCGGCCTCGGTGCCCCGGGCGACATCGTCGAGGTCAAGAACGGCTACGGCCGTAACTACCTGCTGCCGCAGGGCTTCGCGATCGCCTGGACCAAGGGCGCGGAAAAGCAGGTCACGGTCATCAAGCGGGCCCGTTCGGCCCGTGAGATCCGCGACCTCGACCACGCCAACGAGGTCAAGGCTCAGCTCGAGGGTCTCAAGGTCAACCTGAAGGTCCGCGCCGGCGACGGCGGACGGCTCTTCGGCTCGGTCACCCCGGCCGAGATCGTGGACGCCGTCAAGGCGGCCAGCGGCCCGGTCCTCGACCGGCGTCGGCTGGAGGTGCCCGGTCACATCAAGTCGACCGGCACCTACCCGGTGAAGATCAAGCTGCACCCTGAGGTGACCGCGTCGTTCAACCTGAACGTCGTTCAGGGCTGACGTCCGCAACACCACCACGAGGGCCCGCACCGAGCGATCGGTGCGGGCCCTCGTGCGTACCGTCGTCAACCGACCCGCTCAGGGAGCGGGCAGCCGAGCCGTGCCGCGCCACCCGCTGGGCCGTCACCCGATCGGCTGGCCGGTCACCGCGCTGATCAGCACCGTGGACAGGCCGCCGCCCACCACTGCGGCGGCGACGGCGATGGTCGCCGAGCGCCACGTCGTGCCCACCCGACGCAGCAGAGCCGCCACCACCAGACTGCTCACCAACGCCAAACCGAAGCGCGGCGACCCGGCAAGGAGAGACTCCAACGCACGCGAACGGGCCGAGTCGCACCCGCCCCCGCTGATATCGGTCACACAACCGGCCGGTGCCTGACCGTCCAACGTCAACAGCCACACGAAGATCAGCATCGCGGGCACCAGGTAACAGGCCGCCGTGTACAGCAACGGCCGGACCGAACCGCCCGGATCCGGGTCCAGCAGGTCGTCCTCAAGACGTCGAGAGAACGCACCGGAGGCCGCCGACTCGACCCGCCGACGCACCGACGCCGCCCCGACCGGAGGGCGATCCGCCCGACGTCGTGGTGCCCCACCGCTCGGCACCGGCGCGCTGCGTGGTCGCGGGGCCGTGTAGCCCACCACCGGTGACCGGGGTGCCGACGTCGTCGGATCCATCCAGCGGGGATCGTCATCGGCCAGCCGGGTGCCGGGCCAGAACCCCTCGTCCCGTGCCGGCCAACCCTCAGCGGCCACGGACCGGTCGGAACGCGGCGCCAGCGTCTGGTCCCACTGGTCGTCCTCGATCGCGGACCGCTCCCACTGACCGGTGCGGTCGGACCGCTCCCAGCCGCCGACGCTCTCCACCGCCGACCACTGCTCACTCAGATCCGTGCCGGCCGCCGAAGGCCACGCGTGCACGCCCGAGGCGTCCCACGGATCCACCGCAGGCGGATAGGACGGCTCGGGCTCAGCCGGCCGGTCCGCCCCTCGAGCCCACGGGTCGGCAGGCGGACGGGTCCAGGACTCCTCCGCCGCACGGCGGCTCCGCCGGGTGGGGCGCTTCACCTCCGGCTCGGGCGCCGGCGGCTCGCTCGGGGTGGACTCCACATCCCCGCCCGACCAGATCACCTGGGGACGGGCGGTGGACGCCCGACGAGGGCGGCGTTCCCGGACCGCACCGGAGACCGGCTCGTCCTCCTCGGCGTCGGCGCGACGACGGCCCGCGTACCCCTGCTCCTGCGGGCGGTCGAGGGTCCACTCCCGAGTGTGGTCCGAGTCGGGCGCGGCACCGATCGCCGCCTGCTCGCGCCAACCCGTCTCGGTGCCCCGCCGCCGGCGGCTGCTCGACGCCTCGGTCGACCGTCGGCCGGCACCGGACGTGGGTATCTCGCGGTCGTCCTCGTCCGGTGCCGCGTGGCGGCCGCCGCCGTCCGCGTGCCGGACACCCGACTCCAGGGCCCACCGGGGCAGGTAGGCGTCGACGGGCTCGTCCTGACCACGGTCCAACGCGCGCCGCCGACTGGAGGTGCGGTAGCGCCCTTCCTCGTCGTACGGGTCAACCGGAAGGGACGCCGCGCGCTCACTCCACGAGGCGGTCGGCGGGCGCTCGCGCGGGCTGCCATCCCCGCGTCCCCAGTCCCGGTAACTCACGGCCGGAGTGTGACCCTTCTGAACCCAAAACGGAATCCGCTGTCCAGGTGTAGCCGTTCGCTGGAGATAGTACGGGACGATCGTGTCACAGAGCCGACCGAAATATCTTCCTCCACAGGCTGGGGAGCATGTTTCCGCAGGTCAGAAAGCTATGACGAAGAATTCCCCAACAGTTGTCCACAGGCTGTGCACACGCCGCGCACATGCTGTCCACCGACATCCACAGGTTGTCCCGAGGCTCGTCCACCGGCGTTGTTGAGTCTCTGACCTCGGGGTCCGTATGGTTGGCCCTCGACCGCCGGCCCGATGGCCCCCGATCGGCCGGCCCGGTCGGACGAGAAGCGTCGTACCCCAGCGGTAGAGCTGGGATCGGGTTCGGCGCAGTGGAGGGGGGACCCGTGTCGGTCACCGACGACATGCGGGCAGAGTCACGCTCCGGCGGAGGTCAACCACCCGCCCAGCGGGACGGCCAGTTCGACAAGACCCCGCCGCAGGACGTGGCAGCCGAGCAGTGCGTTCTCGGCGGCATGCTGCTCTCCAAGGACGCCATCGCCGACGTCGTCGAGATCCTCAAGACCAACGACTTCTACCGGCCGGTCCACGCCACCATCTTCGACACCATCCTGGACATCTACGGTCGGGGTGAGCCCGCCGACCCGATCACCGTGGCCGCCGCCCTGACCGACTCCGGTGACCTGGCCCGCATCGGCGGCGCGCCGTACCTGCACACGCTCATCGCCAGCGTGCCGACCGCCGCGAACGCCGCCTACTACGCGCGGATCGTCAGCGAACGGGCGGTGCTGCGCCGGCTGGTCGAGGCCGGCACCAAGATCGTGCAGCTGGGCTACGGCACCGCGAGCGGCGGCAGCCGCGACGTGGACGACATCGTGGACCTCGCCCAGCAGGCCGTCTACGACGTCACCGAACGCCGGGTCAGCGAGGACTTCGCGGTCCTGGCCGACATGTTGCAGCCGACGCTGGACGAGATCGAGGCGGTGGGTGCGCAGGGTGGTGTGATGACCGGTGTGCCGACCGGCTTCAGCGACCTGGACCGGCTGCTCAACGGCCTGCACGCCGGTCAGTTGGTAATCGTCGCGGGACGACCTGGGCTGGGCAAAGCGCTCGCACTCGACACCCCACTGCCGACCCCGGGCGGCTGGACCACGATGGGCGAGATCCGAGTGGGTGATCAACTGATGGCGGCGGACGGCAGTCCCACCACCGTCACGCACGCCTTCGACGTGATGCATGGCCGGCCCTGCTACGAAGTCGAGTTCTCCGACGGCACGGTCATCGTGGCGGACGCGGAGCACCTGTGGAAGACGACCACCCGAGCGAGCAGACGGCAGGGGCCGGTGCGGCAGAGCCGGCGCTGGTCCGAGTCGTCGATGGCCAACGTACGCGCGGCGCACGAGAGTCTCGGCGCCAGGGGCAACCAGCCCGTCACACTCTTCGACACGATTGCGCAGGTCGGCCCGGAGTTCCGGCATGTCCTGCACACCGTCGCCCGCGAAGTCGGGTCGATCGGCCGGATCAGCCGCCCCATCGTCCGAGCCGGCAGGACGCGGAACTGGGCGGCGCCCGGCTATCCGGCCGGACCTCTTCTGAGCGCACTTCTTGAGCGGACCGCACGGAAGGGCAACGCTGACAGCCAGGCCGACCACGGCGGTGTCGTCACCACTGCCGAGATCGCGGCCACACTCCGCACTGACACCGCCGATCGACGGCTCAACCACGCGGTACGGAACACTGCCCCCCTTCAGCTCCCGGACCGGGAGCTGTTGATCCCGCCGTACACATTGGGAGTCTGGCTCGGTGATGGGCACACCCACGCCAGCCGCTTCACCACCGCGGATCCGGAGATGGTCACGCACATCGAGGCGGACGGCTTCTCGGTGCGGCCCGGTGGACCGATGGTCTACACCATCCTCCTGGAGGCAGAGCCTGTCGTTCCGGGGATTGGGGTCTGCGTGGACTGTGGCGTCTCCACCCGTGCGTTGCGCGAGAATTCAGCAACTCGGAAGTGTGCCGACTGCCACAACAAGAACCGTTCCTTCGTCGGGCTGCTGCGCACGATCGGGGTGGCAGGCGACAAGCACATCCCAGGCGCCTACCTGCGCGCCTCCGAGGCCCAGCGCCGCGCGTTGCTGGCGGGCCTGATGGACACCGACGGCACTGTCGCCCCTTCAGGCAACCTGCAATACACGTCGACCTCCAAGCGGCTGGCAGAGGACGTGCGTGAGCTCGTGGTCAGCCTCGGATACCGCTGCACTGTCAACCGGAAGTCCGTACGCGGCCGCACTCCGGAATCGTCGATCGCCTACACGTTGAACTTCTCCACACCGGACCCTGTCTTCCGGCTGAAGCGGAAACAGGATGCACACGCCGAACGGCGCCGTACCGCCTCCGACGTTCGGACGACCTCCCGGTTCATCGTCGACGTCCGGCCGGTCCCCAGCGTGCCCGTGCGCTGCGTGACGGTCGACAACGACGAGCACCTGTACCTGGCCGGTCGGGCCATGATCCCGACGCACAACAGCACAGCAAGCATGGACTTCGCCCGGAACGCGGCCATCAGGGCGAACCAGGCGGCGGCCATCTTCTCGCTGGAGATGAGCAAGGTCGAGATCGTCATGCGACTGCTCTCGGCCGAGGCGCGGGTGCCGTTGCACGTGCTGCGCAGCGGGCAGCTCTCCGACGACGACTGGACGAAGCTGGCTCGCTGCATGGGCGAGATCAGCGAGGCGCCGCTCTTCGTGGACGACACGCCGAGCATGAACCTCATGGAGATCCGGGCCAAGGCGCGGCGGCTCAAGCAGCGGCACGACCTCAAGATGATCGTGGTCGACTATCTCCAACTGATGACCTCACCGAAGCGCACCGAGAGTCGTCAGCAGGAGGTCGCGGACCTCTCCCGTGGCCTCAAGCTGCTGGCCAAGGAGGTCGAGTGCCCGGTCATCGCGGTCAGTCAGCTGAACCGTGGCCCGGAGCAGCGCACCGACAAGCGCCCCCAACTGTCCGATTTGCGGGAATCTGGCTGCCTTACGGCGGAGAGCCGAGTGATTCGGGCCGATGACAACACCGAGATCACACTAGGTGAATTGTTGTCCAACAACACCAAGGACATTCCCGTCTGGGCGTTGGACGAGAGCCTTCGCTACACAGCCCGCACCATGACCCATGTCTTCCCCAGCGGCACTCGCGAAGTGTTTCGGCTGACCCTTGCGTCGGGCAAGCAGATCGACGCCACGGCGAACCATCCCTTCCTGGCCTTCACGGGGTGGGTGCCACTCGGTGAACTGTCGCCGGGAGATCGCATCGCCACGCCACGTCACCTACCGCCGCCGATGATGACCCGCCCGTGGGCCGAGGCGGAGGTGGTGATGTTGGCGCACCTGTTGGGCGACGGATCCTTCGTGCGACGTCAACCCATCCGGTACGCGAGCTGTGACGAGCTGAACCTTCAGGCCGTGTCCGACGCGGCGAAGCATTTTGGGATTTCGGCCGTCCGCGACGATTATGCGGCTGCGCGGGTGACGACCCTGCGGCTGCCAGCGCCCTATCGCCTGGCTCGCGGTCGGCGCAACCCGATCGCCGCTTGGCTGGACGACCTCGGCCTCTTCGGTTTGAGATCGCACGAGAAGTTTCTCCCTCCGGCCGTCTTCAGCCTGCCCAAGGAGCAGATCACCTCCTTCCTGCGGCACCTGTGGGCCACCGATGGTTCGGTGACCGTCAACAGCTCAGGCCGCGGCGGGCGCGTCTACTTCTCGTCCACGAGCCGGCGAATGCTCGAAGACATCTCTCGACTCCTTCTGAGGTACGGCATCACGGCCCGACTGAAGGTGGTGCCAGTTTCGGGGCACCGTCCTCAGTACACGCTCGACATTTCCGGCCGGGACGACCAGTTGAGGTTCCTGCGCGAAGTCGGCGTGTACGGGCAGCGGTCGGACGGCTGCGCCGCTCTGCTTGCCGCGTTGGAAACGACGGAGAGCAACACCAATGTCGACACCGTGCCGCGCGAGGTATGGACCAGGGTCAAGGAGATTCTGGTCGAGCAGGGCATGACTCACCGTGAGTTCGCGAAGGCCATCGGCACCCAGTTCTGTGGAAGTACTCTCTGGAAGCGTGCGCCCAGTCGCTCCCGACTGGCGGCGATCGCCACCGTCCTTGACGCGGCTGACCTGGACCTGCACGCGACCAACGACATCTTCTGGGACTCGGTCGTGTCAATCGAGTCGATCGGCGAGCAGGAAGTGTTCGACGCGACCGTCCTCGGTAAGCACAACTTCATCGCCAACGGCATCGCCACGCACAACTCGATCGAGCAAGATGCCGATGTTGTCATCCTTCTGCACCGTGACGACTACTACGACAAGGAGTCGCCGCGGGCGGGCGAGGCGGATTTCATAATTGCCAAGCATCGGAATGGGCCAACTGACACCGTAACCGTCGCTGCGCAATTGCACCTGTCGAGGTTCGTGGACATGGCGATCGGATGAGAGGCACGAGTGCCCGTCTGACGCCGGCGCAAGTCGAGGATGCCGTGCATCGTGCGGCAACGGGCGAGAGTCTGACTCGAATCGCCAATTCGTACGGTGTCAGTAGGCAGGCGATTTCTGGTCTGTTGCGTAGGCGAGGGGTGCCTGCGCGGTCCGTTGCCAAGTTGACCGAATTGGAACGCGTGGAAGCGGTCAGGCA
Source organism: Micromonospora sp. WMMD1155 (assembly GCF_029581275.1). NCBI lineage: Bacteria > Bacillati > Actinomycetota > Actinomycetes > Micromonosporales > Micromonosporaceae > Micromonospora > Micromonospora sp. WMMD1155. The sequence goes on from NZ_CP120742.1 coordinate 2,709,496, forward strand.
GTACGTCGAGGGTCTGTCGCTGGCAGAGGTTGCGAAGATATTCGGGCTTACAGAGCCTGGAATGCGGGGCTTGTTGATACGGCGCGGTGTAGTGATCCGCCGGGTTGTTCACACGCTTCGTCACGATGCGTTCGACTTGTTGACGCCGGAGGCATGTTACTGGCTCGGGTTTCTCTTCGCGGACGGGTGCGTCACGTACCGCGCGCGCCATCTCCCGCAGATCTCCGTTGGCCTCGCCCAGCGCGACCGCGAACACCTTGTCTCGCTTCGTACGTTCCTCGGTTCGACCAGCAGCATCTCAGAACCTAGCCCCACGCACGGGTCGTGCCAGTTCTCGGTGCGCTCGACTCGCCTGGCAGAGCGCATGATCCAGTTGGGGAGGTACGAAGGCCCGCTCGGCGAACGACTGGGCGAGTCACGCGACTTCTGGCGTGGTGTCGTCGACGGAGACGGCTCAATTGGAAGTTACCGGCGGCCGGGTTATCGATCGTCGGAGTTTGCGCAATTCAGGCTGGTGGGAAGTCAGCGTCTGTTGGACGCATTCACTGCATTCCTCAGGAGTCATGGCATCTGCGGCCTCTCTGTTCGCCCCCATAAATCGATCTACGGGGTAGGAACGACCTGTGGGCCGGCGAGGGAAATAATTGGTTTGTTGTACGCAGGAGCGTCAGTTGCATTGGCGCGTAAGGCGAGAACCGCGGAGGAGATCCTGGGCGGACACTTGGCCGGCTGACGAACGCTCGCAGCATTGCGAAGAAGGCGGCGTGGTCGACGACATCCACAACATCAGGCGAAAGTGGCGAAGCGCGACCAGCTCAGCCGAGCAGTGGGAACCAGCCCGCCGACTCGCCCAACTCCAGCCGGTCCCGGTCGGTGAGCGGCACGCGTCCGGTGGCCTTCAGGAGGAAATCGTGGTCGGTCCAGGCGGTGGGGCGTACGGTGTCGTCGCTGAGCAGGCCGTCCATGGTGGTCACCGCGACGCGTGTCGCCAGAGGACCCGGGGGCGGCGCGCCGGGCAGGTCCACGATCAGGTCCAGGTGGTGGACGACAGCCTCGGTCGTCAGGGTGGCGAGGAAATCCGGTACGCGCAGCACGTGCCCTTGCGTGGTCACGTACCCCTCGGGGTCGGTCGACGCGGCGGCGCGGACCGCAGCCGGTGCGGTTTCTCGCCAGAGCCGGACGATTCCGGTCGGGCTGTCGAAGGCGCCGGCCGAGCGTCGGACCCACCAGGCGTGCCGGGTGGCTTCGTCGTCACCGCCGGGGAAGTCACGCCAGTAGCTCACGTCGTCGACGTCGGCGGGGCCCTCCGTGGGGCTGGCCAGTGCGACGAGCGCGCGTTGGGCGTCGCCGAGCACGTGTAGGAGCAGGTCCGCGACGAGCCAGCCGTGGCAGCGGGTGGATCGTTGCAGGCCGGCGTCGTCCAGGCCGTCGACCGCCGCGCTGATCCCGGTGTACGCCTGGGCCAGGGCCTCGTCGGCCCGGATCACGGTCATGCGAACCAGCCTGGCACGACGGATTCCGCCCACCGATCATCGACGGGGTGGCCGGGGACGCGGCGTGAGGAGCGCACCACGGCGTTGTGCCCGGGTCGACGCGTGGATCGACCCGGGCGCGCTGTCGGCGGTGGGATCAGCCGAACATCTCGTCGAGGAAGCCCTTGCGCTTCTTCTGCCGGTAGTGGCCGTGGTAGCCGTGGTGCTGCTGCTGGTGGCCGTACGCCGGCGCCGGCGGGTAGCCGTGTGCGGGCGGGGGCGGCGGCGGGACGGCACCGTAGCCAGGCTGGTGGGGGGCCGGGGGCGGCGGGGGCGGGTAGCCGGCCGGCTGCTGGGCGGGTGCGCCACCGCTCTGTTGGCGGCTCCAGTTGGCCTCCGCCTCGAAGAGCTTCTCCAGCTCGCCGCGGTCCAGGAAGATGCCTCGGCACTCCCCGCACTGGTCGATGACGACTCCGCTGCGCTCGTACTGGCGCATTTCTCCACGACACTTGGGACAGGTGAGACTACTCATCGCCCGACGGTACCTGCTGGACCTATGCAGTTGCTGTGAGCGCCTCGGTGACTTCTTCGTCGGACACTTCGTGGAAGTCGTCGTAGTAGACGCTCACCGCGCCGAAGTCCGGTGGGCGTTGGGCGCAGATGACCTGGTCCGCCTCGGCGGCGAGGAGTTCGTAGGCCTCCTGTGCGCCGACCGGGACCGCGACCACGACCCGGTTCGCCCCGAGTTGACGGGCGACCTCCACGGCGGCGCGGGCGGTCGCACCGGTGGCGAGACCGTCGTCGACGATCACCGCGGTCCGTCGGGTGAGGTCCAGTGGTGCGCGACCGCCCCGGTAGAGCCGTTCGCGGCGCTCCAGCTCAGCCTGCTCCCGTTGGCTGACCTCGGCGATGTCGTCGCTGCTGAGGCGGCTGGCCACCGCGTCGTTGAGCACCTGGACACCGCCCGGACCGAGCGCGCCGAAGGCGACCTCCCGGGCCCACGGCATGCCGAGTTTGCGGACGACCAGCACGTCCAGTGGTGCGCCGAGCCGTTCGGCGACGACCTGGGCGACCGGTACGCCGCCGCGCACGAGGCCGAGGACGACGACGTCGGGTTCGCCGACGAGTGCGGTGAGCCGGTCGGAGAGCACCCGGCCGGCGTCGGCCCGGTCGCGGTAGGTGGTCATGCCTTCAGGTGTACGCCCTGAGGCGGTCCTGCGTGCGGCAGTTACGCGGAAGAAGCCCGACCGGACACGTGGCCGGGAACCGTGGTCGGCGCCGTGTCGGCGGTGCGGTGCAGGGCAGGTGCCCAGGTGAGCAGGGCGAGCGGGTACAGCAGGTAGCCGAAGCGGGTCGAGGGCATCAGTGCGATGGCGGCGAGTAGTCCGTATCCGCAGATGGCGGCGGTGGCGACTGCCGTGCGGGGCGGGCGGCGGGCGAGTCGGACGGCGATGGCGATGCCCGCTGCGACCAGCAGGGCGGCGGCGATCAGCCGACCGGCGGGCAGCCCGGTGGCGATCAGGTAGCCGGGGAACGGGGATTGTGCGGGGCTGGTGACCAGGCCGTGGCCGAGGGGGAAGCGCAGCACGTTCTCGGTCAGCGCGTCGCGGTCGACGAGCATCGCGGGCAGGAGGGCGGCGACCGGCAGGCCGATCGCACCGGCGGCGACCCGCGCGCCGGCGCGTCGGGTCAGACCCCAGACGATCAGGACCAGGGCGACCGGCCAGGCGAACAGTTTCAGCGCGCCGGCCAGCCCGACCGCGAGGCCGGCCCGGCCGGGTCGGTCGGCGGCGGCGAGCGCGAGGGCCAGCAGGCAGAGCGCGAGTACGGGCAGGTCGTCGCCGCCGGTGGCGAGGGTGAGGGCACAGATCGGCAGGACGGTGGCGGCCTGGACGCCGCGCAGCAGTGCGGCGTTCCGGCGGTGAGCGGTGTCGGCCTGGTCGGTGTCGGTGGTCGTTCGGCGCAGGGCGGTCACGGCGAGGGCGAGGGCCAGTGCGGTGCCCACCGCGAACCAGACCCGGGAGTCGGTCCACCAGGTGTCGGCGAGTGCTCTGGGTAGGCCGAACATCGCCATGCCGGGCTGGTACGGGGTGTAGCCCATCAGTTGCTCGCCGGGTGGCAGGGCGGCGATCGCGTCCGGCCCGAGGTACGGGGTGCCGTGTTCCAGGAGTCGGGTGCCGGCGTGTTCCACGACCAGCACCTCCTCCTGGGCGCGGTCGGTGCGCCCGCCGGCCCGCTCGACGCTCTGCCAGAGCAGGGGCAGTAGTGCGGTGCCCGCCCAGGCGAGGGCGGTTATCGCCCAGCGGGCCGGCAGCCCGACCAGCGGCGATGTCGGTGAGCGTCGGCGTAGCAGCAGTTGGGCGGTCACCACGAGCGTCGCGACCAGGTAGCCGACGGCGGCGACAGCGCCCCAGGCCCGGTGCGGCAGCAGGGTCGACGTGACCGCGGTGATCGCGGCGAAGATCGTCGAGGCGGCGTAGAGGCCGAGGTCGAGGGCGAGCCCGCCGGCGGCGGTGTCGACCGTCCGCCAGTGTCGGCGACGGCGGCGGGTGGTCGGGGCGTCGGCGATCACGGCGCAAGTCTGGCAGACCGGCTCGCTTCGGCAGCGGGCCGATGCCTGGTCAGGCGGGCAGGTGCGGGAGGCGGTCGGTGCGCGACCGGCCGGTCTGGCGGCGGTTCTGGCTCAACCTGATCACCGCGCCGGCGTCGTGCAGAGGTGCGGCCAGGGTGCCGGGTCGGCCGCCCGAGCCGCGTTGCATCGCCGCGAGCAGGGTGCCGGCCGGCATCGGCCGGGCGAAGAGGTGCCCCTGACCGGCGACGCAGCCCAACTCCCAGAGCGCCCGCCGTTGCGGCTCGCTCTCCACCCCCTCGGCCACCACGTCGAGGTCGAGGCTGCGGCCCAGGTCGAGGGTGGAGCGGATGACGGCGGCGGCCTCCGCGGAGCTGTCCATCGTCGTCACGAAGCTGCGGTCGATCTTCAGCTCGTGGACCGGGATTCGGGAGAGCAGGGAGAGCGACGAGTAGCCGGTGCCGAAGTCGTCGAGCGCCAGCCGGACTCCCTCGTCGCGGAGCCGGCTGAGCACCCGGTCGACCACGTCGAGTTGGCTGAGCGTCAGCGTCTCGGTCAGCTCCAGCACCAGTCGGTCCGGTGGTAGGTCGTGGGCGCGCAGACGGGCCAGCACCGAGCCCGGGAACCGCGCGTCGAGCAGGCTGCGTGGGGACACGTTGACCGCGACCGGCACGTCGAAGCCGGCGTCCCGCCAGCTGGCCGCGGCGATCAATGCCTGGTCGAGGATCGCCTCGGCGAAGGCCGGCAGCAGGCCGGAACGTTCGACGGCCTCCAGGAAGCGCAGCGGGTCGATCATGCCGTGGGTGGGGTGGTGCCAGCGGGCCAGCGCCTCGGCGCTGGTCACCTCGCCGGTGCCCAGGTCGACGATCGGTTGGAAGTTGACGACGAACTCGTGGTCGGCCACCGCACGTGGCAGGTCGCCGCCGAGGGTGAGGCGGCCCAGGTCGGCGGTGTCCCGCGTCGGGGCGTACGTGGCGATTCTCTGCCCGGCCCGCTTGGCCTGGTACATGGCGACGTCGGCGCGGCGCAGCAGCTCGGCCATGCCACCACTGGACGGGGCGACCGAGATCCCGCCGCTGGCCTCCACGCTGATCCGCATGCCGTCCAACTCGAAGGGCTCGTGCAGGGCGGCGAGCAGCGTCTCGGCGCGGTGCGCGGCCACCGCCGGGGCCGGTAGACCACGCAGGAGTACGGCGAACTCGTCGCCGCCGAGGCGGGCCACCAGGTCACTCGACTGGGCCGCGCCCCGCAACCGGTCGGCTACCTGCACCAGCACCTGATCACCGGCGGCGTGCCCGAGTGTGTCGTTGACCTCCTTGAAGTGGTTGAGGTCGATCAGCACCAGGGCGGTCACGCCGTCGGCGTGGCGGCAGCTCAACTGCTCGGTGCCCTCGTCGAGGAGTTGGCGGCGGTTGGCCAGGTCGGTCAGCGCGTCGTGGGCGGCGGCGTAGGCGTGTTCGTCCGCCACCCGGGCGAGTTCGGCGTACGCCAGGGCGTTGCGCACGGCGGTGCAGAGGGCGGAGGCGAAGGTGCGCAGGGTGTACTGCTCGCGCTCGGAGAGCTGCACCGGGCCGCGGAAGCGCAGCCGAAGGACGCCGACGTCGACGGTCCGGTCGTGGCCTTCCAGCGGCGTGGGCACGACTGTGCCGTCCACGTTGGTGGGGGTGCCGGTCGGGCCGTCGAAGGTGATGCCGCCGGTGCCGCCGCGTACGGTGCGACCGCCGTCCCGCAGCTCGATCTCGACTTCGTCGGCGGAGAACAACTCGGCGGCCTGGGTGACGGCGGTGGTGAGGACGGCGTCGAGGTCGACCACGTTGAGCGCGTCGGTGGTGCGGGCGAGCCGCTGCCACGCCTGCTGTTCGGTCCTGGAGCGGATTCTCGTGGAGTAGGCCAGGTGCAGGCTGAGTACGAGTGGTGGGACAGCCAGCAGGAGCTTGAAGTTCGCGTCGAGGATCAGCAGCGTGCAGACCGCTACGACGAACCGTACGGCGAAGCCGGCGAGTCGAAGGTCGAGGTTGGTCCGGAACTGCTTCGAGATCCTGGTGTTGGAGGCCAGTGCGATGACCGGGATCGCCAGTAGGTCGTCCAGCAGGGCAGCGACCAGGTACGAGGCGGCCACCGGCACGACGAGAGCGGCGGTGTTCTCCGGCGGCCAGGTCCAGGCCGTCATCGCCAGCGTGATGCCGGCACCCCAGGCCACGATGACGTTCTTACCGACGCTGAAGGCCATCTTGATCGGCGGTAGGCGGAGCGAGGCGAACATGATGCCCACGGCGGTGCAGAGCACCACCGACTGGGCGGGGGCGAGGGCGAGGCCGATGATGATCGCAGCCTCGGTCCAGCTGATCGAGTGGGTGGTGGATCGGATCCGCACCCTCGCTTTGACCAGGGTTCCCAGGGCGATGGCGATGGTGAGGGCGACGAGGATCGCGGCATCGTTCGGGGTGGCGGACATCGCCGAGCGCGCTGCGACCGGTAGCGAGGTTGCCGTGATGACGGTCGCCACAACGACGACGAGACCGACGAGCAGCCGTAGCCGCCGATCGGTCTCAATCTCTCGTCGCTGAGGAAGGGTCATGCAACTCCCGAAGCCTGCCTCTGCCGTGCTCGTAGCCTACCGTCCGGGGCCTGTGCTCGTCCCCGGTCGAGGGGTCAGTTCCACTCGCTGCCGCGCATCGCGATGCCCCTCTCTGTGCTGTGTCTATTCGGGACCTACCCCAAAGGGGAGGTCTTCCTCCGAAAGGCAGCTTAAGAGAAGGATCGACAGCTTAGAAGAAATAAATGTCGGTATGCGCAACATTAGCCAAGATGGAGTATTTTTGTGACGTTCTGTCCATCGTTGCTGAACGGAGTGCGGTCGGACTCGCCTCTTCTGGATTCGTTGGACACCTCGCGACTGCAGACGGTATCGGGCGAGATTATGGTCCCGTTATTCGCTGAGTCTGACTCCTCCCGGTAGTCACCTCATCCGGAGTTTGGCCAAGGCGCAAGGGCGGCACGGGCAGAGTTGGCGCTCCCCGAGTGTCTGGGCGGGCCGGGGAAAGGTGTGAGCCTTCGACTGGATCGGGCGGACGGTAGGTGGAATTTGCATCTCGGCCGGCGGCGATGCAACTTGCCGCCGGCAGGGTGCGGCTGCGGATAGGCATTCGAACGAAGCTCCTCACCGTAATCTCGGGATCACCGGCGGCCACCCGCTCCACCCCGTGAGCGACAAGTCACCGGAGCCGGGCCGTAGACTTCGTTGCGTGATCGACTGAATACCTCGTGGCTGAACAAGGGGTCCGGTGGAGATTCGGGTTCTGGGCGGTCTTTCGGTGCAACTGTCTACCCGCATGCTGCGCCTCGGTACGCCCAAACAGCAGGCCATCTTCGCGATGCTCGCCTTGCAGCCCGGCCGACTGGTGCCAATGGACGACCTCGTCGACGAGTTATGGGTTGATAGCCCACCGCGATCAGCCGTAGCTAATGTGCGGACCTATGCGGCCAATCTGCGCCGGACTTTCGAGGCTTTCCCGGGCGGTCAGGTGGTCGTCGCACGCCAGCGCAACGGCTATCGACTCGATGCGCGTCCGGAACTGATTGACATCTTCTGCTTCGAGTTCGAGCGGTGCGCGGGTAGGGAAGCGCTGGCGGCGGGTCACCTGGATCGTGCCAGGGACCTGCTGAGCCGGGCCCTGGCGCACTGGCAGGGTCCGATGCTCGCCGGTATCCCCCTCGGACCCGTCCTCACCGCCCGAACCGTGGCCGCCGAAGAGGAGCGGCTGTCGGCCATGGAGCTCCTGGCCGACGTCCAATTGCGATCAGGCCGGGACGACCTGGCGATTCCGCTGCTACGTGACGTGGTGGCTCGCCACCCTCTCCGTGAGCCGGCCTACCTCCTTCTCGTGCGTGCGCTGTTCGAGCGGGGATCCACCGCGGAGGCGCTGGCCGCGTACGACGAGATCCGGACAAGGCTCCGCACGGAGTTGGGGGTCGGTCCGGGAAGCAACCTCCACGATTTGCGCCGCTCCATCGTCGCGGCGGCGTCGCGCCCGAGCCCCGCCTCAAGGGGCGGCGGGATCGGCCCGGGGCGGTCGGGCGCTGCTGATGCCGATCCGAAAGATCACCTGCCTCGGGCGGTCACCGACTTCGTCGGTCGCGAGGACGTGGTGTCCCGACTGCTGGCGGAGACCCGGAGAGTCGAGAAGCGGGTGCCCGCCGTGCACATCATCGACGGGATGGCGGGCAGCGGTAAGACCACCCTCGCCGTGCACCTGGCTCGTCGGCTGTCCGATCGATACCCGGACGCCGCGCTGTTCATCGACCTCAGCGGGCACGGCGAGAAGCGCCAGGTGGAGCCTGGGAGCGCCCTCGTCGTTCTGCTTCGACAGCTCGGTGTTCCGGCCGAGCGTGTCCCGGTCGAGCTGGACGCGCGAGTGGAGTTGTGGCGGCAGGAACTGGCTCGCCGAAGGTCGGTGGTCGTGCTCGACAACGCCGCGAGTAGCGAGCAGGTGATGCCCCTGCTGCCGGCCGAGTCGAGCACCGTCGTGTTGGTGACCTCGCGACGACGTCTGTACCACCCGGAGGTCGGACCGTCGCGGACGCTGCCGCTCCTGAGCCCGCAGGAGAGTGTGGAGCTGCTGAGCCTCAGCATCGGCCGGGACCGGGTCGAAGCAGAGCTGGCGGCCGCCGCTGAGGTGGTTCGACGGTGCGGACACCTGCCCTTGGCGATTCGGCTGGCCGGTGCCAGGCTGGCACATCGGCGCGGCTGGCGGTTGGCGGATTTCGTCGAACAGATGGCCGGCGACCCGCTGGTGCTACACCATCTGGCGCAGGAGGAGAGCACCGTCACCGGCGCCTTCGCCGCTTCCTACGAGCCCCTCCCGGACTCGACCAAACGCGTCTTCCGGTTCCTGGGTCTGTATCCCGGTAACCGTTTCGGGCCGCCCGCAGTCGCCGCACTGACCGGACTGACCTTGGCGCAGGCCCGCGCGGCGCTGGACGACCTCGTCGACCGGAACCTGGTGGAGGACCTGGAAACCGACCGGTATCGGCTGCATGACCTCATGCGCCAGTACTCCATCGAACTCTGCTCCCACGACGACTCCCTGGACGACCGTCGACTCGGGCTGGCTCGCCTGTTCGACTTCATGCTGGGGGCGGCGCTGAGGGTCGCCGATCTGCTGGAGCCCGGCGTCATCAGAACCCAGGTCAGGCACGACCCACCCGGACGGCTCGAACTCGTCGAGGCCCTCGGGGAGCCGACGGTCGACTGGATGGAGGCCGAACGTACGGACCTGGTGACGATTGTCGTCTCGGCGTTCGAAGCGGGGTTCTACCAGCATGCGTGGCAGTCGGCCCGCGCCCTCTGGCGGTTCTGCTACATCCGCGGATATTTCGAGGACATCATCCTGACCCACCGCGCCGGGGTGAAGGCGGCGGAGGCGACCGGGGACGCCGACGCACTGGCGTTGATGAACAACTACCTGGCGTCCGCGTACGTCCGCACCGGCAACAAGCGGGGCGCGATCGACCACCTGACACGTTCGGTCGACCTGTCGCGCAACTCGCGGGACGTGTTGAACGCCGCCCGATACCGGGCGAACCTTGCCGCCGTCTACTGGTGGAGCGGTCACCTTTCCGAGTCGGTGCGACTCGGCGTCGAGTGTCTGCGTGATTACAAGACATACGGGGAGATCGGCGGATCCATCCTGTTGCCGAATCTCGGCTTGGCGCTCACGGCTCTCGGTCGCTACGAGGAGGCGTTGCGGATACATCGCCTGCACCTGTGGTGGGCCGGGACGAATTCCGACGAGTTCCACACGCTCAACGCGCTCAGCCACATCGGCGGGGTGCGGGTTCGGATGGGCGACCTCCCCCAGGCGGTCCGGATTCTGCTGGCCTCGTTGGCTCTGCGGGAGCGCACCGGTCACCGGTACGCGGAGGCCGAGGTACGCAACGACCTCGGGATCGCCTACCGAGGTCTGGGACGTCTGGCGGAGGCGCAGCAGGAACACGAGATGGCCCGGAAGCTGGCGACCGGCTCCGGCGAGCGGCACGTCGAGGCGGCCGCGTTGAACGAACTGGGACGCACCCTGCTGGCGCAGGAACGGGGAGGCGAGGCAGCCGAACTCTACGAGGAGGCGCTGCGGCTGGCGACCAGGATCGAGCACCCGTACGAGCAGGGGCGCGCCCTGGCCGGCCTCGCCGAGCACTTCGCCGGCGTGGACCCGGCGGAGGCCCGGAGGCACTGGGAACGGGCCCTGGCGATCTTTCGACGGATGGGCGTGCCGGAGCGCGTCGACGCTGAACGTCGCCTGGCCGAGTTGGCGGGTGTCGAAGCCGACGACCACACCCCGCGCTGACCTGGCTCACCTGCGCTTATCGATTTCTTATCGACCGGCCCGGTAACTTACCGGCCGTATCGGCGAACGGGGGAGGTTCTGTCAGTGGACAGAACCGGTCCGTCGACACGACCCCGCCGACAGGTCTCCCCAGCGACCGGGCGGCGGGTCGGTAAGGGAGGAGCGGCGTCGGGCCGACGCGCCGTCAGCACCCGGTGTGGCGGTCAACGCGACGCCGCTCCTTCTCCAGCGCCGTCGTACCGCACCGATAGGCTCACGAGCGTGACCGAACCCGTGCAGCTCAGCCACGTCGACCGAGCCGGCGCGGCCCGCATGGTCGACGTCTCCGCCAAGGCGGTGACGGGCCGGCTGGCCGTCGCGGCCGGCCGGCTACGGACCACGCCCGAGGTGATCGACCTGCTGCATCGCGACGGTTTGCCGAAGGGCGACGCGTTGGCGGTCGGTCGGCTGGCCGGGATCATGGGGGCCAAGCGCACGCCGGATCTGATCCCCCTGTGTCATCCGATCGCGCTGCACGGCGTCACGGTCGACCTGCTGTTGACCGCCGACACCGTGGAGATCACGGCCACCGCACGCACCGCGGACCGCACGGGGGTGGAGATGGAGGCGCTGACGGCGGTCGCCGTCGCCGGTCTCGCCCTGGTCGACATGGTCAAGGCGGTCGATCCGGCCGCCTCGGTGGAGGCGGTCCGGGTGCTGCGCAAGGAGGGCGGCAAGACCGGCGAGTGGGTGCGGCCGGAGGACCGGCCGTGATCCGGGCCCGGGTGGTCGTGGCGTCCAACCGGGCCGCGGCCGGCGTCTACGCCGACACCAGCGGTCCGTTGCTCGTCGCGGGCCTGCGGGAGTTGGGTTGCCAGGTCGACGAGCCGGTGGTGGTGCCCGACGGGGAGCCGGTCGGCGCTGCCCTGCGGGCGGCCCGCGCCGATGGTGTCGACGTGGTGCTGACCAGCGGTGGCACCGGCGTGACCCCGTCGGATCGGACGCCGGACGTGACCCGGGGCGTGCTGGACTACGAGATCCCCGGCATCGCCGAGGCGATCCGCGCGCACAGCCGCGACCGGGTGCCCACGGCGGTGCTGTCCCGCGGCCTGGCCGGGGTGGCCGGCCGGATGCTGGTGGTCAACCTGCCTGGCTCGACCGGCGGCGCCCGGGACGGCCTGGCCGTGCTCGGGCCGATCCTCGGGCACACTGTCGACCAGCTACGTGGCGGCGACCACTGACTCAGCGGGGTCACCGGCGCGGCGAGGAGCACCCGGATCGGCGGCGGCACCGCAGCCGGTCCACGGCAGGCCCGGACGGGTGTCGGTGCGTGCCGATAGGCTCGGTCGGTGAGCACGGAAACCGCACCTACCGCGGATCGGGTCGCCGCGCCCCCGCCGGCCGGCTGGGAGGAAGCGCGGTCGCGGGTCTACGCGGTCGGTCTGGCCGCCGCACTGCCCGCCGTCGCCCGATCACTAGCCGACATCGACGGCTTCACCCTGGCCGAGCCGTTGACCACCCGCACCGACCTTCCGGCCTTCCCGACTTCCAGCGTGGACGGCTGGGCGGTGCGCGGCACCGGCCCCTGGCGGGTCGTCGGCCGCGTGCTGGCGGGCAGCAGCCCGGCGCCGCTCACCGAGGACGGCACGACAGTCGAGATCGCAACCGGTGCCATGGTGCCCGAGGGCGCAACCGCCGTGCTGCGCGTCGAGGAGTCAGCCGCATCCAGCACCGGCCTGATCAGCGGCACGCCCCGGCAGACGCCCGAGTGGCGGCGGCCCGGCGAGGAGGCGTACGCCGATGAGGAGCTGTTGCCGGTCGGCACGCCCGTCGACCCGGCGGTGATCGGCCTGGCGGCCTCCTGTGGGCACGACACGTTGCTGGTCCGGCGGGCACCGCGCGCCGCTCTGCTGGTCTTCGGCGACGAGCTGTTGACCGCGGGGCCGCCCGCGGCCGGTCGTGTTCGCGACGCGTTGGGTCCGGCGGTGCCCGCGTGGCTTCGGCGCTACGGCTGTCAGGTCCGCCCGTCGGACGTGGTGGGTCCGGTCGCCGACACGCTGCCCGCGCACGTGGCGGCCCTGCGCTCGGCGTTGGCCGGCGCCGACCTGGTGTGCACCACCGGGGGCACGATGAACGGCCCGGTCGACCACCTGCACCCGACCCTGGAGGCGCTGGGCGCCGACTACGTGGTCAACACCGTCGCGGTCCGACCGGGCTTCCCGATGCTGCTGGCCCGGTTGGCCGACCCCGACGGGCGGATCCGGTTCGTGGCCGGGCTGCCGGGCAACCCGCAGTCCGCGATCGTCGCGCTGGTGTCGCTCGTCGCACCGCTACTCGCCGGCCTCCAGGGCCGCTCGATGCCCGTGCTGCCGCAGGCCACGCTGGCCGAGGCGGTGTCCGGTCGGGGTGACCACACACACCTGGCGCTGGTTCGACTGGACCGGGCCGCCGGCACCGCCTACCCGGTGCGACACGTCGGCTCGGCGATGCTGCGTGGCCTGGCCGGCGCGGACGGTTTCGCCGTCATCAGACCCGGCACCAGGGGCGAGCCGGGTGACCGGGTGCCGATCGTGCCGCTGCCGTTGCTACCCGGGGAGCGTGCGTCATGACCGCACCGACGATCACCTACGGTGAAGTCACCGACCAGCCGCTCGACCTCGCCGCCCACGAGGCGGCGGTCGCCGACCGGCGGGCCGGCGCGGTGGTGTCCTTCCAGGGCGTGGTCCGCGACCACGACCACGGGCGTCAGGTCACCAGCCTGGAGTACGAGGGGCACCCGAGCGCCGCCCAGGTGCTGCGCGAGGTGGCGGCCGAGATCGCCGCGGAACCCGACGTCTACGCGGTGGCCGTCTCGCACCGGGTCGGCCCGCTGGCGATCGGCGACGTGGCGTTGGTCGCCGCGGTGAGCACCGCACACCGGGCGGCGGCCTTCGCGGCCTGCGCCCGGCTGGTCGACGAGGTCAAGGCGCGCCTGCCGATCTGGAAACGGCAGGTCTTCACCGATGGCACCGAGGAGTGGGTCAACTGCCCCTGACCGGGCTCACCGGCGGCTGCTGAGCACCGCCGCCCGGGCGAGCCGGTCGCCGTAGAACGCGGGCTCGGCACCGGGCCGCCAGGGCAGCGTGGCGACCAGCACGATCAGCGCGACCGCGAGTGAGTTCTCCATCAGGGCCCCGAACAGACCGTCCTGGTAGTGCGACATCTCCGGCAGTTGGTGCTCGTACGGCCAGATCGGGGAGATCAGGAAGAGCAGGTAGAGCCCGATCGCGGCGACGCCGTGGCGAAGCCCGGTCAGGGTGGGATACCAGATCGGCGGGCGAAGGCCGTTGACCCCCGGCAGCCCGCCGAACCCGGGCCCCTGGCCGGTGCGCTGGGGCATCGTGCGGCTCGCCTCCCGGCGACGCACTGCGGCATCGGCCAGCACGATGATCGCCGGGATCACCCAGACCAAATGGTGCGTCCAGGAGATCGGGCTGATCACGTTCGCGGTCAGACCGACGAGCGTGAACGCGGTCAGCTCATCACCGTCGGCGCGGGAACTGGCCGCCCGGGACAGGCCCAGCGCCAGGATCAGCACCGAGAAGGCGAACCAGAGCAGCCCGGGGGTCTCGATCGAGTCGTACAGCCGGGCGAGCAGACCGGCGAGGGACTGGTTGGGCGTCATGTCCGCCGCGCCGACCCGCTCGGTCTGCCAGAGCACGCTGCCGAAGTACGTCCGTGACTCGTCGCCGACGATCGCGAAGCTCGCCACCGTCACGCCGATCGTGGTGCCGATGGCGGTGGCCGCCACCCGCCACTGGCGGGTGATGAGCAGGTAGGCGATGAACAGTGCGGGGGTGAGCTTGACCGCGGTGGCCAGGCCGATGCCGGCACCGGCCCACGCTCCGCCGTAGACGAAACGCAGCAGAGGGCCGTCGCTCGCGGCGTAGTGGGTGCCTCGGCGGGAGCGCCAGCGGAGGCCGATCAGATCCGCCATGATCAGGGCGAACAGCAGGATGTTGACCTGGCCGTAGCCGAGGGTTTCCCGAGCCGGTTCGATGGCGACCGCGAGCGGCACCGCCAGGGCCACGGTGAACCACAGTGGCCACGCCAACCGGTCCACGATGGGGCGCAGCAACCCGGCCAGGACCAGCGCCAACGCGGCGATGCTGGCGGCGGCGTTGACCAAGCCGGCCATGCCGATCGGGAGCTGCGCCATCGGCAACATGGCCAGGCCGGCGAACGGTGGATAGGTGAAGCCCAGCGTGGTCCCGGGCGCGATGAACTCATAGAGCTCGTGACCGCTCGCCCACCACACCACGGCGCCGTGGTAGATCTTCATATCGAAGAAGTTGTACGGACGCCCGAAGGTGCCGATGGCGAGCCATGCGGCGTAGGCGACGGCGGCCACGATGGCGCCCCGTACGACGTTCCTGCGATCGATCCCACGCGTCATGCGTTGGATTGGGGCGAGGCGGTCCGCCCGTCTACCGACAGCCGTCGGCATGGCGTGGCCACCCCCGTACCAAGGTCGTCCTATCCGTCCAGGTCCTGCACGGAGCCTAGAACGGCGCCTCACGTCAGTGCCTCCCGCGTTATGCGACCGTGTCCGATCCCACACATGTTTTTGACATTTCCACCGCGTTAACGCCTACCGGGTGGTTCAGGTAATTCGCGGCCTTAGCGGGGGGTGGGGGTGGCTCGGAGACGGATCGATGCAGTTCAGCCGGGGAGTCGACGTGCGGTGGAGGCGGATCGGACGGCGATCCGAGCCTCGCGCCGGGCGGTACGGACGGCGCGCTGCACGGAACGTCGAGAGTGGCCGATGCGATGACCGGTCCGCCACCGCAGACCGGGCTTGCCGCCGGTGTCGGCGGCGGCCAGCAGCAGACCACCGAGGAGGCCCAGGTTCTTCATGGCGTGGATCTGGTTGTTGTTCCGAGCCGTCGGATCGTCGTTCTTCCAGAAGGGATGCCCGGCGACCGTCACCGGCACCAGCGTACCGGCGAGGACCAGCGCGGCGGGTCGACTGAGCCGACCGGTGGCCAGCATCAACCCGGCGCTGAACTGCACCGCGGCGTTGAGTCGGATCAACGTCTCGGTCTCGGTGGGGAAGCTCGGGTGTGCCTTCTTCAGAAGCGGCGCGACCTTCTCGGTCACCGGCTGGGCGGCCACCACGAGTCGGCCCGGGTCACGGAAGTTGCGGTAACCCTGGACCACGAAGATGCCGCTCAGCATGGCTCGGGCGAGAGAGCGTACGGGCGTCATGGATCAGTCATACCCCGTCGCGGCGTTTGCTACCCGGGCAACGGCCGGATCGGATCGGTGCCTGTGCACGTGCGCCACGCCGATTCGAGCGACAGTCACGGATGGACCGGCTGTGGCGAGTAACGTCGCGCGGGTGACCACGCTGCGGCTACGCCCCGAGGATCCGGCCGACGCCGGCTCGGTTCGCCGCGTGCTGGCCGCCGCCTTCGCCCGTCCGGACGTGGCGACGCCGCCGGAGGTGGGCCTGGTCGACGAGTTGCGGGGCACCGCCGCCTGGCTGCCGGAGTTGGCCATGGTCGCCGAGTACGGCGGTGAGGTGGTCGGCTACGCGCTGCTCACCCGGGTACGTGTGCGGCCGGAGCGGGGCTCGGACGTGCCGGTCCTGGCACTCGGCCCGGTGGCGGTCGCACCGCACCGGCAGCGCGTCGGGCACGGCACGGCCGTCGTGCAGGCCGCGCTGGATGCCTCCACCGAGCTGGGCGAGCGGCTGGTCGTGGTCCTCGGTGACCCGGCGTTCTACCGCCGGTTCGGGTTCGGCCCGGCGACCGAGCTGGGCCTGACCGGCCCGTGGGCTGGCCTGGGGGAGCCCTGGCAGGCGTTGGTGCTGCCCCCGTCCACCAGCGAGGAAGGCCCTCCGCCTCGCGGTGAAGTGCTCTTTCCGGCGCCCTGGTCCAAGGTCTGACCCGCCTCGGCGCGTTCGACGACGGTCAGGCCGGTTGGGTGCGCAGGTACCGGCCGAAGTGCGGCACAGTGAAGGCGACGGTGCCGCGCTCACCGGAGTAGATCAGCCCCTTCTTGATCAGCGCGTCGCGGGCCGGGGACAGGCTGGCGGGCTTGCGACCGAGAGCCCGGGCGATCTCGGCGGTGGGCACCGCGGCGTCCATGTCGTCGCGGACCACCGCTGAGGAGTCCCCCTCGACCGCGGACATGGTGGCCATCGCCCGCATGTACTCGCGTTCGGCGGGGGTGGCCCGTTCGAATCGGGAGCCGAAGAACCCGACCGCCAGCTCCGCTTCCGCCTCCGGCGCGGCGACCCGTACGTCGGCGGCGGTGATCGGCGAGCGCGGCGCGTGATCCCAGGTCGCCTTGCCGTACGCCTGCACGAAGTAGGGATAGCCTCCGGACTTCTCGTAGAGCAGGTCGAGTGCCTTCTGCTCGTACTCGACCTCCTCGCGCTCGGCCGGCGCGCAGAGCGCCTGGTCGGCGGCGATCCGGTCGAGCCGGTCGATGCGTTGGTAGCGGAACAACCGTTCGGAGTACGACTTGGCGGCGCTGAGCACCGCCGGCAGGTGCGGCAGCCCGGCGCCGACCACGATCAGGGGCGCGCCGAGTTGGGACAGCTCGTGGCAGGCGGCGCAGAGCGCCGACACGTCCTCCGGGCCGAGATCCTGCATCTCGTCGATGAAGATGGCGATGCCGGTGCCCACGTCACTGGCCACCGCGGCGGCGTCGCTGAGCAGCTCGACGAGGTCGATCTCGATGTCGCCGGAGTCGGCTCGGCCGCTGGCCGCCGGCACGTCGATGCCGGGCTGCCACCGGTCGCGCAGTTTCGGGGCGGCGCCGCCACGGCCGGATGGGGCGGAGCGCTGGGCGAACGCCTTGAGGACGCCGAGGAACGTGTCGATCCGGTCGGGCGCGCGGTGTCGGGGTGCCAGCTCCCGGACCGCCATGTGCAGGGCGGCGGCGACCGGGCGACGTAACGACTGGTCCGGTCGTGCCTCGATCTTGCCGCTGCCCCAGAGGTGGTTGATCGCCTGGGAACGGAGGGTGTTGAGCAGGACCGTCTTGCCGACGCCCCGCAGCCCGGTGAGCATCAGGCTGCGTTCGGGGCGGCCTCGCGCGATGCGTTCCAGCACGATGTCGAAGACGTCCAGCTCGCGCCCCCGCCCGGCGAGCTCGGGCGGACGCTGACCGGCGCCCGGCGCGTACGGATTGCGGACCGGATCCACGCATTGGAGAGTATCGGGCCCTCTAGCTGCGGGGCTAGACATGGATAGATGGGGCTACCGGCGTGTCGAGGCCGTCGAGACAAAACTAGGGCTGTCTAGCTTGGACGCTAGACAGCCCTAGTTTTGCCAAGCGGCGGCTAGCGTTCCTTCAGGCAGAGGACGTAGTCGAACAGATCGATCGAGTTGTCGTGCACGTAGTTCGCCGTCGCCTGCGGCGCGAGCGTCTCGCACCGGTCCCCATCGGTGGTAGCCGGAATCCGCAGCAGCACCTGGTAGGTGTTCGGGCCGCACGGCACCTTGCGCAGCTCCGCGTCTTCTTCGGTGCCCTCGTTGACCACACAGTCGCCCCGGGCGAACTCCTCGTCCGGGTCCGGCAGGTCCGGCAGGTCCGGCGTCGGTACGGCGCTGGGCACGACCGGCGGACGGACCGGCATGCTCACCGACGGCCTGGGCTCGACGTCGTTGCCGGCGTCCGCGACTCTCCAGATCGCCCAACCGGCCAGGCCGAGGCATGGGCAGAGCAGGAGCAGCACCACCAGCCCGATGATGAGAGCGACCTTGCGTCCGTTGTTCTTCGCCGGCGGGACGGGTGGCACACCGAAGCCGCCGGGAGGCGGTGGACCCCACGGCGCGGGCGGCTGACCCGGCACCGGCCCGGCCGGCGGAAACGGCCCGGGCGGCGGATGACCCGGGCCGGAGGCGGGCGGGTATCCCGCACCGGAGGTCGGCGGGTAACCCGGCCCCGAGGCGGGCGGCTGACCCGGGCCCGAGGTCGGAGGGGGTGCCCACATCGGCGCGGTGGGCGGCTCCGGATCGCTCGGCGGTGGCCCCCACTGCTGCCGCGTCGGGTCGTCCGCCGGCGGTGGCGGACCCCACTGGGGCAGTGTCGGATTGACCGGTGGTGAGCCGTCGGACCCGGTGGGAGGGCGCTGCTGAGGGTCGTCCGGCTGGCCGGAGCCCGGCGGTCCGTAGGTCGTCATGTCATATCCCCGGGGTGGGTGGTCTCAGCGTTGTTTGAGGCAGAGGACGAAGTCGAGAGTGTCCAGCTCGCTGTCGAAGAAGTACCAGTTGGTGTAACCCTCGACCTTGCTGCACTTGGCCTCGGCGTCGCGTTCGCCGCTGGTCGCGCCGTCGATCCGGCTCAGCACCTCGTAGGTCTTCGCGGCACAACCGCTGATCAGCAGCTTGGGCTTGCCACCCGCGGCACCGTCGTTGCGGACACACTGGCCGACCTTGGCGAACCGGGGGTCGGCCGACGACTCCGGTGCCGCGCCGCTCGGCGTGGGCTCGGCCCCGTCCACATCCGCGTCCGCGCTCGGCTCACCGGCGACCGGCGAATCGCTCGGCGCGGCCGACGGCACCGGGTCGTCCTGCCCGCGCAGCAGCCAGAACGCGCCACCGGCGGCCACCACCAGCAGTACGACGGCCAGCACCGCGATCAGCGGCCCCCGACCCCGTCGGCTCGGTGCCGGAGCAGGATCACCGCCGTACGGGTGCTCGTCGGGGCGGTACTGCTGCCCGCCGTACGCCGGGTCGGCCCCGTACGTGCCGTAGGGCGACTGCTCGCGCCCGTAGGGCCCCTCGGAACCGCCTCCGTAGGGCGCGGGGCCCTGCCCTCCGTACGGCGCGGGGCCCGGGTCGTCGTACGGCCCGGGTCGCCCCTGGGGTGCGCGCGGGTACGACGGGACCGCCGGAGGGTAGGGCTGCTGCACCGGCCGTCCGGGCGTCTCGTCGGGTCGCTGCCCACGCCACGGTCCCGGGTCGCCGCCGCCCGGTGGTCCGTAGTTCGTCATGCCGCCCTCCTGCACGAGTGGTGAGAGGCCGGCCACCAATACGCGACGCCGACTCCGACGTCACCGTAGCGTGGTCCACTGATGAGCTCACCTCCACCGAGCGCCGCAGCCCTCGCGGCCCGCCGCGCAGGCGCCACCCCGACACTGATCTGGACCGCGTTGATCGTGGTCTACCTGCTGTGGGGTTCCACCTATCTGGCCATCCGGATCACGGTGGAGACGCTGCCGCCGCTGCTGTCGGCCGCCCTGCGGTTCGCCGTGGCCGGTCTGATCCTGGCGGTGGTGCTGCGGCTGCGCCGAGGTCCCGGCGCGCTGCGGGTGGACCGGCGGCAACTCGGGTCCGCCGCGCTGATCGGCGTACTCCTGCTCGCCGGTGGTAACGGTCTGGTGGTACTCGCCGAGTCCGGACCTCCCGGGGTGGCGGTGCCCTCCGGTGTCGCCGCGCTGCTGGTGGCGACGGTTCCGCTGCTGGTGGTGCTGTTGCGCTCGGCCACCGGCGACCGGCCCCCGCTCTGGACGTTCGCCGGGGTCACAGTGGGCTTCGCCGGTCTGGTCCTGCTGGTGCTGCCCGCCGGCAGTTCGGCGGCGGTGCCGCTGGTGGGCGCGTTGACCGTGGTGGCGGCATCCGTCTCCTGGTCGGTCGGGTCGTTCCTGTCCGGGCGAGTCCGGATGCCCACCGACCCGTTCGTCGCGACGGTGTACGAGATGGTGGCCGGAGCACTGGCGCTCGCCGTCGTCTCCGCCGGTCGGGGCGAGCTGAGTGACTTCCACCCGGCGCAGGTCAGCACCCGCTCCTGGTTGGCACTGGGCTACCTCATGGTGGCCGGCTCACTGGTGGCCTTCACCGCGTACGTCTGGCTGCTGCACAACGCGCCCATCTCGTTGGTGTCGACGTACGCCTACGTCAACCCCGCTGTCGCGGTGGCGCTCGGCGCGTTGTTGGTCGCCGAGCCGATCACCCCGCAGGTGCTGCTCGGCGGCGCGGTCATCGTCGCCGGTGTCGCGCTGGTGGTGAGCACCGAACGGCCCCGCCGGGTGAGCGCGGATTCGCGATCGGGGACCTCGCCGATGAGCGAGCGCCGCTAACGTCCGGCCCATGTCGGCCGCTGCTGTGCTCGGGGTGGCGTGGCTCGGCGGGCTGGTCGGTCTCGTCGTACCCCCGCTGGCCCGGCGCTTCACCGACCCGCCGGCCCGGCCGCAGCCTCGACGCGGCGAAGGGGGCCGGGTCTGGCTGCCGGTGTCGGCGGCCGTGTTCGGCGGGCTTGCCGTCACTCGTGGTGACGATCCTGCGTTGCCGGTCTTTCTCCTGGTGGCGGCCGTCGGGCTGGTGCTGGCCCGGGTGGACCTGGCCTGTCTGCGCCTGCCCGACCCGTTGGTCCGCACCGCCGGGCTGGTGGCCCTCACCGGGCTGACCGGCGCGGCGCTGCTGGCCGACGAGTCGGCCCGACTGGTCGGCGCGCTGGCCGGCGCGACGGTCGCCGGAGTGGCGCACGTCCTGCTGGCCCTGCTCCCCGGCTCACGACTGGGGTTCGGAGACGTGAAACTCGCCGCGGTCCTGGGCCTGCCGCTCGGCTGGCTGGGCCGGGATGCCCTGCTCGTCGGGCTGGTCTTGCCACACCTGCTACACGGCGGGCTGGTGGTCGGCCTGCTCGTCGCGCGGCGGGTCCGCCGGGACACCCTGCTGCCGCTCGGACCGGCCCTGCTCGCGGGCGCCTGGCTCGCTGCCCTACTCGGCTGACCAGCCTGTTGCCTTCACTCTACGTAGCAGCCGTCCGTCGGCCCACTTCAGCGAGCGATATACCTGTGAGTCATTCTTATGACTCACAGGTATATCGCCTGCGCGTAATAGTGCGGCGAGGGCCCGTGCCGGCCGGCGGCACGACTCTCGGACCGTCAGATCAACCGGAGCTGGCGATCCTTGGGGCGGCGGGGTTCCGTCTCGCCGAACCGCTCGAACAGGCCGGGGTCGACGACGCCGAGGAACGGCGACGGAGCAGAGTCCCGCTCCACACCGTGCCGGGTACGCCGGGCGGCGTGGCTGACGTACAGCCGGTCCTGGGCGCGGGTGAGGCCGACGAAGAAGAGGCGGCGCTCCTCGGCGACCGCGTCCTCGTCGGGAGTCGAGCCGGGCCACCGCAGCGGCAGCAACCCGTCCTCGACGCCGATCAGGAAGACCACCGGGAACTCCAGGCCCTTCGCGGCGTGCAGGGTGAGCAGCGTGACCGCCTCCGCGCGTGGGTCGAGCGCGTCCACCTCCGCGCCGGTCGCGAGCTGCGACAGGAACGTCTCCAGGTCGTCCCCACAGCGTCGGGCCAGTGGGGTCAGCAGGTCCACGGCCGAGCGGACATCCTCGGGGCGCACCGCGCCGCCGCCGCCGTCCAGGGTGGGCACGGCGAACCGCTCGGCGACCACCTGCCCGGCAAGCCGCACCCGGGCGGCCAGTGGGCCGGCCAACCCGTCGGCGTGCCGCAACTCGCGGGCGATGGCCGCCACCCCGGGCCGGTCCCGCAACCGGTCGTGGGACCGCTTCTGCACCGGGATGTTGGCCCGGGTCAGGGCGTCCACGACGGGCGCGGCCTGCGCGTCGGTGCGGTACAGCACGGCGATGTCGGAGAACGACAACGTGGTGGAGCGGCCGTCGATCCGGCCCGAGTCCAGCGATCGGTGGGACAGCCCGCCGACCAGCTCGTCGACGGTACGGACCACGAAGTCGGTCTCCTCGGCGACGGACGCCGCCGGGTAACGGCCGACCAGCGGGGCCTCCGGGTCGAGCCGGGCCGGATCGAGCCGCCGACCACGGACCAGCGAGGACGGCGCGATGGCCTGCACGGCGGCGGCCAGGATCGGCGCCGACGAGCGGTAGTTGCGGTTCAGTCGGACCAACCGGGCGTCCGTGAAGTCCTCGGAGAAGCGCAGGAAGTAGCCGACGTCGGCGCCCCGGAACGAGTAGATCGCCTGGTCCGGGTCGCCGATCGCGCAGAGGTTGCCGTCCGCCGGGCTGAGCAGCCGCAGCAGCTCGTACTGGGTCGCGTCGACGTCCTGGTACTCGTCGACGAAGATCCACCGCCAGCGGTCCCGGTAGCGTTCCACCAGCCCGCGATCGGCCCGCAACAGCTCCACCGGCAGGCTCACCAGCTCGTCCAGGTCGACAAGGTCCTGCTTGCGCAGCAGCGCCGTGTAGCCGGCGCTGTCGTCACCGGCCTCCGTGCGCG
Source organism: Micromonospora sp. WMMD1155 (assembly GCF_029581275.1). Lineage (NCBI taxonomy): Bacteria > Bacillati > Actinomycetota > Actinomycetes > Micromonosporales > Micromonosporaceae > Micromonospora > Micromonospora sp. WMMD1155. The sequence goes on from NZ_CP120742.1 coordinate 2,732,061, forward strand.
CCGCCGCCCGTTCGGCGTCGTCGGCGATCCGGAAATCGCTCGGCAGGCCCACGGCTCCGGCGTTCTCCCGCAGGATGGTCAATCCCAGCGCGTGGAACGTGCCGACAGTGACGTCCTCCGCGACCGGGCCGAGCAGACCGTCGAGGCGGTGCCGAAGCTCCTCGGCGGCCCGACGGGTGAACGTGATCGCCAGACAGTGCTCCGGGAAGACGTTCAGCTCCGCGCAGAGGTACGCGATCCGGTGGGTGAGTGTCCGGGTCTTGCCGGTGCCCGGCCCGGCGACGATGAGCAGCGGACCGCCGGGTGCGGAGGCGGCCACCCGCTGCATCGCGTCCAGCCGGTCCAGCAGGCCGGTGCCGACCTCCTCCATCCCGGCGAGCATCGGCTCGAACGGCTCGTGCGGTGACGGCGGCGGCGCGATCGGTGGCGCGGGCGGCGGGGTCGGCTTTCGCTTCGACTCGGCCTTGGCCGCCGCCGGGCGCTTGGCCGTCGCGCGGGCCGTCGCGCGGGCCGTCGGCTCCGCGGGGCGTCGCTGCGCCGGCACGGGTACGTCGAACAGCGTCTCCTGTGCCGTGCCCGCGTGGGCACCCAGTTCCGCCGGGTCGAAGAGCGTGATCACCCCGTACTCGCCGTCGTAGCCCGGCACCCGGCGTACGTCGCCCCGCCGCAACCGCCCGATGCCCTCGGCGAGGAGTTCCCCGCCCGTCTGCGCGATGTCGCCGAGCGGCGTGGTGGTCAGGATCTCCAGCTCCGGGCCGAGCGTTGCGACCAGCTCGTTGAGGCGCCCCTCGACCTTCTTCGACCGGGCGCCCACCTTGTTGATCTCACCGAGGATCTCGGCCAGCGGCACCAGGTGTGTGACGTCCCGGGCGTCCGCCGGCCGGTGCCCCTCCGGACGGTCGGCCAGCTCCTCGATCCGGCTGAGCACGCCCACGGTGAGCGGCTTGCCGCACTCGGGGCACTTTCCGCCGGCCGCGCGGGTGCGCTCCGGCGGCCAGTTGACGCCGCACAGCCGGTGCCCGTCGGCGTGGTACTTGCCCTCCTCCGGGAAGAACTCGATCGTCCCGGCCAGGCCGATGCCGGTCCGCAGCGCCTCCCGGACGGCGAAGTAGGTGCGCTCGGCGGTCAGCACCGTCGCCTCCCGGCCCAGCGCGGGCGGGGAGTGCGCGTCCGAGTTGGACACCAACTGGTAGCCGTCCAGGCTGCCGACCCGCCAGTTCATCGCCGGGTCGGACGAGAGGCCGGTCTCCACGGCGAAGATGTGCTCGGCCAGGTCGGCGTAGCAGTCGGCGATCGCGTCGAAGCCCGACTTCGAACCCAGCGCGGAGAACCACGGCGTCCAGATGTGGGCCGGCACCAGGAAGCCGTCCGGGCTGGCCTCCAGGGTGATCTCCAGCAGGTCGCGGGAGTCCAGGCCGAGGATCGGCCGGCCGTCCGAGCCGAGGTTGCCGATCCGGCCGAGCGCGGTGTTGAACCGCGCCACCGCGTCCAGGTCGGGCAGGTAGATCAGGTGGTGCACCTTGCGGGTCCGGTCGTCCCGCTTGTAGATGGTGGAGATCTCCACGCTCAGCATGAACCGGACCGGGTCCGCCTCCGCGGCGCTCGCCAGGCGGGGAGGCAGCCGACGGGCGACGTCCCGTTCCGCGTCGGCATCGAGCCGGTACAACCCCGGCTCGGCGGGCCGTAGCGTCTCGCGCAGGTGGTCGTACCAGGCCGGATGCGTGAAGTCGCCGGTGCCGAGCAGACCGATGCCCTTACGCCGGGCCCACCACGCCAGATTCGGGGTGGTGAGGTCGCGGCTGCACGCGCGCGAGTATTTCGAATGGATGTGCAGGTCCGCGACGAATGGCGGTAGGCCACCGGGGGGTACGGCGCTGAACGGAGGCACGCCGCATCCTGTCACGCCCGCCACGCCGGCCGCCTGCCGCCACGCGCGGACGTGACGTCCGCTATGCCGAGCGCAACTCGACCAGACTGATCTGCGGCTCGGCCCCGACCCGGACCGGCGGCCCCCAGAAGCCGGCGCCGTTGGTCACGTAGACCTTGGTGCCGTCGACCTCGCCGAGGCCGCTGACCACCGGCTGCTCCAGCCGGACGGCCAGGTTGAACGGCACCATCTGGCCGCCGTGGGTGTGCCCGGACAGTTGCAGGTCGACCCCGTACGTGGCCGCCTCCACCGCTGCCAACGGCTGGTGGGCGAGCAGCACCACCGGGCGGCTCGGGTCGCGGTCACCGAGGGCGGCGGCGAAGTCCGGCCCGGCGGCGAGGCCGCTGCCTCCCGTCGCGTCCAGATCGTTCACACCGGCCAGGTCGAGCACGCCACCCCGGGCCTGGATCTCCTGGCGGCGGTTCTGCAACACCCGCAGGCCGAGCCGGTCGACCTCCTGGACCCACTCCTCCACCCCGGAGTAGTACTCGTGGTTGCCGGTGACGAAGAAGTTGCCGTACCGGGAGCGAAGGTCGCGCAGCGGCGCGGCGGCCGAGCCGAGTTCGGCGACCGAGCCGTCGACCAGGTCTCCGACGACCGCGACCAGGTCCGCGTCGAGTCGGTTGATCGCGGCGACGATCCGCTCGGTGTGTGCCCGGCCGCGCAGGGGGCCGAGGTGGATGTCGGAGACGGTCGCGATCCGCAGGCCGTCCATGCTGCGGGGAAGCTTGGCGAGCGGGATCTGCACCCGGTCCAGGCGCGGTGGGCCGAGGGCGGTGCGGACGCCGTACCCCACGGTGGCGGTGGCGGTGAGACCGGCGAAGATGGCCGCGCTACGGGCCAGCAGGAGCCGGCGGGCCGGGTCGTGGTCCGGTGCCGCGACGGCACCGGCGGCCGGCGGATCGGTGGGCCCGGCCGCACCGACCAGCACCGGTTCGGGCGCGGCGGCGGTCGGCTCCGCGGCGATCACCCGGCGGCGCATCACCAGCCGGGTGACGAGCATCGGCACCTCGAGCACGACCAGCACGACGAGCAGGTAGAACATCAGTGCGAGCCACAGGTAACCCGGCCAGGCGAGCCAGTAGAGCCCGGCCTGCGTCCCGGCCATGGTCGCCGGCACGAGCAGCGCCAGCACCAGGGCGGCGATCCCGCCGATCCGTCGCCGACGGCCCGGGGTGGTGGTGTCGCGAACGAGTCGCTTCCACAGGTAGAGGTGGATGAGGCCGGTGACCGTGGCCAGGACGGTCACGAACCCCAGAACCGCCAACATGCTTGCGCCTCCCTCAGCCGCCCGCGAACGGGGGCAGGACGTCGATCGTGGCCCCGGCCGGTAGGGGTGCCTGACGATCATGACAGGTGACGCCGTCCACGAGGAAACTCGCCACCCGCAGCACCGCGGCCAGCCGCTCGCCGTGTCGCTGGGTCAACTCGGCGCTGAGATCGTCGAGCGATCGACCCGCGGTCACGACCTCCTCGGCCCGACCTGCGGCGGCGCGGGCCCCGGCGAAGTAGCGGACGGTCAGTTGCGTCTGCCCCATGTCTCAGCCCCCGATCGCGGACATCGGCCGGGTCGGCTGGAGGAAGGTGGGATCGTCGATGCCGTGCCCGGCGCGCTTACCCCACATCGCGGTGCGCCAGCGCCGGGCCAACCCGTCGTCGTCCGCGCCACCGCGCAGCGCGGCGCGCAGGTCGGACTCCTCGGTGGCGAAGAGGCAGGCACGAACCTGGCCGTCCGCGGTCAGCCGGGTGCGGTCGCAGTCCCCGCAGAACGGGCGGGTGACGCTGGCGATCACACCGACCCGCGCGGGGCCGCCGTCGACCAACCACGTCTCCGCCGGTGCCGCCCCGCGCTCGGCCGGGTCGGGGCTGAGATCGAAGGCGGTACGCAGGGAGGTCAGGATCTCCTCGGCCGTCACCATCGTGCCGCGGTCCCAGCCGTGCTGGGCGTCCAACGGCATCTGCTCGATGATCCGCAACTGGTAGTCGTGGTCCAGGGCGAAGCGCAGCAGGGCCGGTGCCTCGTCCTCGTTGACCCCGCGCATCAGGACGGAGTTGATTTTCACGGGGCTCAGCCCGGCGGCCTTCGCCCCGGCGAGCCCGGCCAACACCGCGTCCAGGCGGGGGCGGCGGGTGAGCCGCTCGAACCGGCCCGGATCCAGGGTGTCCAGTGAGACGTTCACCCGGTCCAGGCCGGCCGCGCTCAGCGCCGGAGCCAGCCGGTCCAGACCGATGCCGTTGGTGGTCAGCGAGACCCGGGGGCGGGGCTGCAACGCGGCCACCGCGCTGACGATGCCGACCAGCCCCGGTCGGATCAGCGGCTCACCACCGGTGAACCGCACCTCGGTCACACCGAGACGCTCGACGGCCACCCGGACCAGCCGGACGATCTCCTCGTCGGTCAGCAACTGGGGACCGGCCAGCCAGGGCAGACCTTCGGCCGGCATGCAGTAGGTGCAGCGCAGGTTGCACTTGTCGGTGAGGGACACGCGCAGGTCCCGGGCGACGCGGTCGTACCGGTCGACGAGGACCCCGTCGGTCCCCGGGGCGACGCTCACCTGTCGACCGTAGCGCGCTCGGCCCGCCCCAGGGCGGCACGGGCGGTCCGGACCACCGCATCTCGGTAGCTGGCGCCGAACAGTGCGGTGTGCACGAGCAGCAGATGCAGTTGGTGCAGAGGCAGTCGAGCCTGCCAGCCGTCCGGCAACGGCCAGCTCTCCTGATAGGCGGCCAGCACCCGATCCAGGTGCGGGACGCCGCCGAAGAGCGCGAGTTGGGCGAGGTCTGTCTCCCGGTGCCCACCGTGGGCTGCCGGGTCGACGAGCCAGGCCCGGTCGTCGGCTCCCCACAGCACGTTGCCCGGCCACAGGTCGCCGTGGACGCGCGCGGGCGGCTCGTCGCCGCCCATCCCGTCGACCCGGTCGATGACCTGCTCGACCACCGTGACGTCGGCGCCGGTCAGCGCACCACCGTCGACCGAACGTCGGAGATGGGGGAGGAGTCGTCGCTCGGCGAACCACGTCGACCAGGGCCCGTCGGTGAGGGTGTTGTCCTGTGGGAGCGACCCGATGAAGCCGAGCCAGGGCGCACCGAAGCCGGCCGACCCCGCCCGATGCAGGTCGGCCAACTCCCGGCCGAAGCGTTCGGCGGCCTCCGGCGTCGGCTCGCCGGGCTCCACCCAGTCGAGCGCCAGCAGGTCCGGCAATGCCACGATCACCTCGGGTACGCCGACGGCGCCGGCCTCCCGCAGCCACCGCAACCCGGCGGCCTCGGCGGCGAAGAAGCCCTCCGGTGCCGCCCGGTCTGCCCTTTCGGGCCAGGACTTGGCGAAGACGGAGTGGCCGTCGTCCAGGGTGAGCCGGGCGGCGTCGCAGATGTTTCCACCGGCGACCGGCGTCTCCCGGATGCGCTGGTGGGTCCGGAAGGTCGGCAGGTGTGCCGGGTGCGCGCGTAGGTACACCAGGTCCATCAGCGCACGGTAACCGCTCCCCACGACACCACGGCCCCGCCCGACGCAGATCGGCCGTCCTCCGACACCCGTGGAAGTGGGCTGAGCAGGGAAAACACGGTGAGTAACTGTGGATAAGCCGCGTGTCGTCCACAGGGGCAGCGGCCCCGAATCGGCCGGCAGCACGCTACCGGCATGACAGCGATCGAACGTTCTCAGCTCACCGTCCGCTCACCCGCCGACCTGATCGCCGCCGTGCCGTACCTGCTCGGGTTCCATCCCACCGACAGCGTGGTGGCCGTGGCGTTGCTCGGTCGGCAGATCATCTTCGCCGCCCGCGCGGATCTGCCCGAGCCGTCGACCGATCCGGCCGAGCGGGCGCGGCACCTGGCCGGCGTGATCCGCAGGCAGGGCGCGGAGTCGGCCACCGTGGTCGGCTACGGGTCGGCGGATCGGGTCACCCCGGCGGTGGACGCGGTGCGCGTCGCACTGGCCGCCGGTGGGACGGAGGTGCTCGACGCGTTGCGGGTCACCGAGGGCCGCTGGTGGTCCTACCTCTGTGCCGAGCCTGACTGCTGCCCGCCCGAGGGTCGGCGCTACGACCCGAGCGCCAACCCGGTGACCGCCTCAGCGGTCTTCGCCGGCCAGGTCGCCCTCCCCGACCGGGCCGCCTTGGTGGCGCAGGTGGCACCTGTCGACGGGCCGCCCCGGGAGGCGGTACGCGCGGCCACCGCCCGCGCCGAGCTGAGGATCACCGAGCTGATCGAGCAGGCGCCCGAGAGTGATCTGCTCGGTGGGCGGGCTCTGCGCTCCGCCGGGGTGGCGGCGGTTCGTGCGGCGCAGCGTCGGCAGCGGCGCGACGAGCGGCTCGACGACGACGAGGTGGCCTGGCTGAGCCTCCTGATGACCCACCTCCCGGTCCGGGATCACGCCTGGGAACGCACCGACGGTCGGGACCGGGACATCGCTCTCTGGACCGACGTGCTGCGCCGGGCCGAGCCGGAGTTGATCGCCGCGCCGGGGGCACTGCTGGCGTTCGCGGCCTGGCGCGCGGGGCAGGGGGCGCTGGCGGCTGTCGCGCTCGAACGCACGCTCAGCCTGCACCCCGACTACTCGCTGGCGGTGTTGCTGGACGACCTGCTCCGGCGGGGCGTGCCGCCGTCCGAGCTGGACGGCTGGCCGTCGGTCGGCATGCCGGGCGTGCTCCGCCCCCGCCGGAGGAGCCGACGTGGTCGCCGCTGAGGAGCCGCTCCCCGATTGCCGTCCCGACCCGGGACGACTCCCGCCAGCTGTATCGCAATTTTGCTATAGTCGGCTCTGGCCGGTCCTCTTTCACCCAGAGGCCGCGACCGAGCTGCAAGCCATACCCGTGCTCGAACAGACGGCCGTCGGGCACGCGGTCGAAAAGCTGGAGAGCCTTGGCCCCAACCTCGGCTACCCGCACTCCAGCAGGATCAGAATCGCCGACAAGCTTCGTGAGCTGCGCCCACGCGGAGGGCGCAGTCGGTGGCGCGTCTTCTACACACAGGTGGGCGACGCTTTCGTGGTCGGCGCCATCGGCCCAGAGGCCAAGGTCAGCCAGCGGAACTTCACCCGGGCTGTCGCAGCGGCAGAGCGAAGGATCAAGGATGTGGAGGTGGACTGATGAAGCGTTCCGAACTCAAGACCTCGCAGCAGGTCATCGACGATGCCGGTCGGCAGGACCCGGCCTTCCGCGCAGAGTGGGATCGGACAGCCTTCGCCCGCGAGGTCGCACTGCGTATCGTGCGGTACCGCGCCGACAATGAATTGACCCAGACCGCCCTCGCGCGCGCGGTGGGCATGACCCAGTCGGTCATCGCGCGACTCGAGGCCGGCGACCAGCCGCCGTCGATCGCCACACTCGCCAAGCTCTCCAAGGGCACCGGCATGGTGTTCGACGTCAAGATCTCTCACGGCGCGGTCGAGATCGTGGCTGCCTAGCCGGCCGCGCCCAGCTCCGGGCGGTCCAGGCGGCAACCAGCCGGTGTCGGTGGCGCGATCGGGGTTGATCGACTCGGCTTCCTGAACAACGGGGTGTCCCGGTCGTCAGGATGCCCCGATATCAACGAACCCGAGTGGATCAAGGGTTGGCTAGTGGTCAACGCTGCCCCAGGTCGATCGCCCAGGTCGATCGCCCAGGTCGATCGCCCAGGTCGATCGCCCGGGGCGGGCCCCTCGGCAAGCGCATCCCTCGAACGATGTACCCGGTTCTCCCTTTCACGATCGACGCGGCGACACCTCCGGCCACGCAGAATGATCTCGTGAGCCCCGAATTGCCGCTGTCGCTGGCCGGGCTGGCGCTGATCGACAGCACCAGCATCGGCACCCTGTTCATCCCGGTCTGGCTGCTGCTCGCCCCCGGGCCGGTCAACGCCCGACGGATCCTGGGCTACCTCGCCACGATCGCGGGGTTCTACCTGGCGGTGGGGCTGCTGCTGGTCTTCGGTGGCAGCACGCTGGCGGACGCGCTGGGCGGTGCGCTGGACAACCGCGTGGTGCTCTGGGCGCAACTCGTCCTGGGCGTCGGCATGCTGGCGCTCAGCTTCCGCTACGACGGCAAACGGCGTCCGCGTACCGGTGGCGTGCTGCGATGGCGGGACCGGGCCACCGCCGGTGACTCCTCGGCCCGGTGGTTGGTCGGGCTCGCGCTGCTCGCCGCGCTCGCCGAGGTGGCGACCATGCTGCCGTACCTCGGTGCGGTGGGGCTGTTGGCCACCTCCGGGGTCGGTTCGGCGACCGTGGTGGTGCTGCTGGCCGGATACTGCCTGGTCATGGTGCTGCCAGCGGTCCTCCTGCTGGGTGCCAGGTCGGCCCGCCCGACGATGGTCGAGCCGGTGCTCGCCCGACTCAACAACTGGATCGTCAACAAGGCCGGTGGTGCCTTCGGCTGGATCCTCGGCATCGCCGGTTTCCTGATCGCCCGTGACGCCGCCGTCCGACTCGGCCTGTTCGGCCTGCTCGATCGCTGAGCGTCAGGCCGACTGCTCCACCCTGATCCGCTGTGCCCCGGCGTAGACGTTCATCGTCCGGCCGCGTAGGAAACCGACCAGTGTCATCCCCGCCTCGTCGGCCAGTTCGACGGCGAGGGTGCTCGGGGCGGACACCGCGGCCAGCAGCGGCAGCCCCGCCATCCACGCCTTCTGGGTCAGCTCGAAGCTGGCCCGCCCGGAGACCAGCAGCAGGTGCCCGGCCAGTGGGAGGCGTCGTTCCCGGACCGCCCAGCCGATCACCTTGTCCACGGCGTTGTGCCGGCCCACGTCCTCCCGCAGCACCACCAGCTCACCGTCGGAGGTGAACAGCCCCGCCGCGTGGAGTCCACCGGTCCGGTCGAAGCCGCGCTGGGCGGCGCGGAGCCGGTCGGGCAGGTCGGCGAGGAGCGTGGCCGGCACAGTCAGCGGGTCCGCCGCGACCGGGAACAGTGACCGGGTGCGTACCGCGTCGATGCTCGCCTTGCCACAGACACCGCAGGAACTGGTCGTGTAGAAGTTCCGGGACGGGTCGGTGGTCGGTTCCGGCACGCCGGGCGCGAGCACCACGTCCACCACGTTGTACGTGTTCGGCGTCTCCGCGCCCGCGCAGAGCTGCGCGGTCGACACGTCGTCGGTCGACCGGATCAGCCCCTCGGTCAGGAGGAAACCGATCGCCAGGTCCAGGTCGTCGCCGGGCGTACGCATGGTGACGGCGAGCGGCCGTCGGCGGCCGGGACCGGCCGCGCCCACCCGGATCTCCAGCGGCTCCTCCACGGCGAGGGTGTCCGGACGACGGACGGCCCCACGCCCGGAGGTCGCCGCATCCAGGTCGATTCGGAGTACGCCCCGTCGATCAGTTGCCCGTCCCATCCCGCCATCCTCCACCCCAGGCCGGCCCGCCCGCACGACCACCGGCCGTAAGCGCCCCCGCCCCCACCCCGCCCCCGTCCTGGTGCGTCGATCATGAAGTTGTCCGCGCGTGTCGTCGGCGTGTTGACCGACAACTTCATGATCACCGGGGCGAGGGGTCGGGTCAGCACAGTTGGAGGAGGCGGTTGCGGGCCTGAGCGGCACCGGCACGATCGGGCGCTGGCGCGGCTACCGTGGCCGGGTGGAGACGTACGCCGCTGTGGTGCTCGCGGGTGGGGTCGCCCGCCGGATGGGCGGGGTCGACAAGCCCGCGCTCCCGGTCGGCGGCCGGCCGATGCGCGACCGGGTGTTCGCCGCCGTCACCGACGCGACGCCACGGGTGCTTGTCGGTCCGGCCGACGCCGTGCCCCCGGGCGTGCGGGTCGTCCGGGAGGACCCACCGGGCGGCGGCCCGGTCGCCGCGGCGGCTGCCGGCCTGGCGCTGCTGGACCCCGACACCAGCCTGGTCGCGCTGCTCGCCGCCGACCTGCCGCTGCTCACCCGGGCCGCGATCGGGTACCTGCTGAACCACCTCGACCGGGAGACCTTCGACACCGAACCGGCGACCGACGGCCTCGCTCCGGCACCGTCGGCTCGCAGTGGCCTCGGCAGCGAGCGGCGACCTGACGGGGTGTGCTTCGTCGACGGCGACGGACGGCGGCAGTCACTCTGCGGCGTGTGGCGGGTCGCCGCGTTGCGGGCCGGGCTGGACCGGTTGACGGCCGAGCGGGACGGCGGTCTCTCCGGAGCCCCGGTCCGCGCGCTGCTGGCCGGTCTCGTGGTGCGGGAGGTGGCCTGGTCCGGCGAGGGCCCGCCGCCCTGGTTCGACTGCGACACTGACGAGGACGTACGCCGGGCGGAGGAGTGGGCGCGATGACGGTGATGGACGACTGGGTGACCGCTGCGTGCGCCGAGTTGGAGTTGGACCCGGCCGGGGTGCCCGTCCCGGCGGTGCTGGATCTGGCTCGCGACGTCGCCCACCAGGTGTTGCGGCCGGGCGCGCCGGTCAGCGCGTACCTGCTCGGGGTGGCCGTCGGTCGGGGTGCTGACCCGGCGGACGCCGCGGCCCGGCTCCGAGCGCTGGCCGGCTCCTGGCCGGTCGAGTTGGGGGCCGACCCCACGGACCCGACGGCTCCCTGACCGCCGTTGTCCGATCCCGGTCCGGGCTGATTCGACGCACGGGTGGCGTGGGTAGGGTGATCGTGACGGACGGAGGCGATCATGACGGCTGACCACCCCTCGGCCTCGGACGGTGAGCTGCCCGGTAGCGCGGCGGAGTCGATCCTGCTCGACGAGCCCAGCACCACCGACCTGCGGGCGAAGGTGACCGAGGCGTGGCGGGAGTTCGCCCGCGCGCTCGCCGTACGACTGCGGGACCTTCCGGTGGGCGCGCACCTCGACGTGACCCTCGATCCCACCGCCTCCGGCACCGGAGACGCCGTCTACTCGATCAGCGTCGACGTGGGCGGTGACGGCGCGCTGTCCGCCCGCGCGGTCGGCAACGCCACGCTGCCGGCCGGCTACCGACTGGACCGGGGCGCGGTGGCGGACATGATCGCGCTCGGGTGGTCGCCGCCCGGGGTGGTCGCCGGCTCCGGCGGTTCCTTCGGGCTGGACGCCACGACGGCCGACTCGACCCGGATCGCCGCGTTGCTCTCCCGCACGCTGCGCGACGTCTACGGCGCCCCACACCCGGCCTTCCTCGTCTACCTGGTGCACGACGCCGACGGCGAGCCGTTGGCGGTGGACGCGCTGGGCACGGCGCGCAGCGAGTTCGGTCCGGACGCCGATGTCGAGGCCGACCTGGAGGAGGCGCTGGCGGAGGCGGCTGCCGCGCAGGCCGAGCGGGACGACGTGCTCGACCTGGCGGACCGGGTCCGTACCGTGGTCTCCACGATGTTGAAGTCGGACACCGACCGGTTGCAGGTCGACTCGGACGGCGACATCAACATCCGGGCCGGTTCGGCGATGGTCTTCGTGCGGGTGCGGGACAACCCACCCCTGGTGGACGTCTTCTCCCCGATCCTCACCGAGGTGGAGCCGACCGAGCGGCTCTACGTGAAGCTCTCCGAGCTGACCAACCGGATGCCGATCGGCCGTCTCTACTGCGCCGACGACACCGTCTGGGCGTCCATCCCGGTCTTCGGCCGCAATTTCCAGGCCACCCATCTGATGCTCGCGGTGCAGGTGATGACCGGTCTCGCCGACGAGTTGGACGACCGTCTGCACGGCGAGTTCGGCGGTAAGCGGTTCTTCGGCGAGGGTGACAAGCCGGTTCGGCGCGACGACGCGGAGCACCGCACCGGGATGTATCTCTAAAGCCTGTCCAGCAGGGTCTTGCCGACCGTCGTGCGCGCTTCGATCGCGGCGTGCGCGTCGGCGGCGCGTTCCAACGGGAATCGCTGACCGATCAGCGGTCGTAGGCGGCCGGCAACCGCGTCGGCCAGGGCCTGCCGGGTGTACGCCCGCAGCCGCGCGGGTGGCACGTTCGGCCGGATCTGGGTGACCTGCCGTGCCGCGGCGACCTCCGCCGAGACCGGGGACCACTCGCCGCTGGCCAAGCCGAAGCTGATCATGCGACCGCCCGGTTCCACCAGGTCGAATGCCGCCTGAGCCGTCGCCCCGCCGACACCGTCGAACACCACGTCGACTCCGCCCATCGCTGCTCGGACCAGGTCGGGCCAGTCGGGCCGGCGGTAGTCGACCGCCAGTTCGGCGCCCAGGCCGGGTAGCAGCTCGACCTTGCGCTGCCCACCGGCCGCGCCGACCACCCGCGCGCCGGACCGGGACGCGAGCTGCACCAGCAGATTGCCCACGCCGCCGGCGGCGGCCTCCACCAGCACCCGGTCACCCGGCCGGACAGCCACCGCCTCGACCAGCATGATGGCGGTACGCCCGTCGGCCAGCAGCGCCACCGCCTCGTCCAGGGCCAGTTCGGCGGGCACCTCGATCGGGGCGGACGCGTCCACCACCACGCGTTCGGCGTACGCGCCGGAGCCGCCGGTGGCGCTGATCACCCGACGCCCGGTCAGCGTCGGGTCGACGTCCGACCCGACGGCGGTGATCACTCCGCCGGCCCCGTTGCCGGGGATCAGCGGTGGGGTGACCCGGAACGGGCCGGGGCGACCGGAGCGCTGCTGTGTCTCGACGAAGGTGATGTTCACGTGCGCCACGTCGATCAGCACCTGGTCGGGGCCGGGCGTCGGGTCGGGTGTGGTTTCGGGCACCAGCACCTCGGGCCCGCCGAACTCGTGTAGCCAGATCGCCCGCATGTCTCCCCCTCCGCGTCGTGTCCGCACGCACCACTGGAGCAGGTGAACCCGGCTTGAGGTCAAGCCCCGTTCGACGGGCCCACGCCCGGTGACTCGACCAGCCTGGAGAGCACGATGGTGCTGCGGGTGGACGTCACGAAGGACTCGGCCCGCAACCGTTCCAGTGCCGCCTCCAGGTGGGCGATGTCGGCGGCCCGCAGGTGTACGAGCGCGTCCGCCTCGCCGGAGACGGTGTAGGCGCCGACCACCTCCGGGTGCCGGCGGGTGGCAACGCCGATCTGTGCGGGTGTCGTCCGGCCGGCGCAGAACAGCTCGACGAAGGCCTCGGTGGTCCACCCGACGGCGGCCGGATCCACCACGGCCGTGAATCCCCTGATCACGCCGGTGGCCCGGAGCCGGTCGACGCGACGCTTGACGGCTGGGGCGGAGAGTGACACCCGGGTGCCGATGTCGGCGTACGACGCTCGGGCGTCCGCGACGAGTAACGCAATGATCCGCTGGTCGACCGCGTCTATCTGCAACGTTCCGCCTCTGGGAAGCAACGGTTGTGGCTGTTACCAAAGTTCTACGGTACCTACTCTTGGTGACCGTGAACCAGCAGCGATTCCCGCGAAAGCGGACATATCTCATGTGCTCGCCGGAGCATTTCGCGGTCGAGTACGCGATCAATCCGTGGATGGACGTGACCACCCCGGTCGACCGGGACCTGGCCGTCAAACAGTGGGACCGGCTGCGCGAGACGCTGATCGGCCTCGGCCACGAGGTGCACCTGCTCACGCCCGAGCACGGCCTGCCCGACATGGTCTACGCCGCCAACGGCGCCTTCACCGTCGACGGCAGTGTCTACGGCGCACGGTTCAAGCACGAGCAGCGGGCCGCCGAGGCCGCGGCTCACCACGCCTTCTACGAGTCGCAGGGCTGGCGGTTCGTCGCGCCGAGCGAGACCAACGAGGGCGAGGGCGACTTCGCGTACGTGCCGGAGGCGCACGGCGGGCTCATCCTGGCCGGGCACGGCTTCCGGACCGAGATTCCGGCGCACGCCGAGGCGCAGGAGGCGTTGGGCCGTCCGGTGGTGTCGCTGCGGCTGATCGACCCGCGCTTCTACCACCTCGACGTGGCGCTCGCGGCGATCGACGACTCGAACGTCGTCTACTTCCCGGGCGCGTTCTCCGCCGCCAGCCAGCGGGTGCTCACCCAGCTCTTCCCGGACGCGGTGATCGCCGACGACGAGGACGCGATGGCCTTCGGGCTCAACCTGGTCAGCGACGGTGCCAACGTGGTGCTCAACAGCGAGGCGACCCGCCTCGCGGGCAAGCTGAAGGCCGCCGGCTACACCCCGGTTCCGGTCGAGCTGGCCGAGCTGAAGAAGGGCGGCGGCAGTGTGAAGTGCTGCATCGCCGAGCTGCGGCACTGACCGCACGTCAGCTCGTACGCCAGGGGCCGGCTTCCCGAACGGGAGACCGGCCCCTGACCTCGTCGTGGCGGGTGCTCAGCCCAGCGTGGCCAGCTCGTTGATCAGCACGTTCGACATGACCTGACCGTCGCGCTGCACCTCTCGCAGGTACCACTTCTGCTGCGGGGTGCGCGGCTGGTTGAACTGCCAGATGCCGCGCGGGCTGTCGATCTGGCCGATCTTGCCCAGGGCAAGGTTGACGTCCTTCGGCGTGGGCTTTCCGCCGGTCAGCTGGATGGCCTGGTCGAGCACCTGTGCCGCGTCGTACGACGCCATGGCGTAGGTGGTGGGCGTGACCTGGTGCTTCTTGCGGTAGGCCGAGGCGAAGACCCGGTTGGAGGTGTTGTTCAGGTCGGCCGAGTAGTTCAGCGCGGTCTGGATGCCCAGCGCGTTCTCCTTCAGGTTCTCCAGCACGGTGCCCTCGGTGAGGAAGCCGGGCGCGTAGATGGGCCCGGAGAACTTCTCCCGAAGCTGCTTGATGAACTCCACGGCGGCCGCCCCGGCGAAGAAGCAGAAGACGGCGGTCGGCTTCTTGGCCAGCGCCTTGCTGATGTCCGAGGCGTAGGTGGTCTTGCCCGGGTTGGCGGTGGCGCTCGTGTACGTCACCGGGTCGCTGATCCGCGAGTCGGTCGCGCCGAACTCCTGCTTGAAGCCACGCACCACGTCGGGACTGCCGACGTTCTCCGGCACGATGATCGCGACGCGGCCGTTGGCCGGCAACTGGTCGCGCAGGTAGCGGCCCAGCGCGCGGCCCGCCTCGTCCAGCACGTACGACGTCCGCCAGATGTAGAAGACGCTCTGCAGACTGCTCGGTGAGGCGTTCGAGCCGATCAGCGGGACGCGCGCCTCCTCGACGGTGTCCCGGATGCCGACCATCACCGCCGAGTTGACCACGCCGGTGAGCGCCAGCACGCCCTGCTTGAGCAGGCCCTCGACGGCGGCCTTGCCCGTCTTCGCGGTGTCACCCTCGTCGGCGGTCAACAGCTCGACCGGGTGTCCACCCAACTTCTGGTCGTGCAGGTCCAGGAAGATCTGGAAACCGTTGGTGATGTCGTCGCCGATGCTCTTGAACCCGCCGCCCTGCGGCGTGATCAGACCGATCTTGACCGGGCTGAGGTCAGCGGCCGGTTGGGCGTCGGTGTCGGAGCCACATCCGGCGACGAACCCGGTCGTACCGAGCGCGGCCAACAGTTGGAGCGCCCGCCTGCGATTCATCTGCGACACCGAGTTCCTTCCAGGAAGCATTGCAGGGCCGAACACCGCCCCTCCGGCGTTCTACCTGGTCCGCGACGCTGCGTCAATGGCTAGTGATCATCGTGCAGGGACCGCAACATAACGAGGACCTGAGGCCACGCCGGCGACTCCGGATCGATCAGCCCGAAATGCTCGCATCCGGGCAGTTCAACAAGGGAGATATCGGATCCTGCGGCACGGGCCCCCGCGACGAAGTCCCGGCTCATCTCCGCCGGCACCTGGTGATCCTCCGAGCCGTGCATCACTACTGTGCGTGTCCGGATGGGTACCAGCATCCGTGGATCGGCTGCCGCGTACCGGTCCGGGACCTCGGTCGGACCGCCGCCGAGCAACGCGGCCACCGCACCCCCGTCCAGGTCCCGCCGGTACGCCTCACCCAGGTCGGCCACCGGGGCCAGCGCGAGCACCCCGGCCACCGTCGCCGGGGCGGTCGCCGCCACGTACATCGCCAGGTGGCCGCCGGCGGAGTGCCCGAGCAGGATCGGCGCGGCCCGGCTCACCCGGCCCGGCAGCGCGTCGGCGGCCAGCGCGGGCAACTCGGCCACCCCGGTCAGCACGTCGGTGAACGTGCCCGGCCAGCCGCCTCCCGGCTGCCCGGTCCGCCGGTACTCCACCTGCGCCACCGGGTGACCGGCGGCGGCGAGTGCCGCGGCCAACGGGCCGGTGTGCCGTCTGTCGTACTCGGCCCGCCAGAAACCGCCGTGCACCACGACGACCAGCGGCCGGGCCGGGCCGGTCCCCGCCGGGCGGCGCAGGTCGGCCACCTGATCCGGGTGGTCCCCGTACGCGACGGTCCGGTCGGGTTTCGGCGCGGGCCGGGTCAACACGGCGCGCGGGTCGGCAGGCATGGCGCGACGGTAGCGCGCCCCGGCCGGGTGGTTCGGCCCCGGGAGTAGGTCCCGGGCGGCATGGTTCGCAACCGCTGGGTAAAGATGGACCCCATGACCGACGCGCGTTCCGCTGGACAAGACGAGCCCGGCACCGACGACTCCGGCCACTCCGGCACCGTTGTGGTGGTCGGCCCGGACGGGCAGCCGATCGGCACGATGCAGACCGACGAGGGGCAGGGCGAAGACCCGACCCGCCTGGTCGAACAGCCGGCCAAGGTGATGCGGATCGGCAGCATGATCAAGCAGTTGCTCGAGGAGGTGAAGGCGGCACCTCTCGACGACGCCAGCCGCAACCGGATGCGGGAGATCCACGAGCGGTCGATCGTCGAGCTCAAGGAGGGCCTCGCCCCCGAGCTTCGGGACGAGTTGGAGCGCATCTCGCTGCCCTTCACCGAGGACAAGACCCCCAGCGAGGGCGAGTTGCGGATCGCGCACGCCCAGCTCGTCGGTTGGCTGGAGGGCCTGTTCCACGGCATCCAGGCGGCCCTGGTGGCTCAGCAGATGGCCGCGCGGGTTCAGTTGGAGCAGATGCGCGGGGGCCGCCAGGCTCTGCCCAGCGGCCCCGGCGGGATGGTCCCCGGGATGCCGTCGGGCATCGGCCAGCCCGGCGGCGGTGAGGGCCACAGCACCGGCCAGTACCTCTGACCGACTCAGCCCACCCCGAAGATCTTTTCCAGGTACGCCGCCACGCCGTCCTCGGAGTTCGTCGTCGTCACCTCGTCGGCGACCGCCAGGACGGCGCGGTGCGCGTTGGCGACCGCCACGCCCCGCCCGGCCCAGGTCAGCATCGGCACGTCGTTGGGCATGTCGCCGAAGGCCACCACGTCGGCGGCGTCCACCCCGATCCGATCGCAGTACCAGGCCAGGCCCGCCGCCTTGGTGACTCCGGCCGCGGAGATCTCCACCAGGCCGGACGACGACGAGTGGGTGGCCTCGGCGAGCCCCGCCACGGCGGTGGCGATCAGCTCGGCGAAGGCGTCCGGGTCCTGCTCACCGGCTCGGGCGAGGAGCTTCACCGCCGGAAGGGAGAGCAACTCCTCCGGCGTCTCGATCGCTCGGATGCCCTCCGGGTCGACATCCCAGCGCAGTGGGTAGTGCGCCTCGTGCCGCATCTGCCGGCTGTCCAGGATCTCCACGGCGAAGCTGATCCCGGGCACCTCGGCGCGTAGCCGCTGGGCCACCTCGGCGAGGTGCTGCGGCGCGAGCGGGTCGGCGCGGAGCACCTCGTCGTCGACCGGGTCGTAGACCACGGCCCCGTTGGCGCAGACCGCCGGTAGGGGCTCGGCCAGTTGGTCGTACACCATCTTGAGCCAGCGGACCGGACGGCCGGTGACCAGGATGACCGGCGTGCCTCGCGCGGAGATCCGCGCGAGCACGTCGGCGGTGCGTGGGCTGACGGTGTGGTCGTCGCGGATCAGCGTGCCGTCGATGTCGGTGGCGATCAGGCGGGGTGTCTCTCCCATCACCGGGACAGTAGCCGGTCCAGATATACCGCCACTCCGTCGTCGTCGTTGCGCAGGGTCACCTCGTCGGCGGCGGCACGGACGTCCGGGTGCGCGTTGGCCACCGCCACCCGCGCCCAGCCGGCCCACTCGAACATCGGCAGGTCGTTGGGCATGTCGCCGAAGACCAGCACATCGGCCGGGTCGACCCCGAGCGTCTGCGCCACCACGGTCAACCCGCTCGCCTTGTCCACGCCGGGCGGGCAGATCTCGATGAAGCCGAGCCCGGCCTGGGTGAGCGTGGCGACCTGCGGTGAGACGATCCGGCGGGCCACCGCCAGCAGTTCGTCCACGTGGTGGTCGGCGGTCCGGGCGAACGCCTTGATCACGTCGCAGGAGAGGCACTCCGCGCGGCTCCGCGCCTCGAACCGGTCCTGGTAGGGCCAACTCTCGTGGTAGTCACCCCAGAGCGGGGCGTCGTGCTCGTCGGACGCCTCGACCATCACCGTCAGCGGCCCGACCTCGGCCTCCAGGTCGGCGAGCAGCCGGGCCAGCACCTCGGCGGGGAGCCGCTCGTCGCGCAACACCACCGGGCCCGACGGGTCGCTCTGGTCGACCACCCGCCCGCCGCCGGCCATCACCAGGAAGTCGGCGGCGCGGATGTCGTTGCGGGTCAACTCGGTCAGCCGAGGGCCGCGACCGGTCGCGCCGACCACCGGAATCCCGGCGGCCCGCACCCGGTCGAGCACCCCATGGGTGTACGCGGAGACGGTGTCGTCGCTGCGGACGAGCGTCCCGTCGAGGTCGGTCGCGATCAGCTTGGGCAGTCCCGGGCGGGTCATCGTTCCTCCTTCGCCCGCCGCCGTCGCAGCCTGCCGTGCGGTCGGGAAGCCGAGGCCCGGCGTGACGGCGGGCAGCAACCGTACCTCGGGAAAAGGGCCCCAACCATGTCTTCCAGGCGAATCGGTCACCAACGACGGCAGACGTCCGGCCATCAGTCGGAGGTGCCCACCGCGTGATCCACTTCCAGGTCGGCGACTCGGGGGCGTTGCGGTGCCGGACACCCCCACTTCGGCGACCTGGAGTGGGCCAACCGGCGGTCGCCGGGGGGCAGCGGCCCGGGACGGGTCAGGTCTGGTTGTCCGGGCGGGCGAAGGGAGTGGCGGGAGTGACGGTCAGGTCGGCTGGGCCGGGGAGGCCGTCGTCGACCGGGCCACGGTGCCGGCGGCGCCAGCCGCGTGCCGCTGAGCCGTCTCCCGCCTGCTCGTCGCCCGCCGGTGCGGGCGTGGTGTTCGACGCCAGCCGCAGCGCCGCGCCGAGCAGCACACAGGCGGCGAACGCCATCACCAGACCCCGGCCGTACTCCGTCCGGAAGCCGTCCTGCGTCGAGTAGAAGAAGGTCCGCTGGCCGGAGTCGTTGAGGGTGGCCGTTGCGGCGACCAGCAACGCCAGCAGCGCACCGGCCAGGGTCAGACCGACCAGCCGGGCGTTCGACCGCACCGCCGCCGTGCCGCGCAGCGCGAGTGCCACCGTGCAGACCAGGACGAGGAGCCCCACCAGGTAGCCGGTACCGAAGCCGCCGACCTCGGACACCCCGGCGGGCACCTCGATCGTGGTGTCCCCCTCCGGCCCAGCGTTCGGGAGGCTCATCACCAACCACTCGCCGACCATCGACGCGACCCCGGCCACCGCGCCCAGACCGGCCAGCAGCAGGGGCAGCCGAGGGTCCTGCACGAACCCGGCCACCGACCAACCGAACCGGCCGCGCGGAGTCGGATCGTCGTCGGCACCCCACTCGATGACGGCTGGACCGTCGGACCGGTCGCCCTGCCGTGGGATCGGTAGCTCCTCGGGCATCGGACATCCTTCCGCCGGTCACGGACCTGGGTCGAATCATGGCACAGCCGGCGGCGCGTGACGGGGATCGCAGGGCGTGCGTCCGCGCCGGTCGGTCGCTCGGCGGTCACCTTTCCGCTAGCGTTCTCTGCATGCCTATCCGTACCGCTTCAGCACAATGGCAGGGCAATCTCACCGAGGGTGCCGGCACCGTCCGCACCGGTAAGGGTGGCCTGTCCGGCAACTACTCCTTCAAGTCGCGCTTCGAGGAGGGCGAGGGCACCAACCCGGAGGAGCTGATCGCCGCCGCGCATGCGGGCTGCTTCTCGATGGCGTTCTCGAAGGCCCTCGCCGACGCCGGCTCGACGCCCACCTCGGTCGAGACCACCGCGAAGGTCCACCTGGACAAGACCGACGCCGGGATGACCGTGACCCGCATCGACCTGGAGACCGTCGGCCAGGTTCCGGGCATCGACGACGCGGAGTTCCAGAAGCTCGCCGAGGCCGCCAAGGCCAACTGCCCGATCTCCCGACTGCTCTCGCCGGGTGCCGAGATCACCCTCAACGCGCGCCTGGCTTCCTGAGCCGGTCGATCCGACACCGCTCGACCACGGAGAGAGTCTCCGCCCACCCCGGGCGGTCGCTCTCTCCGTGACCCGCGGAGCCGGTCGGCCGCACCGCTGACCCGGCGGGCCGGACCCGCCATCGGGCAGAATGGGTGAGGTGCCGGTGGAGATGACCCGCGAGCGCTTCGAGGAGTTGGTCGGCGAGGCCCTCGACGAGGTGCCCGAAGAGCTGCTCGGCCTGATGAACAACGTGGTGATCCTCGTCGAGGACGACCCGCCGCCGGGCGAGCAAGACCTGCTCGGCCTCTACGAGGGCCACGCCCTCACCAGCCGTGGCTGGGACTACTCCGGCGTGCTGCCGGACCGGATCTTCATCTACCGACACCCGATCCTGCGGATCTGCGACGATGACGACGACGTCGTCGACGAGGTGGCGGTCACCGTGGTGCACGAGATCGCCCACCACTTCGGCATCGACGACGAGCGACTGCACGCACTGGGCTGGGGCTGACCCCCCGGGGGGCCGGCGGTCGCCGCGCCACCCGTGCCGTGGTTGCCCCCTTAACCTACCGTCGGTGCAGCGACCGCGAATCCCTGTCAGGAGGCACCTTTCATGCGCAGCGAGCTGTTCTCCTCGGAGAACCTGGAGAAGGAGTCCGCTCAGCCCGGCATGCGGCTGCAGAACTCCAAGATGCTGAAGATCGAACTCAACGGCGAGGCGATGGCCCGGGTCGGCTCGATGGTCGCCTACCAGGGGAACGTGCAGTTCCAGGCGCTCGGCTCGGGCGGCCTCGGCAAGTTCCTCAAGCAGAAGCTCACCGGCGAGGGTGTCCCGCTGATGAAGGTCTCCGGCCAGGGTGACGTCTTCCTCGCCGAGCTGGCCAAGGACGTGCACATCATCGACCTGGAGCCGGGTGACGCACTCTCCATCAACGGCTCCAGCGTGCTCGCCTTCGACTCGACCCTCCAGTACGACATCAGGATGGTCGGCGGCGCCGGTATGGCCTCCTCGTCCGGCCTGTTCAACTGCGTCTTCAGCGGCTACGGACGGATCGCCATCACCACCAAGGGCACCCCGGTCGTGCTCAACGTGGACGCCCCCACGTACGTCGACCCGCAGGCCGCGGTCTGCTGGTCGGCCAGCCTCCAGACCGGCTACCACCGGGCCGAGCAACTGGGCCTCGGCACGCTGCTGGGTCGCCGCACCGGTGAATCGTTCACGATGAGCTTCGCCGGTCAGGGCTTCGTCGTGGTGCAGCCGTCCGAGGAGCCGCCGGTCATGGGCAGCGGTCAACAGCAGCAGGAGGGCGGTCTGCTCGGCGGTCTGCTGAGCTGACCGCCGGGCGGGGCGCTCCCGGAACCGGGGCGCCCGGCCCGCTCAGGTCAACTCGCCGGTGCGCAGCCGAGCCAACCACGCCGCCGCGTCGGCGTAGTCGACGTCGGAGAGGCCGGCGGGCGCGGGCACCGGCCGTTCGCCGGCCGTCTCGGCCCACCGGTGCCGGGGGTACGAGCCCAGGAAGCGGACGTCGGCGCAGACCCGGCGCAGCCCCTGCAGCGCCTCGCCCAGGCGTACGTCGGCCACGTGCCCGGTGCAGTCCAGGAAGAAGACGTACCGGCCCAGGGCCTCACCGGTCGGGCGGGACTCGATCCGGGTCAGGTTGACCCCGCGCACGGCCAGTTCCATGAGCACCGACAGCAGGGCGCCGACCCGGTCGTGGGCGATGTAGACAGCGAGCGAGGTGAGGTCGTCGCCGGTCGGCGGCGGGGGCGGCCCCGGCCGGGACACCAGCGCGAACCGGGTCACCGCGTCGGGGTGATCCGCGATCTTGTCGGCGAGGATCGCGAGCCGGTGCCGGGCCGCCCCGATCGGTGCGCAGATCGCCGCGTCGTACTCGCCCGCCCCGGCACCGGCGGCAGCGGCCCCGTTGGACAGCACGTCGACCACCACGCCGTCCGGCAGATGGTCACGCAGCCAACCTCGGCACTGGGTGGACGCCTGTGGGTGGGCCGCCACGGTCCGGATCGACGTCAACGAGGTGCCCGGTCGGGCACCGAGCACGAACTCCACCGGCAGGATCACCTCCCGGGTGATCACCAGCGGCTCGCCCTCGGCCATCTCGTCCAGCGTGACGCCCACCGCGCCACCGATCGAGTTCTCCAAGGGCACCAGCGCGGCGTCGGCGTCCCCGGCCCGGACGCTGTCCAGAGCCTCCCCGACGCTACGGGCGGGCGTACGGGTGCCGCGCTCGGCGGCGGGGACGGAGCGCAGGGCCTGCTCGGCGAAGGTCCCCTCCGGCCCGAGGTAGACGAAGCGTGTCGGCGGTGTTCCCGGCATGCCGATCAGCCTACGCACCCGGCCGGGTGGCCGGACCAGCCTCACAGGCCAGGGCGCGGATTCCGGGCGGCCCGGCGGCGCGTACCTCGATGGTGCAGACGTCGGTGCCGGCGGTGACCAGCTCCGGGGCGCTCGCCCGGCCCCGGGTGACCACCTGGAGCTCTTCGTGCCCGGTCACCGCCAGCACGGTGAACTGCCAGTCGGCGGCGCAGAGTGGCCCGGTGCGGACCTGGACCCGGACGTTGGCCGGGAGCACCCCGGCCCGGCCACGGAGCAACTGCACCACCCGCTGCCCGGTCGGCCCGTTGCGGCAGGCCGTCGCGACCGACCCGGCGTCGGTGGTCGGCGTGACCGGAACGGAGGGCGGCGCGGTCACCGGTGGGGTGGTGGGTGCGATGCTCGGGCCGGGCGCCGGTGCAGACGCGCTGCCGGTGGGCAGGGCGGTCGGCGTCCTCACCCCGGGAGGCGCGCCACACCCGGACAGCGCCGCGACGGCGAACACCGCGAGCGTGACCGCCAGGGTGCGTGCGGGGGCGTGGCCGGTCGTCCGGGAGCGGGTCGCCGGCGGGACGTGGATCGTCGTCCGCGCCGGGGGAGGCGCGGGGCGGGGTGGGGTGAACGGCACGGGCCGATCCTCGGGACATCGGAGAATTCGTCACGGCCGGGGTGGCCGAGCCCATCGTAGGGTGAGCGGCCCTCGGGGGTGAAGATCAGCCGGTGACCCGGTGCCCGGCGCGCTGTAGCGCGGCCGTGCCCTCGGTCAGCCGGACGGCCGGCACCAACAGGTAGTCGGTGTCGAAGGTGGAGAAGGTGACCACGCTGACCCGTGCCTCGGCCAGCGGGTCGACGAGCGCGGCCAGGCTGCCGACTCCGCCCGGTTCCGCGGACGCGGTGACCCGGAGACAGCGCCACACGGTCTCCACCACGGTCTGCGCCGGAGCCCGATCCGTCGGGCAGATCACCGAGATCCCGTCGGAGGTCCAGCTCACCGTGACGACGTCGGTGTCACCGAGGCCGTTCGACATCGCTTCCGGCAGCGGGGTGCCGGCCGCCAGCCGACACACAGCGTATTCCCCGGGCAGTAGAGCGATATCGAGCATGATGGCACTTTACGGGTTGCGCGAGGGCTCCTCCGAGCATCGCCGCGTGCGGTGAACGACACACTCCGCCGCAGGTCAGACCTCAGAGAAGAAGGTGAGCGAGCCGGCGACGGCGCCGTCGGTGAGCACCGGCGTGGAGATCGCGTCGACGGTCGCGTCGGAGCTGCTAGGCGAGGCGGCCTGCACTCGGAGTAACCCACGAGCGAGTCGGCCGGACGAGAGCGCCAGCAGGGGCGGGATCTTGTCGATCTCGGCCTCGGTCAGCACGCCCCGGTTGGCGGTGAAGTCGAGCAGGCGCAACCCGCCGTCGAGTAGTGGCCGCCCGATCAGACCGCCCGGCTCGCCCAGGCAGAGCAGCTCGCAGCCGGCCGTGGAGATCGCCACCACCCTCGTGTCGGCGTCGATCAGCAGGCACGGCTCGTCGGCCCGGGACACCGTCGAGGACCATTGGCCGACATTGTCGGACTCCGGCTCTGTCGAGGCTCGCGCCGCCGGCACGAACGCTTCCGAGAGCGAAAGTTCGACGTGGGCCACCGCGCCTCCTATGTGCACCGATCGACTGTCCACGCTAGCGGGTCGCCGACGGAATCACCGAGCGCACCGGGTCACCGGACCGCGCAGTCTGCACCGACGCGGCTGGTGACGGCGCGAAACCGGTGAGGTGAACGGGGGGACCGGAGCCGCGTGGCGTCGCCGGTGACGTTACCGGCGGTGGGCCGGCTTGTCAGCGGCCGTTCGGCCCTCGTCGTACCACCGGTAGTCGGCCGTTGGACGGTACGTGCCGTTCAACCAGGTGCTGGGGTGCTGTGCGACCCGGGAGAGCTTCTCGGCCGTGGCCGGGCTGATCCGGCTGCCACCAGCCACGAGAAGCCGGTCCAGCTCCCGGTGGGTGGCCATCAGACAGTCCTTAGGGAGGCCGTAGACACTGATCACGCCGGAGCCGACGAAGGTCAGCACCGGAGTCACCGGGACGGGCAGCCCCACCGCGTCGGAGAGGGCCTTGCTGGCCCGCTTGGCGTCCCGGCGGGACTCGGCCACGTACGGGGGACGCTTGCCGTTGATCTGCACGACGTCGCCGGCGACGAGCACCCTGGCCCGACCGTGGTCGGCGATGGTCACCGCGAAGAGGCCGCTCGGCCCGATGGCGAGGAACCCGGCACGGTCGTCCTGACCGTGGTCGAGGACGTCTGTCACGTCCGTACGCGGCCACTCGATGACGTGCCAGGCGGGCCCGAGGTGGTCGAGCTGGCCCAGTGCCCGCGCGCCGGCCGCCTCCAGGCGACGCGCACCCCGCTCGGCCCGACGACGGCGGGCCCATTCGAGGGGTGTCGGACGGACTGGTGCGAGAACCCCCGGCGACTCGACCCGGGGGTGTGGCACCGCGACGGGCGGCAGTGCCCGGGCGGACGGTACGGCTCGTCGTGCGGGAAAGACAGTCATCGTGACCTCCGGCAAAAGGTCCCTCGAAGTTATGTCCCCACTACCCTACGTTGTCACTCCCGGTGTTCGGCAAGCCGGAGCGCCGGAATGACTGTGGATGAATGCCATATTCATCCACAGTTCTTTTGTCGGATGCCGCCAAACCCTGCCCTACGCTGCGGGAGTGACCCACTACGTCGACAGTGAAGTCGGCCGGCTCGGCACAGTGCTGCTGCACCGGCCCGGCCCCGAACTGGCCCGGCTCACCCCGCGCAACAACGACTCGCTCCTGTTCGACGCGATCCCCTGGGTCGGGCGCGCCCAGGAGGAGCACGACGCCTTCGCCGCCGCCCTGCGCCAACGCGGGGTCGAGGTGCTCTACCTGGCCACCCTGTTGGCCGAGACACTCGCCGTGGCGGACGCCCGCGCCGAACTCACCGAACAGGTGTTGCGCTCCCGGCGACTCGGGGACACCCTGCGCGCCCGCGTCTCCGACCACCTCTCCTACCTGGACCCGGCGGCCCTGGCCGACGTGCTCACCGCCGGGCTGGCCCACGAGGAGCTGCGGATCAGCTCGGAACGACCGGGCGGGCTGGTCTACACCCTGATGAACAGGCACGACTTCGTCATCGATCCGTTGCCGAACCTGTTGTTCACCCGCGACTCGTCGCTCTGGATCGGCGACCGGGTCGGTGTCACCAGCTTGGCGATGCCCGCACGCCGCCGCGAGACCACCCTGACCGACGCCATCTACCGTCACCACCCACGGTTCGCCGGTACCGAGTTCGTCTACCGCCCGAACCTGGAACACCTGGAGGGCGGGGACGTGCTGCTGCTCGCGCCCGGGGTGCTGGCGGTGGGGGTGGGCGAGCGGACCACACCGGCCGGTGCCGAACGCCTCGGCAGGCAGGTCTTCGCGGCCGGTCTGGCCCACACCATCCTGGTGGTGCCGATCGCGCAGAAACGCGCCACCATGCACCTCGACACGGTCTGCACGATGGTCGACGTGGACGCCGTACTGATGTACCCCAACATCGCGAGCACGCTGTCCGCGTACACCGTGATCGCCGGAGCGGACGGTGCGGACCCGCGGGTGGACGGTCCGGCGCCGTTCCTGCGCGCCGCCGCCGACGCGATGGACCTCGACGTGCTCCGGGTCATCGACACCGGGCTGGATCCGGTCACCGCGGAACGCGAGCAGTGGGACGACGGCAACAACACCCTCGCCCTGGCGCCTCGACTCTGCGTCGGCTACGAGCGCAACACCGAGACCAACGCCCAGTTGGAGCGGGCCGGTATCGAGGTGATCCCGATCGCCGGGTCCGAGTTGGGTTCCGGCCGGGGCGGCCCACGCTGCATGTCCTGCCCGATCACCCGCGACCCGTTGCGGGGAAGGGCACCCTCGCCGGAATAGGCGCCCTTCCGCGGCTCAGCGGAGGGTGAGCTGGCGACCGAGTAGACCCTGGCGGGCGCGTCGGCCGGCGGCGTCCAGTGGGCCGTCGGCGGCCAGTGCCTCCGCGTAGCGCTTGGCGAACTGCGCCACCGGGTCCTCCCAGTCCGTCGCCGGAGTCTCCTCCGGCAGGTCCCACACCGGGACCAGGCGGCCGTGCGCGCGGAACATGCCGGCGAACTTGGTCTGCTCGCCGAGCGTCAGCGAGCCGGCCGCGCCGAGACGGGCCAGCGCGTCCAGGGCGGCGTCCTCGTCGTCCGGCAACACCCAGCGCACGTGCGCCTTCTCCGGCACCTGGCACCAGTACGCGGCCTTCGCCGCGGTCAGCCGTACCGTCGGGTAGACGGCCGCGTTCGCCCGCTCCAGGGACGCCTGGACGGTCGGGTCGTCGGCGGCCCCGGGGTCGAGCCAGAACTCGAAGCCCTCGTGCATGCTGACGTCCAGTGGGCCGTCCACGAGGATGTCCTGCAGGCGTGGGCCGGGGCCGGGCAACGGGGGCACGGACACCTGACCGCCCGGCTCGGTCCGCAGGGCGCAGAGCAGCGCCTCGGCCAGGTCCCGGGAGACGTCACCGGACTGCTGGTGGCGCTGAAGGCCGATGAGCACCCGGCCGTCCGGCTTGGTGATCGCCGGCGCGGCCATCGGCAGCACCGTGGCGAGCGTCGCCGACCGGTCGCCGAACTCCTCGACCAGGGCGGGTGCCAGTCGCAGCGGCGCGGAGGCCGCCGGCACCAGCTCGCGCAGGGCGATCCACTCGGGCTCGTCGACCAACCCGTCGAACGGACGCGGCACGAAGATGTCCCGCACCTTGTCCTTGCGGGGGGCGGTGTCGGCGGCGGTGCGCTGGCTCTTTCGACGCTTGCTCACGGCGTCACAGCCTAGAGGCCCGACCGGCTCGCCGTGGGCCGGACCCACCCGACCTCCGCCCGGCGGCCACCGAAGTCGCCACCACCCGGGGGCGTTCGGCGGGGTTCAGCCCGCCGGCACCAGGCCGGGTCGGGGTGTCGGCGCCGGATCGAACTCCGCCCAGACGCGCTGGCCCATGCCGTCCCGTTCGGCCCCCCAGCGGGTCGCCAGACCGGCGACGATGTGCAGTCCGCGACCGTCCGCCGCGTCCAGGCCGGCCGTCCGGATCCGCGGGCCGGTGCTCGCGCCGCCGTCGGTGACCCGCAACTGGATCAGCGGACCCTCGGCCGAGGACCGTAGCCGCCAGGCGACCCGGATGACTCCGCCGGGCAGCGGCCGGGCGTGCCGCACCGCGTTACCCACCAGCTCCGCGAGCACCGCGATCAGATCCGCGAGGAGCGTCGGGGGTACGACGTCCGCCAGCTCGTCGGCGAGCCGGTGCCGGGCCAGCCGTGCCCCGGCCGGATGGTGGGGAACCACCACGCACCATGCCCGATCCGTCACTGCCGCTGCCACCGTCGCCTCCACGTCGCGCCACCTCGGTCAACAGCGGGGTAGTCGCACCTCTGCGACCGTACCGCCGCCCGTTCTCGGACGTAGGGATACCCATCCATTCTGTTGTTCAACGATCCGGCGGACGAGATAGAGGCCGAGACCCGCCCCCGGGTAGCCGCGTCGGTCGCCGGACTCGCCCTGCCAGAACCTGTCGAACGCGCGCTCCACGTGCTCCGGTCGAATGCCGATGCCCCGGTCGCTGACCCGGAACGCTACCAGTTGGCCGTCGACCGAGGCGGTGATCTCGATCGGGGAGTCCGGTGAAGAATACTTGCCGGCGTTGGTCGTCAACTCGGTCAACACCGTGGCCAGGCTGGGCCGGTGACCGAGCGCCTTGGGCAGGTCGTTCGGGAGCAGCAGCACCAGCCGACGGCGCAACTCCGCGGGCAGGTCGACGACTGCGGCACGCAGCGCCTCGCCGAGGTCGAACGGTGTCGCCGGTTCGTCGCCCGGCCCCGCCTCGGCGGCCGAGGAGAGGAGACGGTCGACCAACCGGGCCAGCTCGTTGGCGCGCTGCCCGATCACCCGGGCGGCCTGCCGCCGATCCACCTCGGTCAGCGACTCCCAGTGGTCGGTGAGCGTGTCCGCGTACCCCTTGATCACGGTGACCGGCGTCCGTAGCTCGTGGCTGGTCACGGCGACGAACAGATCGCGGTCGTGGTCGCGTTGCTGCTGGTCGGTGATGTCGCGGAAGGTGACCACCCGGAGCGTGCCCGGGCCGGGCAGGTCGCCGGAGGTGATCCGTAGCCAGCGGCCGTCCGGCATCCGGTGGTCCCGCACCTGACCGGAGGGCGGCAGCGGGAACGGCAGGGGGCGGCTCAGCGCCTGCTCGGCCGCCCGGCCGGTGACCTGGGCGGCGGCCGGGTTCCACAGTCGGACGTGCCCGTCCCGGTCGACGACTGCCAACCCGTCGGCTAGTGCCGCCACCACCGGGCCGTCACCGTGCACCGGCAGGCCGCTCTGGTCGCCGTACATGTGCGCGACGCAGGACGCGAGGTAGGCGACCACCCCCTGCTGCTCCGGGCCCGGTTCGCCGTCGCCCGGGTAGAGCGCGTGCAGGCTGCCCACGGTGTGGCCGCCGATCTCCGCCCGGGAGACCACCATCCAGCGCAGGTCGCTGCCGGCCAGCTCGGCGGCCAGTTTGCCGTTGAGGTGGCCCACCCGCACCTGGCGTGCCCGAGGCCCGGCGAGCAGGCAGACGGTGTCCGGGTCGTCGACCGCCAGCGGACGGCCGAGGGCCCACTCCGCGGCGCCGGTCGCGGAGATCACCCGACCGCCGGTCGGGCCGAACTCGACGAACGCCATGCCTGTCGCACCGATCGCCGGCTGGGCCACCCGGAGCAGTTGGGTGAGGACCGGCAGGCCCGCGTCCCCAGAGTTGATCATCTCGATGACGACTGTGTGGCCGCCGAGGAGAGCGGGAAAATCGATACGCTCCGGCATGTGCCGAGTCTGCCCGGTCGACTCGGATTCGGACACCCCCGGCCGAGTCAGCGGCCCAGTCGGGCGAGGGCGTACGCCGGCCGGTCGGTGATGATCCCGTCGACCCCGGCGGACAGCACCAGCTCCAGGTCGGTCGGTTCGTTGACCGTCCAGACGTACACCTGGTTGCCGGCCGCACGCAGTGCGGGCAGCAGCTGCGGCCGACCCCGGACCAGACCGATGCCCGGCCCGGCGATCCGGGTGCCGAACGGCAGCCGACCCAGCCGCAACCAGCGTGGCAACCCCTCCAGCAACAGCACGGTGGGCAGGGTCGGGGCCAGCTCCCGGACCCGGCGGACCGCCAGCGGCGAGAACGACATGACGGTGACCTGCACCGGGTCGTCCGGCGCCGGGTCGGCCAGCCCGTACCGGCGCAGCATGGTGACCAGTCGTCGCTCCACGTTCGAGCCGTAGCGCGACGGGTGCTTCGTCTCCACCAGCAGCCGGACCGGCCGACCCGCGTCGAGTACGGCGTCCAACAGCCGGGCCAGGGTCAGCAACCGCGTGTGCGACTCGTCCGGCGGCAGGTCGCCGGTCGGTGCGCTGCCCGGATGCCACGAGCCGAAGTCCAGCGCGTCCAACTCGGCGAGCGTTCGCGCGCTGACCAGACCGCGACCGTTGCTGGTGCGGTCGAGTCGACGGTCGTGTACGCACACCAGGTGCCCGTCCCGGGTCAGCCGGACGTCGCACTCCAGCCCGTCGGCGCCCTCGTCGAGAGCGCGCAGGTACGCGGCGAGGGTGTGCTCGGGCAGGTCGTACGAGGCGCCGCGGTGCGCGAAGACCAGTGGGCCGCCCATCCCGCCCGCCTCAGATGACCTGGCCGGGCTGCCCGTCCGCGTCGACCACCGGTCGGCCGACCGCCGCCCACTGGCGCATCCCACCGTCGGCGTTACGCACCCGGTCCCACCCGTTGTTGACCAGGTAGGCGACGACCTGGGCGGAACGCCCGCCGGAGCGGCAGACGACGGCCACGTCCCGGTCGGTGGGCACCTCGGCCATCCGTGCCGGTAACTCCATCATCGGCAGGTGGTGGGCGGCGGGAGCGTGGCCGGCGGCCCACTCGTCGGCCTCCCGCACATCCAGCAGGTAGGTCTCGTCGTCGATCTCGGTCACGGGCACGGTGGGAACCTGGGGTCCGAACACAGGAAGCAACACTAGATCCTCGTCGGCCGGATCGGCACCGACAGGGCCGTCGCCACCGTCACAACCGGGTCACCCAGCGCGGGTTGGCCTGTGCCCAGGCCGGCACCCGAGTGCCGCGAACCGCCTCGAAGAGCCCGTTGCCCCCGTTGTCCAGCACCACGTACGAGACCTCGTCGATGGTCTGCGGTGACGACGGCACCTGGACGCCGCGCATCCCGTCGGGCGGCAGCGCGCGCAGCGCGAGGAGCAGATCCTCCAGGGGTACGCCGTTGGTGTCGACCGTCAACGACCCGCCGACCGCCCGGAGCACCTGGTCGAACTTGACCGGGTTGCTGCGCAGGTCCGCCTTGCCGGCGCTGTCCAGCATCGCCCGGAGCAACTGTTGCTGGTGGTGCTGTCGGTCGTAGTCGCCACCGGGCAGGTCGTAGCGCTGTCGTACGTAGTCCAGCGCCTGTGCCCCGTCCATGCGCTGACAGCCGGTGGGGAAGACCCGGTCGGTGTGGATCGAGCGGACCTCGGTGTCCACGCACATCTCCACCCCGCCGAGCAGGTCGATGACCTTGCGGAAGCCGGAGAAGTCGATGAGTGCGGCGCCGTCGAACCGGATGCCGGTGAGCCGGTGCAGGGTGGCGGAGAGCAGACGGGCGCCGGCCTGCCCACCTCCGCCGTGCTCGTACGCCGCGTTGATCTTGTCTTGGCCGCCGCCGAAGCCGTTTCCGGGCGGGATGGCGACCAGCAGGTCACGCGGGATGGACACCAGGTACGCCTCCCGCTGCCCGGCGGGTACGTGCACGATGAGGATGGTGTCCGAGCGTTGGTCCGGCCCGCTGTCGCCCGGTCGGCGATCCGAGCCGACCAGGAGGTAGTTGAGGGGCCCGTCCAGGTCGGTGCGGTCGGTGCGGGCGTCGGCGTCGAGCAACTGCTCCTTGGTCACCGTTCGGTCGTACCGGTTGCTGAGCGTCTTGAGCCCGACCATGGCGAGCCCGGCCAGCAGGACGAGGGCCAGGCCGATGCCGAGCATGATCCGCGACCCGCGGGCGGGGCGTGCGGGGGTGGACGGTGCCGGTGCGCTCCGGCCCGCCGTGTTCCGCCCCCACCTGGACGTGACCGCCTCCCCGCAGCCGCACGTGAAACCTGCTCACGTCAAGGCTACGGGCGGTGACGACGCCGTCGCTGGCTTTCCGCCACTCCCGGTCGTCACTTGCGGGTGGAGATCACCTCGGGGTGGGTGAAGACGAACTCGGCGAGCTTGTCCTGCTTGACGGCCTGGAACATCGCCATCGTCTCTTCGCTCAGGCCCTCGGTGTTGTTGCCGTTGGCGTGGAAGGTGCCGCCGTTGGTCTTGAGCATGGTCAGCTCGTTGGCGGTGACCCCGCGCATGGTGAAGATGAAGTTCTCGATCGCCACGCCGCCGGTGTCCAGCACGAAAGCCTTGCCAGCCGCCTTGATCAGGTTGTTCATCTTGGCCGGGTTGGTCAACATCCCGCCGTCGGTGGCCTTCTTGGCCATCGCCTTGATCAGCTGCTGCTGGTTGGCCTGCCGGTCGTAGTCGCCGTTCTTGAGTGACTTGCGCTGCCGGGAGTAGTCGAGCGCGGCCCAACCCTCCATCTCCTGGCAGCCCTTCTTGTGCACCACCGGGGTCCGCGGCTTGCCGGTCTTCTTGGCGTCCGCGTTCCACATCGGCTTGCCGTCGACGTACGACATGTGCAGCGACTTGACCTCCTGGCTGACGCAGATGCGCACCGTGCCCAGGGTGTCGATGACGTTCTTGAAGCCGCCGAAGTTGATGATCGCCGCGCCGTCGAAGCTGATCCCGGTGAGCCGCTTGATGGTCTGCGCCATCAGCTGCGCGCCACCCTCCCAGCCGCCACCGTTGGCGGCACCGGCCTGGAACGCGCCGTTGATCTTTCCGGTGCCGCCGGCGTAGCCGCTCTTCTTGAACGGAGGGATCTGCGCCTCGGTGTCCCGAGGGATCGAGATCAGGTACGCCTGGTCGTGGGTGGCGGGGATGTGCAGGATGATGATGCTGTCCGAGCGCACGTCGTCGGCCGCCCAGCGCTCCCGGGCGTCCACGCCGAGCAGCAGCATGTCGATCGGACCGTCGAGGCTCGCCCCGCCCTCGGCGTCGGACTTGCCGGCGTCGCCCAGCAGGTTACGTTGCGCGATGTCCCCGGTTGCCTGGCCGATCAGCACCTTGCCGCCGACGATGCCAACGCCGCTGCCGAGCATCAGCACCGCCCCGAACACCACTGTCAGTCGGGCCCACAGTGGGTCCTTGCGCTTGGTCCGCTTCTTCGCCGGCCCGCCACCACCAGCAGGGCCGCCACCGCCGACGCCGGGCGGCCGCGCACCCGGCCCGCCGCCCGAGGCGCGTGCCTGCACGGGTATGGCTGCGGCAGCACGACCGCTGGGCGCGGCGGACCCGGGGGACGAAGGGCGACGACTGGCCTGAACCGGCATGCGTGCTCCAGCTCGTGATCAGGAGGGGGCGGCACCACTGTACGGACATCAATTCGACTTTGCGAGTTCAGCTCGGGTCAATCCGGACGTCAACTTCCACGGACTCGGTCGATCGTCGCCACTCGATGAGCCGAACGGCGGGCCAGTGGTCGGCCGTCGGGCCCTCCGCCCCCGGTCAGCCGCCGTCGTTGCTCTTCGGCGGATTGGCAGTGACCCAGTCCTCCATGGTGTCCGCCGACATGGCCCGGTACATGGCGAGCGCCTTCTCCCGGTCCGAAACCACCACCGACTCGCCGTTGATCGTGTCGCTGCCCGAGTTCGGGCTGGTCACGAAGGTGAGGTTCTCACCGCGCAGGTTCCGGAACTGCAGCGCCATGTCTGTAACCGAGAAACCCTGGTCGACGGTTACGGCCGCGGTGACCGACTTGAGGAAATCGTTGAGCTTCTTCGGGTTCGCCAGCGTGCCGCTGCTCGCCGCCTTGTCCATCAGCGCCCGCAGGAACTCCTGCTGGTGCCGCATCCGGGCGAAGTCCCCGTCCGGGAACTGCTTACGCTGCCGGATCCAGTCCAGAGCCTCCGCGCCGTCCATGTGGTTCGTGCCCTTGGTGAACGTCCGGTACGGCTTGTGGATCGACGTGATGGTCCGTTCCACCTTCAGGTCCACCCCGCCGAGGGCGTCGGTGACCTCCTTGAACCCACCGAAGTCGATCGCCATCACGTGGTCGATCCGAACATCGGTGAAGCACTCCACCGTGCGGACCGCCAGCGGCAGGCCGCCGAACGCGAACGCCGCGTTGATCTTCGCGCGGTCACCGGAGTCGCAGGCCGCGCCGGCACTCTCCGGGATCGGCACGTAGAGGTCGCGTGGGATGGAGACCAGGTACGCCTTCTGGTGGTCCGCCGGGATGTGCATCACGATGATCGTGTCGGCACGCCACTGACTCTTGGTGTCGACCGGCGCGTCCGGGTCCCGCGAGTCGCTGCCGACCAGCAGGATGTTCAGCGCGCCGTCGACCGGCTTGACCGGACGGCCTCCGGTGATCTCCGCGAACGGGTCGGTGCGGGCCAGGTCGTTGTTGAGGTTGCGGGCGTAGAGCCAGCCGCCAACGCCGGCGAGGAGCGCCAGCACCAGCACCGCGACCCCGGCCACGAGGGCGATCCGACCCCAGCGCGGCCGCGGGCCACGTCGCCCCGGCCCACCGGTGCCACCCGGGCCGCCCGGCCCCCTGGGCCCCTTCGGGCCGCCGGGCCGGGGCTCCTCCTCGTCGTACGACGGGTAGAAGCGTGCCTCGGTCGGACGGGCGCGCCCGGAGGCGCCCCGATCGGGACCGGGCACCGAGGCGCGCCCGGCGCTGCGGTGCTGGAACGGATGAGGGACGCCGGCAGACGAAGTCGCGGACATGTAACTCAGGGTACGTAGCGGGAGCCACCACCGCCTTCAGGCGACACTCAGCGGCAGGCGGTACGCGACGGACCGGTTACCCTAGCCGCGCCCGGAAGTACTCGATCGTGCGTCGAAGGCCGTCTTCGGGCGCCACCGTCGGCTCGTATCCGAGCAGTTCGCGGGCGAGCGTGAGGTCGGGGCGGCGCATCTCCGGGTCGTCCGAGCTGCGCGTGACGTAGGTCACCTCGGAGCTGCTGCCGGAGAGCGACACGATCAACTCGGCGAGTTGCCGCATGGACAGCTCGTGCTCGGTGCCGCAGTTGACCGGACCGGTCTCGGTCGAGTCGAGCAGCAGCAGGATGCCCCGCACCAGGTCCTCGACGAAGCAGATGGAACGGGTCTGGTCGCCGGTGCCGTGCACGGTGATCGGCTCGCCGCGCAGCGCCTGGGAGACGAAGGTGGGGATGGCCCGGCCGTCGTCCGGACGCATCCGCGGGCCGTACGTGTTGAAGATCCGGACGATCGCCGCGTCGAGCCCTCGGTAGCGGTGGTACGCCATCGTCGCGGCCTCGGAGAAGCGCTTCGCCTCGTCGTAGACGCTGCGGACCCCGATCGGGTTGACGTTGCCCCAGTAGGTCTCCCGCTGCGGATGCTCCTTCGGGTCCCCGTACGCCTCGGAGGTGGAGGCCATCAGGAACCGGGCGCCGTCGGCGACCGCCCGCTCCAGCAGGTGCAGGGTGCCCACCGAGCCGACCCGGAGGATCTCGACAGGCAGTTGGGCGAAGTCGGTGGGGCTGGCAGGTGAGGCCATGTGCAGGATCGCGTCGAAGCGCTCGGCCATCGCCGGGTCGTGAGTGGGCAGGCCGTCGGAGATGTCCGCCTCGACGAGCGTGAAGGTGGGCCGGTCCAGCAGGTGGGCGACGTTCTCCTTCGAACCGGTCACGAAGTTGTCCAGCGCCACCACCGTGCAGCCCCGGGCGATCAGGACGTCCACCAGGTGCGACGGGACGAAGCCGGCTCCACCAGTGACGAGGACGCGGTGACCGGAACCGAAGCGCTCAACAACCTTCATACCGCTCAGCCTACCGACCCGCGGATACGGCGACGGGCTCCCGCCGACGCGAGGCGTCGGCGGGAGCCCGCCCGCGAGCGTCAGTGGGCGCCCGCACCGGTGAGGGCGCGCACCTCCAGCTCCGCGTACTTGTCCTCGTCGTGCTCCTTCGAGATGACGGTGCCGATCCACCCGCACAGGAAGCCGAACGGGATGGAGAGGATGCCCGGGTTGGACAGCGGGAACCACTGCCAGTCGTGGTCCGGGAACATCGAGGTCGCCGCGCCGGAGACCACCGGGGAGAAGAACACCAGCACCACGGCCGACAGCAGACCGCCGTAGATCGCCCACACCGCGCCGGAGGTGTTGAACCGCCGCCAGAAGAGGCT
This sequence comes from Micromonospora sp. WMMD1155, assembly GCF_029581275.1. Lineage (NCBI taxonomy): Bacteria > Bacillati > Actinomycetota > Actinomycetes > Micromonosporales > Micromonosporaceae > Micromonospora > Micromonospora sp. WMMD1155. Next base: position 2,767,719 of record NZ_CP120742.1, read on the forward strand.
GTAGAGGATCGCCGGCAGGTTGCCCGAGGCGGCGACCGCGAAGGCGAGCGCCACCAGGAACGCCACGTTGAGGTTCTGCGCGAAGATCGACAGTGCGATCGACACCGCGCCGATCGCCAGGGCGGAGATCCGGGCGACCCGCACCTCCTGCCGCTCCGACGCCTCACCCCGCTTCAGGACGTTCGCGTAGAAGTCGTGCGCCAGGCTGGACGACGAGGCCAGTGTCAACCCGGCGACCACCGCGAGGATGGTGGCGAAGGCGACCGCCGCGATGATCGCCAGCAGGGCCGCCCCGCCCAGTTCACCGCCGAAGAAGTCGATGCCGAGCGCCTCGGCCAACTGCGGCGCGGCGGTGTTGCCGGCCTTGTCCTGCGCCGTGATCGCCTGGCCGCCGACCAGCGCCGCCGCACCGAAGCCGAGGGCCAGGGTGAGCAGGTAGAAGGTGCCGATGATGCCGATCGCCCAGAGCACGCTCTTGCGGGCCGCCTTGGCGGTCGGGACCGTGTAGAAGCGGATCAGGATGTGCGGCAGACCGGCGGTGCCGAGCACCAGGGCGATGCCCAGGGACAGCAGGTCCACCTTGTTGTAGAAGGTCTGTGTCGAGTTGCCGGCGACCTCGACGCCGTACCGCAACCCGGGTTCGAGGAAGGCCCCACCCTTGCCGGACGCCTCGGCCGCCTGGCCGAGCAGCGCGGACAGGTTGAAGTTGAACTTCGCCAGCACCAGGATGGTCATCAGCAGCGCGCCGCCCATGAGCAGGAACGCCTTGACGATCTGCACGTAGGTGGTGCCCTTCATGCCACCCACGGTGACGTAGATGATCATCAGGGCGCCGACCATGATGATGGTGGCCACCTTCGCGGTGTCCGCGTCCATGCCGAGGAAGGTCGTCCCCGGCCGGATGCCGAGCAGCAGCGCGACCAGCGCGCCGGCACCCACCATCTGCGCCAGCAGGTAGAAGATCGACACCGTGATGGTGGAGACCGCCGCCGCCGTACGCACCGGGCGCTGACGCATCCGGAAGGCCAGCACGTCCGCCATCGTGTACCGGCCCGAGTTGCGCAGCAGTTCGGCGACCAGCAGCAGGGCCACCAGCCAGGCGACCAGGAAGCCGATCGAGTAGAGGAAGCCGTCGTAGCCGTAGAGCGCGATGATGCCGGCGATGCCGAGGAACGAGGCGGCCGACATGTAGTCGCCGCCGATCGCCATGCCGTTCTGGAAGCCCGAGAAGGACCGGCCGCCCGCGTAGAAGTCGGTGGCCGTCTTGGTCTGCCGGCTCGCCCAGATCGTGATGCCGAGGGTCACCGCCACGAAGACCAGGAAGAGCGTGATGGTCAGGTTGCGTGCCGTGTGGTTGCCCGCCTCGGCCGCGAGGAACGTCTCAACCGCGTGGACCGTCTTCATGGGTCACCTCCCCGATCTCGGCGCGGATCCGGTCGGCGATCGGGTCGATCTTCCGGTCCGCGTACCGGGAGTAGAGCCAGGCGATCAGGAACGTGGAGACGAACTGGAGCAGACCGAAGACCAGCGCGACGTTGATGTTGCTGCCGAACAGCTTCGTGCCCATGAAGTCCCGGGCATACGCGGAGAGAATGACGTAGAGCGAATACCACAGGAAGAACGCGACGGTCATCGGGAAGACGAAGCCGCGCAGCGCACGCCGCAGCCCGGCGAACTCGTCCGACCGTTGTACGGTCAGGTACTTGTCCGACTGGGGAGCGGCCGGAGCGGGTGTGTCCGTGGACATCTGTGGATCACCACCTTCACAGGCGTCAGAGGAGTTTCGCGCACGGTAGAGAGCGCGCTCCCCGACGGGGAAGGCCGAGATCGACGCCGGTCGCCGACTGCGCCGAGCGGTTGGCTGGCTGCGCCGAGTGACCCAGGTCACTCCGGTGACCGGTCGGTCCCCGTGGACCGCCAGTTCAGCCCGGTAGCTCGTGGTAGCGACCGCGATAGTGCAGCAGCGGAGAGGTCTCCCCGGTCAGGTCGACCGCCTCGATGGTGGCCTCCACCAGCAGGCCCCAGCCGTACTCCCGGGCGGTGTCCAGGCGGCACCCGGCCCACCCGCCGGCATCCGAGGGGACCGGCCCGTACGGGGTCTCGATCCAGGTGTCGGCGGCGAAGAGCCCGCCGGGAGCGGGGAACAGACCGGCGAACCGGTCGGCGAGTTGCCGGTGCGGTGGGCCGAGCGGCGTGACCGCGAACCGGGCGGCATCCTCCGCTGCCGCCCAGAAGTCGGACTCCGGGTCGATCAGCCCGACCAGCCGGTCCGGCTCCCCCTCGGCGACCAGCGTGGACGACACCGTCAGCCCGGCCGGGCCGGGGGCCGTCCAGAGGGTCACCGGTGCGGCGAGCCGGCCGCGCAGTCGGCGTACCGGTGACCGTTGCCCGCTCGGCACCGCGAACGGATCGGTGTAGTGGATCTCGGCACCCGGCTCATGATTCACGTGAAACATTGTGCCGTCCCGGGCACGTGCCCAGCCCAGGAAGCGCTCGTGCAGATCGGTGGGTCGCCCGTTGAGCTGGGCGAGCTGGTCACCGGCCTCCGCCATGAGGGCGCCCAGGTAGACCAGCAGCCCTACCCGGTCACCCCGGTATTCGGCGAGCAACGCCAACCGCGCAGGCTGGCAGGGCCAGAGCGCACCGCAGCCCCGGCACCGCCAGAGTGGCCGCATCGGCAGGTGTGACCGGCTCACCGGTGCCACTCGGCTCACCGGTGCCGCCCGACGCCCCACGCCAAGATCCGCGCAACTTCCCGGTTGTTGCTGCCTCCGACCCGTGGGAGGCAGCAACAACCCTGATGTTGCGCGGATCTTGGCGACGAGCAGTCGGCGGGGGCTGTCACCACCGGCCACCGTTCGCCCGCCAGGTCTGCGCCCGAGTCAGCCAGCCGGCCCGGCCCGGTCGCGGCAGGGCCACCGTCGGCTCGTTCGCCCACCCAGGCGGCCGAGGGGGCACGCCCGGCGATCCCTCCGCGCCCGGCACCGCCGCCGTTCCTGCCGGCTTCCTCCTCCGGTACGACCACCGCGCCCCGTTCCTGCCCCGGATGAACCCGAACATGGCTGACCTCCTCCTGCTGGACGAGGGCCGCCCCGGCCGGGGGATGACCGGGGCGGCCCGGACGCAGGACCCGATCGCCGGGACGTCGCCTCCACCGGCCGGGCCGCGTGCCCTCCACCCTGGACGGAAAGGCGCGGACACGGGAGGATGCCAGGGCTTACTACACAGCGCAGTCGCGTACTTACCGGAGAGGTAAGGATGAACGTCGAAATGTGGGTACAGGCGTTGAAGGCCGCCCGGGCCGGTGCCGAGGTGTCCCAGGAGGCGTTGGCGACGGCCACCAGATGGAGTCCATCCACCGTGGCGGCCATCGAAACCGGCCGCCGCCGACCGACAATGGAATTCGCGGTCGCCGCCGACGAAACCCTGGCAACCGGCGGCCTCCTCGCCGAACTCCTCAAGGCTGCGGACCAGGAATATGGCCCATCCTGGTTCGTTCCCTGGCGCGGATACGAACAGCGGGCGACGCGTCTACGTGCCTTCGAGGCATGCCTTGTGCCCGGTCTCCTTCAGACCGAGGACTATGCCCGCGCTGTTATCTCGGCGGGTGGGCTGAATTCACCGGCCATGGTTGACGAGCTTGTCGCGGTTCGTCTGGAACGCCAACTGCTGATGTCCCGGGATGCGCCGCCGGTCTGCGTTTTCCTGGTTGATGAAATGGGCCTTCACCGCCCGGTGGGCGGTCACGCCGTGCTCAATGCCCAGCTCGGCCGACTGCTCGAAGTGGCAGACCTGCCGTTCGCCCGATTGCACGTCATCCCACTGAGCGTCGGGGAGCATGCCGGCTTCGGGGGTGGCTTCATGTTCGCCGATCTGCCAGACGGGGACAGGGTGCTCTACCTGGAGAACGCCGCACGCGGACACGTAATGGACGACCCGGAGATCCTCCACCATATTGATCGCAAGTGGGATAGCCTGCTCGGCGAAGCACTCTCCACAAGCGCCTCGATGGATCTGATTCGGAAGCTGAAGGTGACGCCATGACCGCTGAACCACGCTGGCGCACGTCGACCCGCTCGACAGACACTGGTGGCAACTGCGTCGAGGTGGCGGACAACTTGCCGGGTGTCGTTCTGGTTCGGGACAGCAAGGATCGCTCCGGCCCAGTCCTCACCTTCGCTCCGGCCGCGTGGCGCGGCTTCGTCGTCGACGCTGCCCAGGCGGCAGGTCGCCGCGCCGGTTAGCGGCGCGGCGTGACCGTGGCCAGCAGTTCGGGCATCCGGCGGTCCAGCACGTCACCGGCCAGGTACGCGCCCAGCAGCGCCGCACCCAACCCGTACGCCGCGCCGACCGGCAGGGCCAGCCAGAGCCAGGCGTCCCCGAGCAGAGCGGCGGCCACCACCATCGGCACCCCCGCGACCGCCGACACGAGCATGGTCAGCAGGGTGAGCAGCCCCTTCGTGAGGCCCGCACCGCTGTTCATCGCGAACGGGTTGCTCGTCTCCGGCAGCGAGTACGCCCCGAGCACCGAGACGAAACTGTTCACCGCCAACCCGGCGCCGTAGGTGGCGACCAGGCTGCCGAAGGTGAGCCCGATCCAACCCGGTCGACTGAGCAGCAGCGACAGCACCACCGACACGAACGCCAGCATCGGCAGCACGTACAGCGAGAAGGCAGACATCCGCGCCCGCAGTTCCACCCGACCGGGCACCCCGGCCACCACGTTCGCGGCGTACGCGCTGCCGTCGAAGCCGAACTGGTTGGCCAGGGTGGCGGCGGCGAGCACACCCACGAGCACCATGGTGATGGTGACCACCACCGGTGAGCTGTCGTTGGCAGCCGCCGTCAGCCCTCCGCTCTCCGTGGCCGCGAAGTCCCCGCCCGTGACGTTGATGAACACGGGTACGAAGATGCCGACCACCGCGATCGTGATCAGGTTGGCCCGGCGGCGCGCGTCCCGCCACCAGTACCGTGCCTCCCGGGCGACCAGCGCGCCGAAGCGGTCCCGGCGGGCCCAGCCGGTGACCTGGGGGAACAGTTGGGCGACGGCGCCACCGGCCACCCCGCGCCGCGCGGGGGCCTTACCGGCGCTCGCCGCGCCCACCATGGCCGACTCGAGCGACCGGGACCACCAAAGCAGCAGGGCGCCGAGCGCCACCACCGTGATCAGCAGTTTCACCGGTGCCGCCCACACCCGTCCCTGGGCCACGTCGATGCCGGCCGTCCACGGTGCGCCGAGCGGCGTCCAGCCGATCACGGTCGCCGCGCCGGTCAGTCGGGTCCAGTCCGTCTCCCGCAGCGCGGCGAGACCGAAGATCTGCAACGGGCCGAGAAGTGCGGCGACGACCGCCAGCAGCACCGCCGCCAGGTCCCGGACCCGCCGGGACCGCAGCATGGTGGCGAAGGCGCTGGTCACGGCCCGGCTGGCCGCCACGCAGAGCAGCAGCCCCGCGACAACGCCGACCACGGCCACCAGCCCCGCCGACCAACCGCCCAGCGACCAGGAGGTGAGCACCAGCCCGAGCGTCGCGATCAGCACCGCGAACACCGGCACGCTGATCAGAGCCGCCGTGAACAGGCCGGTCACCAACGTGCGGCGGGACAACGGCAGCAGCGCGAACCGGGCCGGGTCCAGTGTCTCGTCCACCCCGAAGAAGACCAGTGGCAGGAGTAGCCAGCCGAGCACCAGCAGGCCGCCGCCCGCCGCCCCGACCAGCACCGCGTACCGGCCGTCGCCGGTCAGGCCGGGCAGGGCGAAGAGGAAGAAGCCACTGACGGCGAACCAGAGCCCGAGCAGCGCCCCGCCGATGAACAGTGCGATCCGCCAGCCCTGACCCCGGAAGCTGTTGCCCATCACCCGCAGCTTGAGCCGCACGAAGTGCCGGGCGGAGACAGTGCGTACGGGCGTGGCGGGCCCGGCTTCCGTGCTCACCGCGACAGCCACGACAGCTCCTCGCCCGTAGCAGTGCGCCCGCCGACCACCTCGACGAACACCTGCTCCAGCGAGCGGTCACCACGGACCTCGTCGATCGTGCCGACCCGCTTGATGGTGCCGCCGGCCAGGATCGCCACGTGGGAGCAGAGCCGCTCGACGACCTCCATCACGTGACTGGAGAAGATCACCGTGCCGCCGCCGGCCGCGTACCTGCTGAGGATGTCCCGGATCAATGCGGCGGAGACCGGGTCGACCGCCTCGAACGGCTCGTCCAGCACCAGCACCCGAGGACCGTGCAGCAGCGCGCAGGCCAGGCCGATCTTCTTCTTCATGCCCGCCGAGTAGTCCACCACCAGGGTCCGCCCGGCGTCGCCGAGCGCCAGCACGTCCAACAGCTCCGCGGCCCGCTGGTCGACCACCGCGGGGTCCATGCCCCGCAGCAACCCGTTGTACGCGAGCAGCTCCGCCCCGGTCAGCCGGTCGAACAGGCGTACCCCGTCGGGCATGACGCCCAGAAGCTGCTTCGCGGCGACCGGGTCCTGCCAGACGTCCTGCCCGAGCACCCGGGCCGAGCCGGCGTCCGGCCGCAACAGCCCGACCGCCATCGACAGGGTGGTGGTCTTGCCGGCGCCGTTCGGGCCGAGCAGGCCGTAGAAGGAGCCGGCGGGGACGTCCAGGTCGACGCCGGCCACCGCGATCGTGCCGTCGAACCGCTTGGCCAGGCCACGCAGTGCGAGCGCGGGGTGCTCAACAGTCATGGGTCGACGCTATCCGGCCACCGCCAGTTCCGCCGTCCGGCGACGGGCGGACCGGGATCATCCTGAAGTCGTAGGTGTCAGCGGGCACTTCTGAAGTAGTATTGATGTCGTGTCGATGCCCTCGGAGTCCGTGTCGTTCTCGGAGCTACTGCGCCAGCCCTCCGAGACTGCGGATCGGCTCTCTCGCGCTCGCGCAGTACGGTTGCGCCGCAGGGACGCCGCCGACCTGGTGCTGATGTCCGCTGACCGAGCGGCAGCGGAGGGCGAGGTGGTGGATCTGACCACCCGGTTACTCGCCAGCGTCGCCCGCCGGGATCCAACCCTGGTACGTGAGTCCCTGCCTACGGTGCTGCCGTGGGTGCGTTTTCTCCCAGCGAAGGACCTCGAGCAGATGGCTGGCGAGTTTGTCGCGACGGCGGAGGCGGCCGCCGCGATGGGTAATACTGCGGCGATCTCACAGTTGCTTACCGAGTGGCGGCACACTGCCGAAATTCACGCGGACCCTGACCTCCACCGGATTCTGGCCGAGCCGAGCTCCGATGACTTCGGGCCGGTGGCGCGCCCGTCTGACGAGTGAACGCCAAGCGAGGCGACCGTGCGGCGCCACCGCCGCGCCTGGGTGGCTACAGTCTGCGATTCGCCACGAACGATGCGGCCAAGGGTTGGGAAGATCTGTGTCGGCAGGCCGCCGCCAACACGCGCGCTGCGTTCGACGCCATCGAAGCCAACCCTTGTCCCTCCCCGCCAACCACCAGACAACATCCCCTCAAGGGCGCTCTCGCTACCGCCGGGCACAACGGGAAGACGCTGCCGCAGTGGCAGTACGAGGTCACCGCAGGCGGTCGCATCTGGTACCTCCCCGACCACGACACCCGTACCTGCTGGATCAAACACGCCGGCACGGGCCATCCCAAGATCACCGACTAGATCCTCTGTCGATGGGGGTTGGTGACAGGGGATGCCTGTATATCGCCCAGGTGATCTACATGCCCAGACGGAGTCCCTCCAGGGCGTCGTGGACGACGGCACCAGCGGTTGATCAGTTCCAGACGGACGATCTGGAGTGGATCACGTCATCAGAGTCCTTGGAACGGGTGCTGGCGGCCGTTCTCGCGCTCCCACTCCATCACGGCACGCGTACGGTCCGGGTCCTCGGCGAGCAACCGCCAGTACTGAGCCACGACCCGGCGGACTTCCGGAAGGGGATAGTGGGCTTTGAGCACATCCCGCCAGAGATTCTGCAGGTCAACGCCACCGGCGCTGAGTTCCGCAGCCCACGCGTTGCCCTCCCAGCTCTCGCTCTCCTTCCGCCCAGCCGAGATGTCCTCCAGGTCGGCCAAGAGGTCGAGGCAGAGCTCGTGCACCACTTGGATGTCCCCGGTAAGCCACATTCCGATGCACCGAAGCCGTGGATCGGTCGTACGGTACTCAGCCCGACCTCGCTCGGTCCAGTAGAAGTCGATGGTGCTCAGGGAGTACCTCCAGGGTGCCGCAGAACGGGGTAACCGTGTCTGAGTGTGTCAGTGTCCGGATCGTAGAACCCTTCCAGTTCGACGTTGCGGAAGATGCTGGACCACCGCCCCGTCTCCGGGTCCTTGACCACATCGGGGGAGTCGAAACCGCGGTTCACGGCGTTGTCCACCTGTGCCGGTGTCCAATCGTCCGGGAAGAACGTGCTACCTCCTCGCTTCTCCCGCCATTCGCCGGTACGACGGTTCTGGAACGCGACTCGACCGTTGTAGACACCGGTTCTCGTGTCGCGGCGTGTCACTTTCAGCAACTTGGCACCGGGTGGATCGATGCCACCTGGGCGGTGGTGCCAACCGGAGGCCCGGCCGTCACGCTCGCCCAGCAGCGTGTGCCGGAGCCGTTCCGGCGTCATACCGCCGGTTCCTTCCCCTGTGCGGGAACGTCTACGTTGCTTACGGATGTGTTCGAGAGCGGCGCGGACGAGCTTTCCTCCCCGGCCCCTACCCATCGAGGAGTGCGCCGATCACCTCATCGATCAGCAGGCCGACGATCTCACGGGTGATCATCTGGAAGATCGGAATCTCCGCGAGGGTGGCGCCGAACGTGGCGGCAGCGGTCGCCACCGCCTGCGCGATCTGGACGCCGAGGATCACCAGTTGCACGATGACCTGGATCTTCAACGCCAGCACGATGGCTCCGACGATCATGAGTCCGGTGCCGGCGAGGGTTGCCGCCAGCGCCCCGTCCCGTAGGACCTGCGCTGGGCCGTCCTGCTCGGTCCAGTATCGCTGGAAGGCATCGATGTCGGCCCCGGTGTTGCCGGCCGTGACCGGCTGGGCCGCCTGCCCCGCCTCTGCGGTCAGGGTCTGGAGGGTGCCGCTGAAGGTGAGCCAGCGCTGCCCCATTTCGACAAGGGCAGTCTCGTCCGCCTGCGGCCAGTCGTAACCGATCATGCTGAGGAAGGTGGCCAGCTCACCCGGCAGTTGCAGTCCCACGTCAGCTCACCCCAGTTGCTGGCCGAGGCCGGCCAGGCGCTCCGCGACAGTCCGCTCGTCCTCGTCGATCAGGTGCGCCATCCGGTTGAGGTCGACGCCGACCACGCCGAGTTCCTCGATCGCGGACTCGAAGCACTCGGCGGCGTACGCGGTCACCTCCTCGCAGGCGGCACCGATCAGGCTGCCGATGTCGTCGCCGCCCCAGGGAGCGCCGAACCCCTGAAGGTCGGCCAGGAACGTGCGCAGCTCGGTGAGGAAACGGTCGGAGATGTCCTGCAGGTTGGTGCCGGCGTCGCGCAGCCCGTCCGGGTCGACAACCCGGGCCATCTCAGGGCCGCCTGCCGGAGGAGAGGCTTTCCTGGACATCGCCGAGAGTGTCGATGATGCCCTGCAACTGCGGCACCGCGCTGCGCTGTACCTCGCGCAGTTGCTCCAGCAACGCCGTCGTGTCCGGTGCGGCAGCGACCTCGGCCAGTGCCGAGCGTAGGTCGGCCAGGGCAGCGTTGGTTGCCTCGCGGACTCCCTCGGCCAGACTCTCGGAGGCCCCGCGCATCATGCGGGGGTCGATCCGGACCGACTCGATCTGTCCACCGGGCAGTGCGACCACCCGGACCATTCCGTCGGCCGCCTCGCCCACGCCCTGCACGACCGGCTGCGACTCGGAACGGCTACTTGCGTCGCCACGGCCGAGTGTCGACAGCAGCTCGGAAATCGACCTGCTCAGATCCGAGGGGTACGTCACGGACGCAGTGTAATAAGTCCTCGGTGCTCACCTCAGCCCTCAATCGGGCCGCCGCCGACGTTCCACTCTCCGTGCGGGCACCTGATGCAACCGGGCGCCGTGCTCGCGGGTGACAGAGGCAGGAACGACACGGGGAGGGACGTTGGACAGAGACGACGGCTTCGAGGAGTTCTACCGAGCCAGCAGGCACCGGGTCGTCACCGTGCTGTACGCGCTCGGTGGCGACATCCACGAGGCGCAGGACGTCGCACAGGAGGCGTACGTGCGGGCCTGGCAACGCTGGCGGCGCATCAGCGAGTACGACGATCCGGAGGCGTGGGTGCACGTCGTCGGTAACCGGCTCCTCCAGAATCGTTGGCGGAAGATCCGTAACGGGATCACCGCCCGTCGGCGGAATGGTCCGGCGACCGCGGTCGGACCACCATCGGAGAACACCGTCGCGTTGGTCACCGCGTTACGCCAGCTGCCGAGGGATCAACGCGAGGCGATCGTCCTGTACCACATAGCTGATCTCTCGGTCGCGGACATCGCGACGCGGACGGCTGTTCCCGTCGGCACGGTCAAGGCCCGGCTCGCCCGAGGGCGCAAGGCCCTCGCACCTCTGCTCGGCACCACCCTCCCCGAGGAGGTCAGCAATGCCTGATCAGCCCTTCGTCGACCTGTTTCAGGACACTGAGCACCTGACCTGGGCCCCGACCGCCCAGGTGCGGGAGCGCGGCCGGCGCCGGACCCGGCACACGAGGATCGCGGCGGCGCTTGCCGGCGTGGTGGCGGTGGCGCTGGTGGCCACCGGGGCGGTGGCGCTGGCCAGCGACCGGGAGGGGGCGCCGACGCCGGTGCTGCCGGCGACCGGATCACCCACCCCGACACCCACGCCGCCCGCCACCCCGGCCCCACCTCGGCCGTCGTTGACCAGCACCACTCCCGCCGTGCCGCCATCGAGCCCGGCACGTACCAGTGGCCGGCCGTCGGCCGGTTCCGCCGATCCGGCGATCCCGGCCGAAGCCATGCTGCGGCTCTCGGATCTGCCCGCTGGCTTCACCATGACAGCGGGCGACATCGACGGCGACTGGAGCCTGGAGTCGGTGTCGATCTACTGTCGCGAAGCGCCGTCGTGGACGTTCAGCGGCGGTCTCGCCCAGCGAGCCGTGTTGTTCGAGTCGCCCACCGTCAGCATGATCCAGCGGGTCGTCCGCTACTCGGCTGGCAACGCCGCCGCGGAGATGGACGCCATCCGCGCGTTTTTCACCAACTGCAACCCCGGGGCGCCGAACAGCTCGCTGTCGGTCCTGACCGATGGGCTGGGGGCCGGTGACGAGTCTCTGCTGGTGGGCTCGGACATCGAGGGCGTGCGGAGCCGCTGGCTCGTCGTCCGGCAGGGCGATCTGGTGGCACAGGTCGCTCTGGACATGGACACCACGCCGAAGGAGGCGCGGCGGTACGCCGACCCGGTGGCGCAGCGGCTCTGCGCCGGCACTGACACCTGTTGACCTGTTGGCGCCCGTGGAGTCACCGTCGCCATGGCGACGGTGACTCCACGGGTAACGGCGCATGGCGGCGACGTCGGCGAGTGGTCATGGCTGAGGGGCGCCGCGGCGGCTGCGCTCACTGCATCCGGAGGGCTTCGGGGGTGTGCAGGCGGAGCATGGTGGCCGCGACGTCGGCGGGTGCCCGTCGGCGGGTCGCCATCGACACCGCGACCATCACCGTGAAGGCCAGCGGCACCGTCCAGGCGGCCGGTTGCGTGGTGAGCGTGGCCGGCCAGCCGGACAACGGCGGCCCGAGCACGGTGACCAGCACCGCCCCGATCGCCGCGCCGCCGCCGACCAGCACCCCGGCGGCGGCGCCCAGGTCGGTCAGGCCACGCCACCAGATGCCGAGCACCAGCAGCGGGCAGAAGCTCGACGCGGCGACCGCGAAGGCCAACCCGACCACCTGTGACACGTCCATCCCGGAGACGTGCAACGCCAGCACCGTCGGCACCGCTCCGGCGATCACCGTGGCCAGTCGGAAGCCGCGTACCGAGCCTCGGCCGAGCACGTCCGTCGAGATCACCCCGGCGACGCTGGTCAGCAGCCCGGACGAGGTGGAGAGGAACGCCGCGAACGCGCCCGCCGCGACGAGCGCGGCGAGCAGCCGGCCGACCGTCCCGTCACCGAGGGTCGCGCCGGGTAGCAACACCACCACCGCATCGGTCTGCCCGCTGACCAGCAGTTGCGGCGTGTAGATCCGGCCGAGCACGCCGTACAGGGTGGGCAACAGGTAGAAGGCGCCGACCAGGGCCAGCACGACCAGGGTGGTCCGGCGTGCCGCCGCGCCGTCCGGGTTCGTGTAGAAGCGGACCAGCACGTGCGGCAGGCCCATGGTGCCCAGGAAGGTGGCGAGGATCAGCGAGTACGTGGCGAAGAGCCCTCGGTCGTCGTCCCCCGCCGCGCTGGGCAGCAACCAGTCGCTCGCCTCGGTGGCCACCCCGGACACCTCCGGCACCCTGTCGCCCGCCGCGAAGGTCAGCTCGTCGCCGGGGCGTACCTCCCGGATGTCGCCGTCGGCCAGGGTGAGTGTCGCGCGGTGCTCGACCACGACGGTGGTCGCGGTGCGGAACGTCGGCCCGTCGGGCGGAGTCACCGCCGGGCGGCCGTCGGCCTGCCACTGCAGAGCCAGGAAGATCACGGGTACGGCGAGCGCGGTCAGCTTCAGCCAGTACTGGAACGCCTGCACGAAGGTGATCGCCCGCATGCCGCCCAGCGCCACGTTCGCGGTGACGACGGCCGCCACCAGCAGGGCACCGAGAGGGTACGGCGAGCCGGCCACCGTGGCCAGGGTCAGCCCGGCGCCCTGGAGTTGCGGCACCAGGTACAGCCAGCCGATGAAGATCACGAAGGCGGTGGCCAGGATCCGTAGCCGACGCGACCCCAGCCGTAGCTCGCAGAAGTCGGGCAGGGTGAACGCGCCGGACCGGCGCAGCGGTGCCGCCACGAAGAGCAGCAGGGCCAGGTATCCGGCGGCGAACCCGACCGGGTACCAGAGCACGTCCACGCCGTACTTGAGGACCAGCCCGGCGATGCCGAGGAAGCTCGCCGCCGACAGGTACTCCCCGCCGATCGCGGCGGCGTTCCAGGTCGGGCTGATCGCCCGCGAGGCGACCAGGAAGTCGGACGTGGTCCGGGCCAACCGCAGCCCGTAGAAGCCGATCCCGACGGTGACCAGGGTGACCGCCACGATGGCCGGCACCACGAAACCGTTGCCCACCTCAGTGCTCCGGCCGCTGCACCAGGTCGGTGAAGTCCTGCTCGTTGCGTTCGGCCAGCCGCACGTACGCCCAGCCCACCCCGATCAGGAACGGGAAGGAGGCCACACCGAGCAGCAGCCACGGCAGGTTGACGCCGGCGACCGTGGTCCGGCCGAGCGTGGGCGCGATGGCGAACAACCACGGCAGTCCACCCAGCCCGATGGCCACCACCAGCGAGAGTCGCAGCGCCAGGGCGAGTTGAGCCCGGACCAGGCCGCGAACCAGCGCCTCACCGACCTGGGTTTGCTGGGCCAACTCGGCGCGGGTCCGCTCGGCGCGGGTGTCCTGCCGGTTGATCTCGGCCAGCACGATCCGGGCCCGCCGGGGCGGGGGTGCCGCACCGCCCGACCCCACGTCAGGGAGTTGCTTGGCCACCCCGGCAGTCTGGCCCGCCGGGGTGGATTGTCAAGCGCAGGCACCCGACAGCATGGCGCGCGTTGCCGGCAGCCGCTGTGGATAACTTGTGGAGAATCGTTCACCCCTGTGGATAACTCGCCGACGACGCAAGCTGGCCTGTGTGAACGCCCGAGGCTCGTTGTGGACGACGGTCCGAGCTGTCAGGGTGGTCCGGTAGAGAGGAGGTGTGACGGTGACCAACCCTGCCCGGCCCGGCTGGGGCGACGCCTGGACGGTGGACGACCTCCGGGGCCTCCCCGAGGACGACCAGGTCTACGAGATCTTCGACGGGAGCCTGCTCGTGTCCCCCCACGCGGATGTCTTCCACGGCGCGGTCGCCAACCGCCTCCGCCGGCTCCTCGATCGGCAGGCCCCCACCGGTGTGCTCGTCGGCCAGGGCATCGGGGTGAGCGCGAGACGCTCCTCGTACTTCGTGCCGGATCTCTTCGTCGCACGCGAGAGCGCACTGTCCAGCGGCGGTGCCGCGCTCGACCCGGCCGACGTGCTCCTCGTCGTCGAGGTGATCTCACCGAGTAACGCCGGCCGCGACCTGGTGCTCAAACGTCATGAGTACTCGGCCGCCGGCATTCCGCTCTACTGGCTGGTGGAGCCTCGCAAGCAAACCCTCACCGTGCTGGTCAACGGTGCGGGCGGTTACCGTGAGCAGGCAACTCCGCCGGTCGGTGAGGTCTACCGCACCGAGCAGCCGTTCCCCCTCGCCCTGCCGCTGGCCGACATCTTCTGACCGTCACCCCTCGGCGCACGAGCGGAAGGTTCCTCGGACACGAAACGGGGCCGGTGGCACACCGCCACCGGCCCCGCCACGTGAGACGTCAGCCGGTCGCGAGGACCAGACCGACGGACATGCTGCCGCTGGCCGGGACGGTGAACCGCTCCAGCTTGCGGGTGCCGTCCGGTTGGGTGACCAGGTAGCGGCCGTCGAAGTACTCGTCGCCGAGCGACACGTTGTAGGTGAAGAAGATCCGCTGCGGGCCCTTGAGGTGCATGCTGAACTGCCCCTCGCTGATCCAGCCACTGCCCGCGATGTCACCGGTGTCGACGCTGCGGGCGATGACGAACCCACTGTCGAACGCCGTGCCGTCCGGTGTGCGGAAGGTGCCGGTCAGCTCGGTGCCCTGGTCGAGTTGGGCGTTGTAGGTCGCTGTCGCACCGGCGGTCACCGTCACCGGAGCGGCGGTGTACCGGCTGGTCTTGTCGCCGGACCACTCGCTGGCGTACTGATAGCCGCCGACCACCACCGGCCAGGCGTACGGGCCCACCCCTTTGAGGGTGTAAACGCCGTTCTCGTCAGTGGTGGCGTCCTCGGCACCGACCCCGGGGTGGGCGGTCAGGATCGACACACCGACGTTCGGCATCGGCTGCCCCGACGGGTCGGTGATCGTGCCGGTGATCGTGCCGGCCCGATCCAACTTCACCTGCGGCGCGGTGGCGACCTGACCAGCGGTCGCCGTGACGACTGCGGCCTCCCGCTCGTCGCCACTGCCACCGTCGGCACCCACCCACTGGCGGCCGTGGGTGTCGTTGCGCGGCACCGCGAGGAGCTTGTAGTCGCCGGCGGTGAGCGGCCCGACCTGGATCCGGCCGTAGTGGTCGCTGCAGTCGCCGTAGCCGTCGCGGAGCGAAGCCTGCTTGGGCAGGAACGCATCCAGGCAGATGTTCGGCACGGGCGACCCGCTCTGCCGGTCGACGATGGTGGCGCTGATGACCGCGGCGGGCTTCAGCTTCACTGTGAGCTTGGTGTCGCTGTTCGCCTTGACCCGCACCCCGGTCACCTCGCGGTTGAAGTGAAGCTCGTCCGGTGCGTCCACGTAGATGGTGTGGCGGCCCTGCGGCAGGTCGGTGACGGTCGCGGTGCCGGTGCCGTTGCTGCAGACCGACTGGGCGCAGAAGTCGGCGATCGGGGCGCCGGTGACCGAGTCGACGGCGGACACGGTGACCGTGCCGGTGCCGAGCAGGCTGTCCCTGATGGACGTCGTCTGCCCGCCCCGGACCTCGACGACGTCGGCCTCCTCGCGGGTCAGCTTGCCGCGGTAGTACTGCTGCCGTTCGCCGGCGCTCAGGCCGACCTTGTACGCACCCTGAAGGACCTGGACGGAGAACTCACCGTTCGCGTCGGTCTGCGCCCACGCTCCGCCGTAGGAGTCGGCGGCGCTGACGTCGACCGAGGCGTCGGTGAGCGGCGCGCCGGCGGCGGTGGTGAACCGCCCGGCCAGCACACCCGTCGGCAGGACGGTGTCGTTGACAGCGGTCGTCTCGTCCGCCTTCACCTGGAAGACGTCGGCGCTCTCCTCGTCCAGCTTCCCGGGCACGTACTGCTCCTGGTAGGAGCCCTCGATCGGCCGCATGCTCACGACGTAGCCACCGGGTTTGACGGCGATCGTGAACCGGCCCTGGTCGTCGGTGCGGCCCCAGGCCCGGGCACCCGTGTCGACCTCGCGGGCGTCCACGCTGAGGTCCACGACCGGGTCCCCGGCGGTGTCGACGAGGCGACCGGCGATGGTGCCGATCTCGAAGAGCTGCTCGTCGACCCGGGTGGTGCCGCCCTCGGTGACGGTCACCGGGTCCGCGTCGAAGGGGCTGACCTTCTGGTGGTGGTACTGCTCGGGCCGATCCCACGAGAAGTAGCCGACCAGGTAGGAGCCGGCCCGCAGCCCGCCGAGGCTGTAGTTGCCGTCGGAGTCCGTGTCGGTGGAGCTGACGTACGCGTAGCTGTCGCTCCGGTAGAGCTGCACCTGGACCGCTGCGGCGGGGGTGCCGGTGTTGGTGGTGACTCGTCCACTGACGACGCCCGTTGGCGCGGCCTGAGCCGGAGTGGCCCCGGGCAGCACGAGTGCCGCCACGACGGCACCGGCCAGCAGGCCGCGGCGGCCTGGGATTAGCTGCATCGATGTCCCAACGTGATGGTGGTGGGGCGACCGAGCAGACTCCGCCTGCCCCGATCCGGGCGCCCCGTACGCGAATCGGTGTCAGGAGAATAGGTCACGGGTGATGACGGCGGGGTGCCCGGTCGGTCGGATCCGCACGACCGGGCATTTCCCCTCGTAGATGCTCAGTCCAGGCCGACGCGCTCCGGACGGGCCGAGGCGGAGCCGAGCCAGGTGTGCGGGTTGCCGTACCAGCACCAGCCCAGCTTCGGTGCTCCCTGGCTGATCCAGAGCGCCGGCACCCGCTTGTCACCGCACCGGGACCCGACGAGCGAGAAGCACCTGTTGCTGGCCAGCGCCGCCGGGTGCAGCGTGACGAAGGCCAGCCCTTCGTCGATGGTGAGCGGCAGCCGACCCTGGGCGGTGATCTGCTCCATGGCGGTGGCCGGGGCCAGGTTGCGGAACTCCTCGCCCCGGTCGACGTCGAAGAGCAGGTACGCGGGCCCGGCCGGCACCTCCAACTCCTTGATCGGGTCGAAGCGCGGCAGGTCGTCCTCGGCGTAGTTGCGGTCGACGACACCGGGCTTGCGCTTGCCGGCCAGCGTGGCGAGCCCCAGGCGTTCCGGTACTCCGACCAGGTCCCGGGTGATGACCAGCAGGAAGGGCACTCGCGCGTCGGTGGGGGCGGGCAGCCCGGCGGTGCCGTCGGCCGCCCTGGCCCGCAGTGGCGCGACCAGGTCCCGGAAGGCGGTCTCGGACAGCCCGGCCAGGGCCGGGTAGCCCAGTCGCACCAGGTGGTCGACTTGGCGATCGAACTCGGTCTCGGCGTCGAACGGGGTCACGGTCACGGCGGCCTCCCGGAAGTCGTACGGACTAGCGTACAACGTACGGTAGGCGTCTTTGCATTCCCGATTCAGCGATTCCAGTCCTGCTTCGCGGCCCTGACCAGCTTGTCCTTCAGCTCCCGGGTATGCCGACGGCTCACCGGCAGCTCGGTCGAGTCGATCACCACGACATAGCCGGAGTTGACCAACCGCAGCTCCGCGATCAACTTCAACTGCACGAGGTACGACCGGTGCACCCGGACGAAACCTGCATCGGCCCAGCGCTCCGCCAACGTGGCGAGCGAGACCCGCACCAGGTGCGACCCGTCCGCGGTGTGCAACCGGGCGTAGTCCCCCTGCGCCTCCACCCAGCGCACCGCCGAACGCGGCAGCATCCGCGTGGTGCCGGCCAACTCGATCGGGATCGTCGGGTCCTCCTCGGCGCGGGCCAGCGCCGCCGGGTGCGACGGCACCACCCGCGACCCGATCACCCGACGCAGGGACTCGGCCAACCGATCCGCGCGAACCGGCTTCCGCACGTAGTCGGTGGCACCCAGGTCGAAGGCGTCCACCGCACCGTCGTCGTACGCGGTGACGAACACGATCGCCGGCGGCCGGGCGAAGCGGCGCAGCACCCGGGCCAGCTCCATCCCGTCCAGCCCTGGCATCCGGATGTCCAGGAAGACCACGTCGACGTCACCGTCCCGCAGCAGCCGCAGCGCCTCGGTCGCGTCACCGGCGGTGAGCAGCCGGGCCACGCGGGGGTCGGCCCGAAGGTGGTACGCCAATTCGTCGAGCGCGGGCGGCTCGTCGTCCACCGCCAGCACCCGGAGGAAGCCGGACGTGTTCACCGCGGCCGTCCCGGTCCGCTCGCTCACGACCCGGCCCGTACACCCGGGTGGAACTTCGGCACCCGCATGCTCACCTTCGTGCCCGAGCCCAGCCCGGTCTCCACGACCAGGCCGAACCGGTCGCCGAAGACCGACCGCAGCCGCTCGTCGACGTTGGAGAGGCCGACGTGCCGGCCCGTGTCGTCGCCCGGGTCGCCGGTGCCGCGGGCCAGCTCGGCGATGCCGGCGGTCAGCGTGGTCGGGTCCATTCCCACTCCGTCGTCCTCCACCGTGATGTGGCACTCGGCACCCGCGTCCCGGGCCTCGATGCTCACCATGCCCGTGCCCGGCTTGCGGGACAACCCGTGGCGGACCGCGTTCTCCACCAGAGGTTGCAGGCACAGGAACGGCAGGGTCACCGGCAGCACCTCCGGGGCGATCTGCAACCGCACCTGCAACCGGTCGCCGAACCGGGCCCGCTCGATGGTCAGGTAACGGTCGATGGAGCGCAACTCCTCGGCCAGGGTGGTGAACTCGCCGTGCGCCCGGAACGAGTAGCGGGTGAACTCGGCGAACTCCAGGATCAGCTCCCGCGCCCGCTCCGGGTCGGTGCGGACGAACGAGCCGATCGCGGTCAGCGCGTTGTAGATGAAGTGCGGGCTGATCTGCGCCCGCAACGCGCGGATCTCGGCGCGGGCCAGCCGTTCCCGGGACGAGTCCAGCTCCGCCAGGGCCAGCTGGTTGCCGGCCCAGTGCGCCGTCTCGAGAGTGGCCTGCACCAGCCCCGGTGGTGGTGGGCTGTCGGCGACGGCCACCAACGCGCCGACCACCCGACCGTCCGCCCCCCGCAACGGCGCGACCATCGCCCCACGGATCGGGCAGTCCACCCGGTCGCAGTGCAACTCCTGCTCACCGAGCACCGTCGAGCGGCCGGTGTCGACCGTCCGCTGGGCCGCCGCGAGCAACTGCTCGCCGTGGTGCGTGCCGCGCCCGTCGAGGGCCAGCAGCCGGTCGGTGTCGGTGATCGCGAGCCCGACCGCGCCCACCAGGGCCCGCAGATGACGTACGGCCTTCGCGGCGCCCGACTCGCTCAGCCCCGCCCGCAGCGGTTCGGCGGCCAGGCCGGCGGTGTGCAGCACCTCGTAGGTGGCCCGCTGGGTGGCGGTGGCGATCCCACGGCGGGCGCGCAACCGCAGCACCGCCAACAGGGCGGCGGTCAGCGCGGTGACGAGCGACACGACGCCGACCACGGCGGAGAGGTTGGCACCCACGCAGCGATCCTTGCCCCTGCGAGCCGACCCGCCAACCCCCTAGTAGGCGCCCTTGCGGGCGAGCACCACCCCGACTGTGCGCCACAGGATGCTCAGGTCGTACGCCAGCGACCAGTTGTCGACGTAGTAGAGGTCCAGTCGGACCGACTCGTCCCAGGACAGGTCGGAGCGGCCGGACACCTGCCACAACCCGGTCATGCCGGGGCGGACCAGCAGGCGGCGGCGTACGTCGCCCAGGAAGTCGCCGTCGTCGGCCGGCAACGGGCGGGGCCCGACCAGCGACATCTCACCCCAGAGCACGTTGATCAGCTGCGGCAGCTCGTCCAGCGACGAGGCCCGCAGGAAGCCACCGACCGGGAAGACCCGGGGGTCCTGCTTCATCTTGAACAACATGCCGTCGGTCTCGTTGCGGTCGACGAGGCTGGCCAGCCGATCCTCGGCGTCGACGTACATGGTCCGGAACTTCCACACCCGGAACGTGCGTCCCTCGTGCCCCACCCGGGGCTGGCGGAAGAACACCGGCCCCCGGTCCGAGATCTTGATCGCCACGGCGATCGCCACGAAGAGCGGGATCAGCAGCAGCAGACCGAGACCGGCGGCGACCCGGTCCATCAGGTTCTTGGCCAGCAGCGCGGGACCGGAGAGGGTCGGCTCCTCGACGTGCAGCAGCGGCAGGCCCTCGATCGGCCGGATGTGCACCCGGGGCCCGGCGATGTCGGTGAGTTGTGGCGCTACGACCAGGTCGACGCCGGAGCCCTCCAACTGCCAGGCCAGCCGACGCAGCTCGCCCGGCTCGGCACTGGCCGACCCGCAGACGGCGATGGTGTCCCCGCCGACCTCACGGACCAGGGCCAGGACGTCGCGGCCGGCGTACACCGGAACCGGGGTCGGCATCCCCCGGGCCGCCGCGTAGCCGTCGGTGATGTGGATGGCGACCGGCATCAGACCGGCGTTCGGGCTACGGGTGACCGCCGCGTAGACCTCCAGGCACTCCGGGAGGGTGCCGACCAGCACCATCCGGTGCGAGGCCTGGCCGGCCCGACGCCGGATGTAGTGCAGCGCCCAGCGGGCCACGAACCGGCACCAGAGGATCAGCAGCAGCGCCCCGAGTAGCGCAGTGCCGACGGTCCAGCGCGATGGCGCGGTCTTGGTGGAGAAGGCGAGGAAGGAGACGCTGGCCGTCACGGTCACCGCAGCCCTGATTACCCGCTTGAACTCGTCCGGGCCAAGCCCCAGATATCGGCGGTCGTAGGCTCGGTTGCTCCAGAGGATGACTACCCACCCGAGTGGGAGTAACAGGTAGGAAATGGTGTGAAACCAGGTTAGGTCGCGGTGCGAGCCGGAGAAGCCGGAGGGCGCCTGGTCGAAGAGTTGGATCGCGACCCAGCTGGCGAACGCCGCCGCGCCGAAGTCGAGCAGCAGCAGGATCGCGATGTAGGGGCGGTGCCAACGGGAAACCCGGCGTCGAGCCCTGGTCCACGCCGACCGAGGGACGCCGTTGTGTGACGGCGGCGTCGGCGGCTGGATCTCGAAGCTGTCGACGTGCCGCACGAGTCTGCTCCGGCCTTCGTTGGTTACCGGGCGCTGGAGGCTTGCCGTCACCTCACCCATGTCCTCCCGCATGACACGGGCCGCTCACTCGGCGTGAGGGCCCGGGTCGCCCACCGTCCCAGTCTCCCACGCGAGCTCCGACCGGTCGCCGCCCCGAAGGAGATTGGCGACCGATGGTGCCGGCGGGATCTGGCCGGCTCCGCACCATTTCAGAAGCCGGGGACCGGGCCACTATACCGATGGATGCGCGCCTGGCGAGAACGGCGGACCGGAGCTTCCGCTCAGGAAGGCCGATTCCGCTCCGTAGTCGCCGAGTGGAATTACTCACCGTACGAGGCGGGACAACCGTCGGTCAGCGAGGGGTTTGCCGCCGGTCTGGCAGGTCGGGCAGTACTGCAGGCTCGAATCGGCGAACGACACCTCGCGCACCGTGTCCCCGCACACCGGGCAGGGCAGCCCGGTGCGGGCGTGCACCTTCAACCCGGAGCGCTTCTCGCCCTTGAGCTCCGCCGCCCGCTGACCGAGGGACCGCTCGACCGCGTCGCCGAGCACCTGCCGGGTGGCCGCGTGCAGCGTGGCGATCTGGGCATCGGTGAGCCGGTCGGTGATCGCGAACGGGGACAGCTTCGCGGCGTGCAGGATCTCGTCCGAGTACGCGTTACCCACCCCGGACAGCACCGACTGGTCGGTCAGCACCCCCTTGACCTGCCCCCGCCGGCTCCGCAGCCGCTCGGCGAACGTGGGCAGGTCCGCGGCGAGCGCGTCCGGCCCCAGCTTGGCCACCCCGGGCACCGCTGACACGTCGGTGACCAGGTACGCGGCCAGCTTCTTCTGGGTGCCGGCCTCGGTGAGGTCGAAGCCGGAGCCGTCGTCCAGGCGTACGCGCAGCGCGATCGGACCCTTACCGGGACGCAGCGGGGTGGTGGCCGGGAACGCCTCCCGGTAGTGCAGCCAGCCCGCCCGGGCCAGGTGCACCACGAGGTGCAGGTCACCCTCGAAGAGCACGTCGAGGAACTTGCCGTGCCGACTGGAGTCGACCACCGTCCGACCCGCGACCGCGGTCGGTGCCGGTTCGTACGTCTTCAGGGCGCTGATCGCGGCGATCTCCAGCCGGTCGACACGCCGCCCCACCGCGCGCTGCCGCAGGTAACCCGCGAGCGCCTCAACCTCCGGTAGTTCGGGCACCAGCCAACGGTAGCCTTCTTTCCCGTGAGAATCGTGGTGGCGCACAACCGGTACCGGGAAGCTCAGCCCTCCGGCGAGAACACGATCGTCGACTCGGAGATGGCGCAGCTCACCGCTGCCGGCGTCGAGGTGCTGCCCTTCATCCGCAGTTCGGACGAGATCCCGTCGATGTCGAAGGCGGCGAAGGCGCTGCTGCCGATCTCGCCGATCTGGGCGCCACGTGCCCAGCAGGACCTGAGCCGACTGCTCACCGAGCACCGGCCGGACGTCCTGCACCTGCACAACCCGTACCCCCTGATCTCGCCGTGGGTGGTGCGGACCGCGCACCGCCACGGCGTGCCGGTGGTGCAGACGGTGCACAACTACCGGCAGGTCTGCTCCTCGGGGATCTACTTCCGCGACGGCGTGATCTGTCAGGACTGCAAGGGCCGGGCGCTCGGGGTGCCGGCGATCAAGCACCGCTGCTACCGCGATTCGGCCGCGCAGAGCGCCCTGATGGCGACCACCCTGGCCGTGCACCGGGGCACCTGGCGTTCGGTGGACCGGTACGTCGCGCTCACCTCGGCGATCGCCGACCACCTCCGCGACTACGGCATTCCGGACGACCGCATCGTGGTGAAGCCGAACTCCGTTCCCGACCCGGGCCGGCCGACGCCGCTCGGTGACGGGTTCCTCTACATGGCCCGACTCAGCCCGGAGAAGGGCGTCGACCTGCTGTTGGACGCCTGGCGTCGGCACCCGGTGGGCACGCTCGGCACGTTGCGCATCGCCGGGGACGGCGAGTTGCGCCCGCTCGTGGAGTCCGCCGCCGCCGAGCGACCCGACGTGGTCTACCTCGGTCAGCTCGACCGGGCCGGGGTGCGGGCAGCGGTCGAGGCGAGCGCCGTGGTGATCGCCGCCTCCATGTGGCACGACGTGCTGCCGACCGTGATCATCGAGGCGTTGGCCAGCGGTCGGCCGGTGCTCGGCACGGCGCTCGGCGGAATTCCGTACCTGGTCGGGGCCGACGCCCCGCACGAGCCCGCCGGCACCGGCCCGGCCGCCGTCGCCTCCGCCGTCGCCTCGCCGGTCGCGTCGGAGGTCGCCTCGCCGGTCGCTCCCCGGGTGACCGGGGACGGGTCGCCCATGCCGGCCGGGACCGGTCTCGGCGACGCCGGCTGGGTCGTCGCCCCGGAGCCGGCCGCGCTGGCCGCCGCCCTGCCGGTCGCCCGCGCCGGTGCGCCCGCACTGGCCGGGGCCGCCCGCGCCCGCTACGAGCGCACCTTCCACCCGGACGTGGTCACCAAGCAGCTGATCGACATCTACGCGGGCCTGGCCCGTACCCCCACCCGCGCCTGACTCCCGTCCCGCGCGGCGTCGCCCCGCGCCGGGCGGCCGCAAGATCCGCACAACATCGGGGAAGTTGCTGTCTCCGGCGTCCCGGAGGCAGCAACATCGGAGAAGTTGCGCGGATCTTGCGGGCGGCGCGGCGCGGCGTGGCGCGGCGCGGGCGACGCGGGGTGCGCCGGGGTGGGTCAGCGTAGGGAGGCTCGGGCGGAGAAGGCGATGCTCGCCAGCAGGAAGCCACCGTTCACGATCGTGAAGGCGACGATCACCCAGAGGACCAGGGCGGGTGCCACGGCGAGCACCAGGGCGGCCACGAAGACCACCGCGCCGTAGTCACGGACCAGCTTCACCAGGCGGACCGGCAGTGAGGTCGAGGTGACCATGCTGGCCGCGTTCGGGCCGGATTGCATCACCGACGTCACCAGGTTGACCATCCAGGTGCCCGCGAAGGTCGCCACCAGCCAGGTCGGGGTGGACGGCTCCTGCGCGACGGCGGTGGCGGCCAGCGCGGCGACCAGCGCGATCTGCGCGGCCACGTCGCAGAGGATGTCGATGCGGGCGCCCGCGGGGCTGCCCTGGCCGGTCACCCGGGCGAGCTGTCCGTCGGCGCAGTCCAGGGAGTACGCCACCTGCCAGCCGATCAGGGCGAGCAGGCCGACCACCCAGGCCGGTACGTCTCCGTCGGCGACCGGGCCGGCGAGCGCCACCACGGTGACCGAGGTGGCCAGCCCGAGCACCAGGTTGGCGAGGGTCAACGCGGTCGGGCGCAGCCCGAGGCGCTGGGCGATGAGCGCGAAGACGGCGCCCAGCCACTGGCTGATCGACTCGCTGAACAGGCCGCCACCCCGGTTCACCCGGTGGAAGTCGGCGACGGTGGGACGGGGGTCAGCCAAGCTGGTCGCGGATTGCACCGGCGTAGTCTGCCAGCCGGTCCCGCGTCTCGGTAGGCGACAGTGCCAGGTGTTCGAGGATGGTGTACCGGTCCGGGCGGGTACGTGGTGCGAACTGCACCGCCTCGACGAACTGGTCGTCGGTGAGCGCCACCTCGGCGGGGAGCCGGGGCAGACCGTGTCGGGCGAGGCAGGCCGACATCTCCCCGAAGCGCCGCTGATCCCCCCGCAGCCAGGTGCAGAACAGCGCGCCCAGCCCGGCCAGCTCACCGTGTGAGGCGGTGCCGGGGAAGAGCGAGTCGACCGCGTGCATGATCTCGTGGCAGCCTCCGCTGCACGGGCGGCTGGTGCCGTCGACAGCCATCGCCAGGCCGCTGGAGATCAACGCCTCGGCCAGCACGGTGACGAACGCGTCGTCCGTCATGTCGCCCGGGTGGTTGAGCACCGCCTCGGCGCCCGCTCGCGAGAGCGAGGCGGCCAGCCCGTCGACGGGTTCGCCGCGTACCTGGCGGGACAGCTCCCAGTCGGCCAAGGCGCTGATGTTGCTGATCACGTCACCGATGCCGGCCCGGTTGTGCCGGTCCGGGCCGCTCTCCACGAAGTCCAGGTCGACGATCACCGCGATCGGGATGTGCACCCCGTAGGAGCCCTTGATCCCGTCGGTGATCAGGCTGGCCACCGGGGAGGCGATCCCGTCGTTGGCGAGGCTGGTCGCCACCGACACCATCGGCAGTCCTCGGCGGGTGGCCGCGTACTTGGCCACGTCGATGGTCTTGCCGCCGCCGATGCCGACGACCGCGTCGTACGACCGGGCGCGGAGTTTGCCGCCGAGGTCGTCGGCGGCGTCCAGCGTGCCCCCGGCGACGGTGAACACGTCGGCGGTACGCAGTGACGGCCTGATCAACTCCGCGATCTGGGCACCCTGACCTGGGCCGACCACCACCGCGACGTCACCGCCTGAGGAGATCCGCCCGTCGGCGAGGATCGCGGCCAGGTCGGCGACCGCCCCCCGTCGTACGTCGATGTGCAGCGGGGTGAGGACGCTCCGCGCTAGTAGCGGCACGCGATCTCCCGCGCGCGGGCCAGGTCGGCGTGGTTGTCGACCTCGACCCACGGGACGTCGCCGATCGGCGCGGCCCGCACCTCGCCGCCCCGGTCGGCGAACTCCTGGTAGCCGTCCTCGTAGTAGAGGTTCGGGTCCCGTCGCCAGGTCGCCTCCAGCGCGTCGGCGAGGGCGTCGGCGACCTGCGGCTCGATCAGGGTGGCACCGATGTACTCGCCGTACGCCTCGCCCGGGTCCATGATCTTGGTGATCCGGGTGAGCTGGCCGGCCGCGTCGAAGGTGGTCTTCATCTCCTCCTCGGCCAGCGGCTTGAGGGTGTCCACGGCGAGCAGGATGCCCGGCCCGCGCTCGGCGAGCAGGGTCTTCTCCACACTCACCGGGTGCACGGTGTCGCCGTTGACCAGCAGGACCCCGCGCGCGAAGTGCTCCCGAGCCAGCCAGAGAGAGTAGGCGTTGTTCCACTCCTCGGCCTTGTCGTTGTGCACCAGGGTGATCGTGACCCCGTACTTCTTCTCCAGGTCCGCCTGACGGGAGACGACCGCGTCCGCCGCGTAGCCGACCACGATCACGATGTCGGTGAGCCCGACCTCGGCGAGGTTGCCCAGCGCGATGTCCAGGATCGTGGTCTCGCCGTCCACCGGCACCAACGCCTTCGGCAGGGTGTCGGTGTACGGACGCAGCCGGCGTCCCGCTCCGGCCGCGAGCACCATTCCGATCATCGCGACATCCTCCCTCGTCCTGCTGCCCGTCATCGGTGGAGGATAGCGCCGGTCGGTCGGCCCGCTCTGGTCAACCGGGCAGCCCGGTGCCGCGGCCCACCCGCCGAGCCGGGCAGGGTCGGGGGAGCCGGGTCAGCCGGGTAGCGCCGCCAGGTCGGCGAGCAGGGTCAGTCGCTCCTCCGCGCCGAGGGCGGCGTACGGGCCGGCGGCCCGCCGGTTGGTCTCCAGCTCGATGGCGGTCCGCTCGGGCCCGGGCGGCAGCGCGGCGACGCTGGCCGCGGTGTGCCCGGCGGCGGCCCAGGCGGCGGCGTGCGCGTCGGCCCGGTGGTAGCGCAGCGTGCCGAGCCGGTTGAGCAGCAGTACGCCCGACGGGGTGCCGTCCGGCTCGTACGGGGGCGCCATCGCGGTGAAGGCGGAGCCTCCGGCGTCACCCTCCTCGTCGACGAGCACCAGGGCGTAGGACAGCAGCCGACCGAGCGCTGCCACCATCCGGGACACCCGCTCGTCGTGTCCGGCCCACAGTTCCTCGGTGACGTCGGCGTGCACCTGGTACAGCTCGGCGAGGAAGGCGGCTCCGCGTTCACTGGCCGAGAGCGTGCCGTCGGTGCCGCGGTGGAGCATCCCGTACGCCACCTGTTTGTCCAGTGCGCGGCGGCAGGCGACCGGGTCCTGGTACCGGGTGACCGCCGCGAACCCCGGGCCGTCGACCTTCCCGCCGGGTGCGGCCAGTCGGGTACGCAGGTCGACCAGGAATCCGGTCGCCGCGATCCCGCCGTACTTCTGGGCCAGGACCGCGCCGCCGCCGTCGCGGCCGGCCAGCATGCCGGCCCGGAAGACCCGGTCCGCGGCCGGGGCGAGCAGCCCGGCGATCCGGTGCGGGGCCAGCTCGACGGTGTTCACAGACCTGTCGAGCGCAGAGCGGCGAAACCCTCGTCCGCGATCCGCCGGATCAGTCCGTCGTTGACGTCGCGGTGCTCGTCCAGCACGGAAAGCTCGTGTTCGGCGAGCCAGCGGTACTCGGTGTGCTTGCCGGCCTCCAGCCTCGGGTGGTCGAGGTCGCCGTCGACGCGGACCAGGAAGTCGTACTCGATCCGGGTCAGTCCGTCGTCGCCCACGTAGGTGTACTCGCCCACCTGGACGAGGACGTGGGAGAGGGACCAGCCGGTCTCCTCGGTGATCTCCCGGCGGAGTGCCGTGTCGATGTCCTCGCCGGGTTCCAGGTGGCCGCCGACGACGTCCCAGCAGTTGGGGAAGAGGCGTCGGTGGGGTGAGCGTCGCTGGAAGAAGATGCGGCCGTCGTCGTCGACGATCAGCGCGCCGGCGCAGCGCAGGGGCTCGGTGGACACCATCCGACAGTAGCGAGCGTTCGTGTCGTGCCAAGGCGCGGCCTTGTCCCGGAAACATCCACCGACGACCATGTTCCTACCGGATGCCACCGTCCCAAGGGAGTGATGAGTGATGCAGGTACGGGATGCCATGTCCAGCCAGGTCCTCGTCGTCGGGCCGGAGCACACGCTCCGCCAGGCGGCCCGGATGATGTCGGCCCGTGGTGTCGGGTCGGCGGTCGTGATCGACCCGGATTCCGAGGGGGTCGGGATCATGACGGAACGCGATGTGTTGAAGGCGGTCGGCGCGGGCCTGGACTGTGATGTGGAACGCACCGGTGCACACCTGACCTGGGACGTGGTCTACGCCGGGCCGGAGTGGACGGTGGCCGAGGCGGCTGCGGCGATGGCCCGGGGCGGCTTCCGGCACCTGGTGGTGCTGGACGGCCGGGAGGTGGCCGGGGTGATCTCGGTACGGGACATCATGCGGGTGTGGGCGGAGAGCCAGGCGGTCGCCACGACCTGACTCGGCCAGGTGTGCCCGGTCGAATCGATGGGTAAGCATCCCCTGCGGGCGCGGAGGTGCCGTCACCCGCAGGGGAGGGCCCGATGCGTGACGCGGAGCGCCTGGTCGAGCAGCAGTACGCGATGCTCCTGCGTCGGGACGTGGCCCGTCTACCGGATCTCTACGCCCCGGAGGCGTTCTACTCCATGCCGGGTGTGACGGTCCGACCGATCGAGCTGCCCGCGCTCCTGCGCACCTGGACGGGCGCCTTCCCGGACCTGCGGGTCGAGCCGTTGGGCGCGGTCCGCACCGGCGCTGGCGCGGCCGTCGAGCTGCGCCTGACCGGCACCCACACCGGCACGCTGCACTCGCCGTACGGCACCGTCGCGCCGACCGGCCGGACGGTGAGCTGGGAGGTCGCCGACGTGGTCCGGGTCCGCACGGGACGGATCACGGCCTGGCGTTCCTACTTCGACTGGAGTCGACTCCTCGACGCGCTCGGCGTGCAGATGGAGGGCCTTTCCCGGGCCGCGCACCACGACGCGCTCGCCCTTCCGGTCTGAGTTGCCGCCGACCGGTGGAGTCGGGTCACCCGTCCCGGTGGCTCAGGATGCGGACATCGCCGTGCCGTCGGCGCGCCCCCCGCCGCCGCCCGTACGCTCAATATCCATGACCGCCGAGCAGCTGATCTCCTTTGCCCGTGGGGCCCCCTCGCTGGACATCGTCGATGTCGAGGGGCTCAAGGCCGCCGCCGTCCGCGCCTTCGACGCCGACCCCGCCGGGGTGACGGCCTACGGCACCTCCGTCGGCTACGTTCCGCTGCGAAAGTGGATCGCCGAGAAGCACGGCGTCGAAGCCAACCAGGTGCTGGTCACCAACGGGTCGCTCCAGGCCGACGCGTTCCTCTTCGACCACCTGGTCCGCCCCGGCGACGCGGTGGTGGTGGAACGCCCGACGTACGACCGGACGTTGCTCAACCTCCAGCGGATGGGCGGTGAGCTGCACGGCATCTCGGTCCAGCCGGACGGCCTCGACACGGCCGAGCTGCGCAAGCTGCTGGAGTCCGGGGTCCGCCCCCGGCTCGCGCACGTGATCCCGAACTACCAGAACCCGGCCGGCATGACCCTCTCGCTGGAGAAGCGTCGGGAGTTGCTGGACCTGGCGGCCGAGTACGAGTTCACCATCTTCGAGGACGACCCGTACGCGGACATCCGCTTCCGTGGCGAGGCGCTGCCGTCGATGCTCTCGTTGGACACCCGCAACGTGGTGGTGCACGCGTCGAGCTTCACCAAGACGGTGTGCCCGGGTGTTCGGGTCGGATACCTGGTCGGTCCGGCCGACCTGATCGCCGACATCGCCAAGAACGCGACAAGCCTCTACATCTCGCCCGGGATGGTGTCGCAGGCGATCGTGCACCAGTTCTGCGTCTCCGGTGACATCGACCGCTCGATCGAGACGGTACGCGCGGCGTTGGGTGAGCGGGCCCGGGTGCTCGCCGAGTCGTTGCGCCGGCACCTGCCGCAGGCGCGGTTCGTGGAGCCCGACGGTGGCTACTTCCTCTGGGTGGAGTTCCCGGAGGACGTGCTGGTCGACCGGCTCGCCCCGGCCGCCGCCGAGCGCGGGGTCGCCGTGGTCAAGGGCAGCGATTTCGTGCTGGACGGTGGGCGGCACGCCCTTCGGCTGGCCTTCTCGGCGGTGACCGCCGACCGGATCGACGAGGGCGTCCGCCGTCTCGCGGACGCCGTCGAGGCCGTCCGCAGCTGAATCAACTGTCGGGTTCCTGACAGAACGACGATGCCGGCCGCCCCGGGGCTCCCGCCCGGGCGGCCGGCGGCCCACAATGCTGCGAGCATCATTCGTGTTTCGTCGCGGAGATCACCCCAGCCCTCCGGGCCGGCCGCGACCCGAGTGACGCGGCAGCACAACCTCCCGCCCCCACGGGTGCCGGGTGGGCCGTGTCGTCCCCGCACACCCCCCGATGCGGCCCGGCCCGCCCGGCACCACCCCACCGGCCTACGCGACCGCCGTCACACGTTTCCTCGACCGCGGTCGGCGTAGCCTGCAAGCCGCAGCTGAGCGCGGGAGGTGACGCGATGACGGATCGGACAGAGCGGGACCGGACGGCACCGTCGAGCACCGGTCGGGTGTTGCGACCCCGGGCGTGGCCCTCCCCGGTCCGGGCGATGACCCGGATCCTGCAGACCGACGGCGCGCCACCGGCGCCGACCCCCACCGGCACCGGTCGCAGCTCGGTGGTCGACTGCGCGCTCTACGTCGACGGTAAGCGGCAACCCGGCGACTGGACGTACGCGGAGGCCCTCACCGCGGCCCGACGCGAGGAACACGGCTTCGTCTGGATCGGTCTGCACCAGCCGGAGTTGGCCGAGATGACCGCGATCGCGGAGACCTACGGTCTGCACGAGCTGGCCGTCGAGGACGCCGTCAAGGCCGAGCAGCGTCCCAAGCTGGAGCGGTTCGGTGAGGTCGTCTT
Source organism: Micromonospora sp. WMMD1155 (assembly GCF_029581275.1). Classification (NCBI taxonomy): domain Bacteria; kingdom Bacillati; phylum Actinomycetota; class Actinomycetes; order Micromonosporales; family Micromonosporaceae; genus Micromonospora; species Micromonospora sp. WMMD1155. Next base: position 2,798,169 of record NZ_CP120742.1, read on the forward strand.
CCTGGTGCTGCGTACCGCCCGGTACTGCGAGCACGCCGAGCTGACCGAGAACTCCGAGGTCGTGGAGACCGGCCAGGTGATGCTCTTCATCGGCCCGAACTTCGTGATCAGTGTCCGGCACGGCGACGCCTGCCGGCTCGCCCCGATCCGCGCCGACCTGGAGACCAAGCATGATCTGCTGCTGCACGGCCCGTGGGCGGTGGCGTACGGGGTGACCGACCGGGTGGTGGACCTCTACCTGGAGGTGGCCGAGCAGATCGAGGACGACCTGGACGTGCTGGAGGCCGAGGTCTTCGACCGGCACGGCCACGGGCGGATCCAGCGGATCTACCAGATGAAGCGGGAACTGGTGGAGTTCAAGCGGGCGGTGGTGCCGTTGCAGCGGCCGATGATGACGCTGACCTCGCAGGTCAACCGGGACGTGCCCAAGGAGATTCGGCGTTACTTCCGGGACGTGCAGGACCACCTCAGCCGCACCGTGGAGCAGGTCAACTCCTACGACGACCTGCTGAACTCGATCCTCCAGGCGCGGTTGGCCCAGGTCACCGTCGACCAGAACAACGACATGCGCAAGATCGCCGCCTGGGCGGCGATCGCCGCGGTCTGGACCTCCATCGCCGGCGTCGAGGGCATGAACTTCGACAACATGCCCGAGCTGAAGATGACGTACGGCTATCCGGTCGCTCTCGCCCTCATGCTCGGCGTCTCGCTGGCCCTCTACCGCTGGTTCCGCCGCAACGGCTGGCTCTGACCGCGACGCGGAAGCGCCGCGACAGCGCCCGACGCGGAAGCGCCGACGCGCGGAGTGATCCGCGCGCCGGCGCCCGATGCTCTGCCGCTGCCGTCAGCGACGGCCGTTGGTGCGGGCGGTGTCCTTGCCCAGGGCCTTCGTGAGGTCGTCGGTCGGCCGACCGGAGACGTCAGTGGCGCCCTCGGCGACCGACGGGACCTTGTCGGTCGGGCGGATGCCGGTCTGCTTGGCCGGGCTGGTGGTGCCGGCGCTGGTGCCGCCGGTCACCGCCGAGCTGCCCGCACCGGTCATCCCCGCCGCGCCGGCCATGGCGGACCCGTCGCCTCCCTTGGCAGTGGACGGGGTGCGTACCTCGATCGAGTCGACCTCGTCGCGCATCGGCTCCAGGGAGCGGGTCGGGTCGTACTCGGCCCACTCCTGCTGCTCCCGGCGACGACGGAGCGCGACCGCGCCGGCCAGGCCGGCGACGACACCCGCCGCCAACAGGCCGGTCATCATCGAGCCGCGACGGCGCGGCTGCTTCTTCTTACCGGTGATCCGCATGGTCTTCGACTTGGCCTTCCTGGTCAGCGGCCCTGCCTGCGCGGCGCCGTCTCGGGCCGCCGCGGCCAGCGGCGCCAGCGTGGTGAGTGTCGTCCCCCAGCCGGTCGACGCGCGGTCGCGCACCTTCGCGGCGGTCGGTGCCACGTAGCCCCGGGCCACCTGGACCCGAGGGCCGACGGTCGCGCCGGCACCCTTGGCGGCGTGGTTGGCTGCCTGCATCAGGTGGCTGATGCTCTGGTTCAGCTCGGCCTTCGCCAGCTGCCCCTGGGACTTGCGCCGCCCGAATCCAAACACGGTCCTACCTCCTGGGAGTTGTTCCTTCGTCATCCTCCACCTTCGGATGCCTCCGCGATGCCAGATCGGGCACATGGGAGGATCCGCATGGAACTGACCAACGAGTGAGGAGTACCCGTGGCCGAGGCTGTCTACGCCACCCTGCACACCAACGCTGGCCCGATCCGGCTGGAGCTCTTCCCGAACCACGCGCCGAAGACGGTCCGCAACTTCATCGACCTGGCCGAGGGCAACCGGGAGTACACCGACCCGCGCACCGGTCAGCCGGGCAGCGGACCGTACTACGACGGCACCATCTCGCACCGCGTGATCAGCGGGTTCATGGTCCAGATGGGCGACCCGACCGGCACCGGCCGGGGTGGGCCGGGCTACAAGTTCGCCGACGAGTTCCACCCGGAGCTGCGCTTCGACCGGCCCTACCTGCTGGCGATGGCGAACGCCGGACCGGGCACCAACGGTTCGCAGTTCTTCATCACCGTGTCGCCGACGCCGCACCTGAACAACCGGCACACCATCTTCGGGCAGGTCGCCGACGAGCAGTCGGTGAAGGTCGTCGACTCGATCGCGAACACCCCGACCGGCCCGAGCGACCGTCCGCTGCAGGACGTCGTCATCGAGCGGGTCGAGATCGAGCGGTCTGCTGCCTGACCGACCGGCGAGGTACCTTTGCTCGCATGATTGAGCGCTCCGGAGCACCGCACCGGCCGGTGCCGGTGGTTCGCGCGGCGGTGGACGGCGGGTCGACCCGGTGAGCGAGTCGCCGCCGACCACCCCGGTCTGCTACCGCCACCCCGGCCGGGAGACCTACGTCCGGTGCACCCGCTGCGACCGGCCGATCTGCCCGGAGTGCATGCGGGAGGCGTCGGTCGGGCACCAGTGCCCGGAGTGCGTCAACGAGGGTCGTCGCAGTGTCCGGCCGGCGCGCACCGCCTTCGGTGGCGGTGCGGCCGGCCGGCACGGCTACGTCACCAAGGGCATCATCGCCCTGAACGTGCTGCTCATGCTGCTCTCCATCGCCTCCGACCGGGGTGGGGACGCGGCGGTGGGCGGTTCCGGCTTCGGTGGCCTGATGGGTGGCAGCACCCCGCTGACCAACTGGGGTTCGGTGCTCGGGCTCGCGGTCTTCCCCGACGGCACGATCAACGGCATCGCCGAGGGTCAGTGGTACCGGCTGGTCACCGCGATGTTCCTGCACTACGGCGTGATCCACCTGCTGCTCAACATGTGGGCGCTGTGGGTGCTCGGCCGGTCGTTGGAGGCCAACCTCGGGCCGCTGCGCTTCGGCGCGCTCTACCTGATCGGTGGGCTCGGCGGCAACGTGGCCGCGTACCTGTTCAGCGCCCAGAACTCGGCCACCGCCGGGGCGTCCACTGCGGTCTTCGGCCTCTTCGCCGCGCTGATCATCATCGAGCGGAAGATGGGTCGGGACATCTCCCAGGTGATCCCGATCCTGGTGATCAACCTGGTGTTCACGTTGACCGTGCCGGGCATCTCGATCCCCGGGCACCTGGGCGGTCTGCTGGTCGGCGCGCTGATGGCGTTGGTGCTGGCCTACGCACCACGCGGTCGGCGCACGCTGGTCCAGGCCGCCGGTGGAGCGATCATCCTGCTGGTCCTGCTCGTCCTGGTCCTGGTCCGCACCGCCTACCTGCTCGGTTGACCGGTCACGGCTTCGGGCGGACGGCACGAAGCTCGGCGGCCACGTCCTCCGGGGTGGTGCCCAGATCGAATCGGCCGAAGAGGTGCAGCGAGTCACCGGTGTCGATCTCCAGGACCTCGGACGTCAGCCCGAACCGCGGTCGACGGTCCACGGTGATCGCCTCGACAGCCGTCCAGGGCAGCAGCCGGTGGCCGGCGAACCCGTGGATGACGCTGAGCCCGGTCGGATCGACAGCCAGCCGAACCGGCGCGATCAGGTCGCGTACCGCCCAGCCGGCCAGGACGGCGGCGGTCAGAATGGACAGCACCAGCCGGACGGCGTCGCCGTCGGCGAAGAGCAACCCGAGTGCGATCAGCAGCACGGCACCGGCCAGTTTCGCCGCCGGCAGGCTCGACGGCACCCGCCACTGCCGGGATCGGGTGATGTCATCCACCCACCCAGCATGCCAGCGGCCCTCCCGCCGCCGTCGATCATGGAGTTGTGGCGCCCCACATATGGTGCGAAGCGGGGAACTTCCCCCACCACAACTCCCTGATCGACGCCGGAAGGAGGGCTGGGCGACGGCGCCGCAGGGGGATGGGGACGTAGGATCGGGGCAGCCTAAGTTACCGGGGAGTAAAGATGAGTGACGCGGTCATCGTCGGCGCGGTGCGTACCCCGGTCGGGCGGCGTAAGGGCAGCCTCGCCGGTGTCCACCCGGTCGATCTCTCGGCGCACGTGCTGCGTGCCCTCGCCGAGCGCACCGGGCTCGACCCGGCCCAGGTCGACGACGTCTTCTGGGGCTGCGTGTCCCAGGTCGGCGAGCAGTCGTGGAACATCGCCCGCAACGGGGTGCTCGCCGCCGGCTGGCCCGAGTCGGTGCCCGGCACGACACTGGACCGGCAGTGCGGCTCCAGCCAGCAGGCCCTGCACTTCGCGGCCGCGACGGTGCTCTCCGGCCAGGCTGACCTGGTGGTCGCCGGTGGAGTGGAGTCGATGACCCGGGTGCCGATGGGTTCCAGTGTGGCCGGTGGCATGCCGTTCAGCGACCAGCTCCGGGCCCGGTACCGGGGTGTCGAGGGCTTCGCCGACGACGCGCCCCTGCCGTTCAACCAGGGCGTCGGGGCCGAACTGATCGCCCAGCGGTGGCGTCTCACGCGTACGCAGCTCGATGAGTTCGCGCTGGCCAGCCACGAGAAGGCGGCCGCCGCGCAGGACGCGGGGGCGTTCGACCCGGAGCTGACCCCGGTGCCGCTCGGCGACGGGGGCAAGTTCGCCGTCGACGAGGGCATCCGCCGGGACACGACGTTGGGCAAACTCGCCGAACTGGCCACCCCGTTCCGCGCCGACGGCGTGGTGACCGCCGGGTCCGCGTCACAGATCTCCGACGGCGCCGCGGCGCTCGCGGTGACCACCTCCGACTGGGCCAGCCGGCACGGCCTGCGCCCGCTGGCCCGGATCCACACCGCCGTGGTCGCCGCCGACGACCCGGTCACCATGCTCACCGCGCCCATCCCGGCCACCGCGAAGGCGCTGCGCCGCGCGGGGCTGGGCATCGAGGAGATCGGGGTGTACGAGGTGAACGAGGCGTTCGCCCCGGTGCCGCTGGCGTGGTTGGCGGAGACCGAGGCGGACCCGGAGCGGTTGAACCCGCGCGGTGGGGCGATCGCCCTCGGCCACCCGCTCGGCGGCTCCGGTGCCCGGATCATGACCACCATGCTCCAGCACATGCGGGACAACGGGATCCGCTACGGCCTGCAGACCATGTGCGAGGGGGGCGGCATGGCCAACGCCACGATCGTCGAGCTGATCTGACACCGGTCCGGAAAACGCCTCGCCCCGGCCGGAGTTTGCGGCCTAGGGTGCCCAGCGTGACGACGACCGCTGCTGAGCGTGCCCCGGACTGGTCCAGCGAGCAGTGGCAGGTGCGGGCCCGCACCTGGGTGGACGCGCAGCTGAACAGCGCCGGTCGACGGGTGACCGGGTTGGTGGAGCCTCGGGTGCGTCCGTGGTCGCTGGTGTGGCGGGTGCCCACCGACGACGGCCCGGTCTGGTTCAAGGCCAACAATCCGGGCACCGTGCACGAGGCCGTGCTGGTCGAGACGCTCGCCGAATCGACGCCGGACCGGGTGCTGACGCCGATCGCGGTGGACCGGGAGCAGGGCTGGTCGTTGCTGCCCGACGGTGGTGAGTCGTTACGCGACGTGCTGCTCCGCGACCCCGATCTGGCGCACTGGGAGCGGGCGCTCCCCGGCTACGCGGCACTGCAACTGGCGAGCGCGCCGCGCGCCGACGAGCTGGTCGCCCTGGGCGTGCCGGATCAGCGTCCGGAGGTGCTGGCCGCCCTCTTCGCCGAGCTGCTCGACGATCGTGCGGCGCTGCTGGTCGGTGCCGAGGGCGGGCTCAGCCCCGACGTGTACGAGCGGTTGCGGGCGGAGGTGCCGTCGTACGCCCAGCGGTGCCGGCGGCTCGCCGACATCGGCATCCCGGCGACCGTGCAACACGACGACCTGCACGACGGCAACGTCTTCGCCGGCGACGCCGGTTACCGCTACTTCGACTGGGGCGACGCGTCGGTGGCGCACCCGTTCGGCACGCTGCTGGTGACCCTGCGCTCCGTCGCGTACGCCAAGAAGCTGGCCGTCGACGACGCCGGGCTGGTCCGGCTGCGCGACGCCTACCTGGAGGCGTGGACGGACAGCTACGACCGCCGGACCCTGGTGGAGGCCGCCGACCTCGCGATCGGCCTGGGCCCGGTGGGCCGGTCGCTGTCCTGGCGTCGGGCCCTGGACACGCCGGACGAGTCGCGAGCCGAATACGCCAACGCGGTCCCCGGGTGGCTGGAGGAGTTGTTCGCCGCCAGCCCTCTTCAGCCCACCTCCTGACCACGATCCGTCCGAGTCGGAAGTCGGACAGCCAGTGCGGCAAGCGGCGTGGAACTTCCAAAATTCCGCCGTGACCCACGTCACCGCGTCGGGGACGTCGTTGGGCAGGTCATGGACGTCTTCTCCCGAACGTTCCTTCCGGCCGCCGCCGAGGCTGGCCTGGCCGTGCAGACCGTGAGCCGGCACATGCCGGTCTTCCGGCGCTGCGTCGGCTCCGGTGACGCCACCATCCTGGTCACCCGTTGCAGCCGCCCCGACCGTCCGGTCACCGGCGACTACCTGCTGCTGCTCACCCACCGTCGGCTGGTCGTGACCCAGCAGACCCGACTCCTGCACCGACTGCGCCTGCACCTCAACACCGAGTTGCGGGAGTTGAGCAACGTGACCTGGAGCCCGGACCCACGACTGCAGTGCGTCGAGTTGGCGGCCACCGCGATCGACGGGATCCGCGAGCGGTTCCTCATCCGAACCAGCCACCCGAAGCGGGTGTGGCAGCTCGACGCGTTGCTCAACCACGCGTTCCGGACCCGCCTGCGGGCGCCCCGGGAGCGCGTCGTCGCCACCATCAGCGACATACCGGCCTCCGCGCGGCCCAGTGCGTTCCGTCCGGCCCCGGTGAGCTGACCGGCCCCCACCGGGCCGCCTTGCGTCGCTCTTACCCAACCCGAACACGCATCGATCGCGCCGGGCCCACCGGGTCGGCAATCATGGGTCGGTGACCGTCGAACCGCCGCACCGTGGGCTCGTCCTCGTGGTCGAGGACGAACCGGCCATCGCCGACCTGGTCCGGCTCTATCTGACCCGGGACGGGTTCGGCGTCCACCTGGAACGCGACGGTGCCGCCGGTCTGAGCGCGGCCCGTCGGCTACGCCCGGTGGCCTGCGTGCTGGACATCGCGCTGCCGGGCCTGCCCGGCACCGAGATCTGTCGTCAGCTGCGGGAGGCCGGTGACTGGACCCCCGTCATCTTCCTCACCGCCCGCGACGACGAGGTGGATCGGATCGTCGGCCTGGAGTTGGGTGCCGACGACTACGTGACCAAGCCGTTCAGCCCCCGGGAGTTGGTGGCCCGGGTGCGGGCGGTGCTGCGCCGCTCCGCCGGTGGCCCCGAGGGCGCGGACCGGCCGCGCGTCGTCGGCCCGGTGACGCTCGACCCCGCCCGCCGGACGGTCAGCGCCGCCGGGACACCGGTGCAGCTCACCTCCACCGAGTTCGACCTGCTGGCCCATCTGATGGCCCGGCCCGGTCGGGTCTTCACCAGGGAGGAGTTGCTGGCCGGGGTCTGGGGGTACGCCGCCCACGCCGGCACCCGCACCGTGGACGTCCACGTCGCCCAGGTGCGGGCGAAGCTCGGCCCGGCCAGCGTGATCCGCACCCATCGCGGCGTCGGGTACGCGGTCGATGCCTGACCGTCCCGAGCGCGTCGAGTCGCCCACCATGGCGCTCCCGGTGGTCGCCGCCCGCCCATCGGCCGAACCCCGGCGGGTCCGCTTCGGCCGTACGCTGACCGCCCGGGCGGTCCTCGTGACGTGCGCGGTGGCGCTGGTGTCGGTGCTGGTCACCGCGATCGTGGCGGTGCCGTTGGCGATTCGCGGAGCGGAGCAGCGAGACCAGGACGCGCTCGCCGCCCAGGCCCGGCTCGCCGCCGAGGTGCTACGGACCCGCCTGGACCGGGGGCGCGGCACCGACGAGGAGCGGCTCATCCAACAACTGCGTAACCAGGGTATCGACGCGTACCTGATCCGGCGCGGGACGGTCGACCGGCCGGGCCTGCCACCCCGGGTGGTGCAGCGGATCGGGCAGGGCCGCAACGTGTCGGTCCGACGCGTCGTCAACGGGAAACGTGCCCTGGTCGAAGGTCGGGCGCTGCCCAACGGCAACGGCGTGGTGCTGTCCCGTCCGTCGTCGGACGGGCTGTGGGCCCAGGTGCTGCGCAGCCTCTGGTTGCCGCTCCTGGCCGGGCTGGCCGCCGGTGTGGCGGCCGGTCTGCTGCTGGCCCGCCGGCTGGCCCGGCCGATCCGCGTCGCGGCCACCGCCGCCGCCCGGCTCCGCGCCGGGGACCGCGCCGTCCGGGTGCCGGTCGAGTCACCGGACGAGGTCGCCGACCTGGCCGAGGCGCTGAACGGCCTGGCCGGCGCACTGGCCACCAGTGAGGGACGACAGCGGGAGTTCCTGCTGTCCGTCTCGCACGAGTTGCGCACCCCGCTGACCGCGATCCGGGGGTACGCCGAGGCGCTCGCCGACGGCGTGCTCGGCACGGACGACACGGTCGACACCGGTCGGACGATGCTTGTCGAGGCCCAACACCTGGACCGGCTCATCGGGGACCTGCTGGCGCTGGCCCGGTTGGAGGCGGCGGACTTCCCCCTCGAACCGGTGTCGGTGGACCTGACCCGGTTGGCGGTGGACGCGGAACCGACCTGGTCCGGCCGGTGTGCCGCGGTGGGGGTGCCGTTCCGGTTGGAGACGACCGGTCTGCCGGTGCCCGCGTACACCGATCCGGGTCGGATCCGGCAGGTGCTGGACGGGTTGCTGGAGAACGCGCTGCGGGTCGTACCCCCGGGGTCGCCCGTGGTGCTCGCGGTCCGGCCGGCGGGCGCGGACCCGGCCGACGGCGGTGTGCTGGAGATCCGCGACGGCGGGCCCGGCTTCACCGACGACGACCTGGCGGTGGCGTTCGAGCGCGGTGCCCTGCACGAGCGGTACCGGGGAGTGCGCAAGGTGGGCAGCGGGTTGGGGTTGGCGCTGGCCGCCGGCCTGGTCCGGCGGCTGGGCGGGGAGATCGCCGCCGGGCACGCGCCGGAGGGCGGCGCCGCCTTCACGGTCCGGCTGCCCGGTGATCCTTACCTGACCCGAACATCGGCCTGACGCTCCGCTCGTCGTTCCCGGGGAGGCTGAGGGCTCCACGGACGAGAGGGAACGTCATGTCACGTTGGGGATTCGCCACCGGCACCACGGCACTGGTCGCCGTGTTCGCGTTGAGCGGTTGCGGTGCGGCCGAGGTGGCCGGCCAGCCCGCCCGGGAGGCGGCCGTCGAGGTCGCCGCCGCCATGGGCGTCGAGGGGCAGGCGCTGACCGCGATGGGGTTCGACGCCGACGACCTGGACGTGCTGACCGTCGCCGCACCGGCCACCCCGACGCCCGGTGCCTCCCCCACCGCCCAGGAGAAGGCCCGGGAGAAGCGCGGTGAGGAGTGGCGCAAGCGCCGCCAGGCGCGGGTGCTGCTGCGCAAGAACACCCTGCACGGTGAGGCGGTGGTGAAGACCAAGGACGGCGGTACGCAGACCGTGGCCGTGCAGCGCGGGGCGGTGACCGCGATCGACGGCGATTCGATGACCGTCAAGTCCACCGACGGCTTCACCATGACCTGGACCTTCGGCGAGGACCTGCGGGTCGTCGAGCGGCGCGCCACGGTGCAGCCGAGTGAGGTGAAGGTCGGCGCGACGGTCGGTGTCGCCGGCGCGAAGGACGGCGACAAGGGCGTGGCCCGACTCGTGCTCATCCCCCGCGCGAAGTGAGCGAGAGGGGCCCTGGCCGACGCCGGGGCCCCCTCGTTCGTCAGTACACGCGCGACCCGATGAAGTCGTCGTGACCGTAACCGACCGGGTTGGCGGCGGTACGGGCCTCGAACGACCACTGCTGCCGGGTGCTGCTTCCGCAGTTCGCCAACCGCAGGCGGGAGCCGCCCAGCAACGGGTTGTCGAACGCCACGCAGAGGTTGCTCGCGGCGGCCGGCTTGATCTGGTTGCCGGAGAAGACGAACTGCTGGGCCCCGGTGCCGTTGCAGTCGTAGATGTTCACCGCGGTGCCGGCGGTCATCGAGCTGTTGGAGACGTCCAGGCAGCGGTCGTGGGACAGCTCCGAGTGCAGCGAACGCCGGGTCGAGTCGTACCAGAAGCCCTGGTTACGCCCACCGTGACAGGAGTACGGCTGTTGCACGGTGCCGTTGCGTGAGTCGTACCCCTTGCCGTCGACGCAGGTGCCGGTGGCCAGGTTGCGCAGTTGCCTGAAGTCCAGCAGGCCCGGGTAGAGCACGCCGCTGCCGGTGCTCGCCGGGTCGACGCAGCTGGCCCGGTCCTGGCCGGAGTTCCAGAACTGGGTGATGCACTGGGCGAACATGCCGTGCCCACGGGCGTTGGGGTGGAACGACTGGCGGGCGGCGTTCTCGTTCCAGATGCCCACCTCGATGTAGAGGCCGCGTACCGAGGTGTTGTCGGTGCACACCTCGTGCCCGTGGAAGAGTCGGCTGGCGTCCAGGTAGCGGGTGCCGGTGTTCGCGGCGGCCGACCGCAGCGCCGACTCGAACAGCGGCACCGCCTTGTTCCGGGCGAACGCCGCGTCGGCCAGGTAGAGCAGACAACCGCCGGAGTACCAACCCGGGAAGTTCGGGTTGTCCTCCACGTCGGGGCTGCCCGGGCTCGGGTACGACATCAGCACCAGCTCGTAGTCCGACCGCAGGTAGCCGGCCTTCGTCATGGTCTGCCGGATGTCGTTGAGCGCCGATTCGACGGCCTGCCGGCTGCCGTCGGTGCGGATCGTCCACTGGTCGGTGTAGGTGGGGTAGCAGGGCCCCTGGAAGAAGACCCGGCGGACGGCGCAGTCGGTGGCGACCGGCCCGAACTGGATGGTCCCGTCCCCGTTGGCGCCGACCACCACCCAGATCAGCTTCACGTGCGTGTTGCGCGCCTTGATGCCCAGGTAGTCGCCCTGGTTCAGCTCGTTGTGCTGGGTCGGGCCGCCGGCGATCAGGTTCCACGGGGTGGCACCGGAGCAGGCGATGTTGTACTGCGCGTCCGACGTGATGCCGGTGCGGAACACCGCCTGGTCGTACGAGCGGTCGCACCAGTTGCCGTCCTGGTGGGTGCCGGGGACGTAGTTGCCGACCCCTTCGCCGGAGATCTCGCTGTCGCCCATGGTGACCAGCGCGGTGCGGCGTTGTTCGATCGGGCGGATCGCCGGGCTGCCGTAGAGGGCGGTGGCCTCGGCGGCCCGGATGGCCTCGAGGTTGGCGGGGAGTGGTTGGACGGTCGGCCGGTCGGCGGCGGTGGCGGGGGTGGCCGGTCCGGCGAGCATCGGGAGGACGAGCGCGGCGACGGAGACGGCGACGGTGAGGGCCCGTCGTCGGGTCGCGCGTTCGGGCCTGGTGGGGGTTGCAGGCATCGACGCACTCCTTTCGGCTCAGTCGCGGGACGTCGACTGAGTTACCAGACGGTAACGTGCGGATCAATAGATGTGAATGCGCCTCGGATCCTTGCGCGCGGGCTGCCGAACCGCCCGGATCGGACTATCCGGGCGGCCGGGTTTTGCGCTGCCTCCGTCAGCACGCGGGCGGCGGCGTTTGCGTTGCCTCCGTCAGCTAGCGGGCGGAGGCTTCTGCGTTGCCCTCGTCAGCGTGGCTTCTGCGTTGCCCCCGTCAGCGCGCGGGCGGCAGGGCGTAGCCGACGTAGCCGCGGAACTCCAACCGCCAGCCGGCCGGCACCAGCTTCGTGCAGGCCGGACGGCTCCCGGTGCAGACGATCGCGTCGACCGAGGAGGGGTCGGCGGGTGGCCGTTCCGGCAGCACCGACTGCAACGCCACCAGCTCCGGTGACCCACCGTCCGGCTGCCGGAGCAGCAGCCACCACGGGTACTCCCAGTTGTCGTTCTGCTGCACCAGCCCGATCCGTCGGGCATCGCTGGCTCGGACCGCCGCAGCGGCCCAGCGGAACTCGTCGGCCCACTGCGGGCGGCGCAGGAACCGGGTGTCCCAGTCCGAGGTGGTGAAGACCGAACCGGAGCCGACCAGGCGGCGCGGGAAGCCGTACGACAGCGCGAGCACCCCGGCCAGCGCCGAGGTGGCCAGCACGGTGACCACCGCCAGGGTGGCCACCGACCGGCGTGTCGAGTTCGCGCCACGTCGACGGAGAAGCGCGTCGACCCAGAGCCCGGCCAGCGGCACCGCCAGCACCACCGCGTAGAGGATCAGCCGGTTGCCCCACGGCTGCCACTTGATCATCGAGGTGTGCAGCAGGACGGCGGCCAGCACCACCACCGCGTACGCGCGCAGCGGCCCGGCCTGCTCGCTGTCGATCCGGCGCGGGCGGGCGAGTGCGACGACGGCGCCGATCAGCGCCAGCGCCCCGGTCAGGGGGAACGCCACCCGGTCCTCGTCCGGATACCAGGCCGGCTCCGGGAAGATCTCCCGGCCGAAGGTGATCGCGCGGTCCTGCGGGTCCACCCCGATCACGCCCGCGCCGTCGATGATCAACTCGGCGCCGGCCCGGCGCAGGGGCGCCACCGGTGTGTCGAACGCGGTGTGCGCGATCCGCAGGGCGTTGACCAGGATCGACTGCGGGTCGTGCCGTTCCATCGGGATCGACTCGCGCAGCCGTGGCGGGCCCAGCGGATGCCCGAACTCCGCTGTCACCCGGGCCAGGAACGGGCCGACCACCACTGCCGCGACCAGCAGGATCAGCACCGAACCACCGACCGTGCGGACCACCCCACCGATCGGCCGAGGTCGCCGATCCCCGCCGGTCGCCGCGCTCGCGCCCGTGCCCGGCGTCACCGCGTTCGCGCCCGTGCCCGGCGTCACCGGGTTCGCAGCAGTGCCCGGTGTCGCCGCGGTCGCGGCAGTGCCCGGTGTCGCCGCGGTCGCGGCAGTGCCTGACGTCGCCGCCTTCGCGGCCAGGCTCAGGCGGAGCTGCGCCAGCCCCCAGAGAACCAGCAGCGGGCCGACCGCGATCAGCCCGCTGGTCTTGGTCACCGCGGTCAGGCCGGTGGCCGCTCCCAACCCGAGCAGCGTGCCCCAGCCGGTACGCCGTCGCAGCCCGTCCAGCACCAGGGTCGCCGCGCAGGTCACCCACGCCGCGCAGACCAGGTCGGTCTGCGTGCTGGTCGCCTGGAGCACGACCATGGGCGTGGTCGCCAGCACGAACGCGGTGAGCAGTTGGGCCCTCCGGCCGCCGCCGAGCTGAGCGGTGATCCGTGCGGCCACCAGCAGGCAGACCACTCCGGCCGCCCACTGCACCAGGTTGTGCAGCTGGTCCCCGCCGGTGAGGAGACGCAGGTGCAGCAGCAGATACTCGGCTCCGGGCGGGATGGTCACCTGCCGGTGGATGGCGGTGGGCCAGAAGTCCAGGTCGCCCTGGGCCACCCAGTGCTCCACCTTCGGCAGGTGGTACGTCTGCGAGTCGAAGTTGTTCGGCTCGGCCAGCAACGCGACCAGCAGCTCCACCAGGACGAGCCCGGCTATCGTGCCGACGAGCAGCCGCTCGCCCCGTCCGGCCGTACGCCAGGTGTCGACCGCCACGGCGAGCAAGCCGGAGGGCGCCCGAGAGGTCCGCGTCGGCGCGGGGCCGGAGCTGGTCGCAACGGGCTCTGGCGTTTCCGGGCTGCCACCGACCACGGCGCCCACCGGCACGGGTCGGGGGGTGGCGGCGGAGGGAGGTGCTGGTCGGCTCGACCGTTGCCGCAGACCGGCGGCTGTCGCGGCCGCGGCCAGGAAGAGCAGCCAGGCGGCGGCGAAGGTCGACCGGGTCAGTGCGTGCAACGCGCCGAGAAGCTCGACGACGAGCACCGCGTACACGCCGGTGAGCAGTACTGAGCGCACCACGGCGAGTCGCAGCGGCGCGACCGCATCGACCGCGCGCGACCTCAGTGCGACGGTGAGTAGGAGCACCGAGGCGGCGGGAACCACCGCGAGCAGGGAGCCGGCAGCCGACATGGCCGGAAGTAAACACCATCGGCCTGAGCCCGCCACGCCGACTGCCCGCGGTGGCGGCAGACGATGGGCTAACCTGCCAGGCTAGGCTAGGCCCGACGTGTTGTCGCCACCGTGGAGATTCCCGTGAAGCTCTCGATCCTCATGCCGGTCTACAACGAGGAAGAACGCATCGCGGATGCCCTCAAGCAGGCGTTGGCGGTTGACTATCCCTGCGAGATCGAGCTGGTCGTCGTCGACGACGGAAGCCGGGACGGCACCGGCGAGGTCCTCGGCCGCGCCGACGACGCACGCCTGCGGGTGATCACCCACCAGCGAAACGCCGGCAAGGGCGCGGCCATCAAGACGGCTGTCGACAGCGCGGAGGGTGACTACATGGTCATCCTCGACGCGGATCTGGAGTACGACCCGCAGGACATCCCCAAGCTGCTCGACCCGGTGCTCGACGGGCGGGCCACGGTGGTCTACGGCAATCGCACCTTCGGCAGCCACAGCGCCTACAGCTTCTGGTACGTGATGGGCAACAAGGGCGTCACGATGGCCGCCAACGTGCTGTTCAACTCGTACATCGGTGACCTGGAGACCTGTTTCAAGCTGATGCCGGTGGCGCTCTACCGTTCGCTCGAGGTGCGCTCGCGCGGCTTCGGCATGGAGGCCGAGGTGACCGGCAAGCTGCTGCGTCGCCGCATCCGCCCGTACGAGGTGCCGATCAGCTACCGGGCGCGTGGCCGGGAAGAGGGCAAGAAGATCACCTGGAAGGACGGGGTCGAGGCGATCTGGATCCTCGGCCGCGAGCGCGCACGTCGCCGCCCGGTCCCCGCGTCACGCTGACCGACGCTGCTCTTTCGAGCGGGCTAACCTTTAGTTGAAGTGCACTTCAACTAAAGGACCTGGTGATGCCGGATTCGTTGACGATCGGCGAGTTGTCCGTCCGCTCCGGCGTGGCACCCTCGGCGCTGCGCTACTACGAACGACTCGGTCTGATCCGCGCCGAACGGACCGGCGGCAACCAACGCCGCTACGCCCGCGCCGAGTTGCGGCGGGTGGCCTTCATCCGGATCTCCCAGCAGGTCGGCGTCTCACTCGACGAGATCCGAGCGGCGCTCGACTCGCTCCCCGAAGGCCGCACCCCCAGCCCGCAGGACTGGGCGCGACTCTCCGCGAGCTGGCGGAGCCGGTTGGACGAGAAGATCAGGTTGCTCACCGAGCTCCGCGACAACCTGGACGGCTGCATCGGCTGCGGGTGCCTCTCCCTGCAACGCTGCGTGCTCTACAACCCGGGGGACGCGCTGGGCGGCGAGGGCCCAGGCGCCCGTCTGATGCTGCCGCGACCTGCGGGCGAGCCTCCGGCCGTCACCCCAGTGTGAGCAGCACCTTGCCGAAGTGGTCGTTCGACTCGACGCGCCGGTGCGCCTCCGCCGCCTCGATCATCGGCAGCCGCCGGTCGACGATCGGGCGGACTGTGCCCGCCTCGATCAACGGCCACACCTCGTCCCGTACGCCCTGCACGATCTGCGCCTTCTCGGCGAGCGGCCGGGAGCGCAGCGACGTCGCGGCGACGGTCGCCCGCTTGGTCAGCAGCGCGCCGAGATCCAACTCCGCCTTGCGCCCACCCTGCATGCCGATCACCACCAGCCGCCCGCCGGTGGCCAGCGCCGCCACGTTCCGCCCCAGGTAGGACGCGCCCATGATGTCCAGGACGACGTCCGCGCCGCGACCGTCGGTGGCCTTCCGGACCTCCTCGACGAAGTCCTGCTCCCGGTAGTCGATCGTGTGCGACGCGCCCAGCTCACGCAGCCGGGAGTGCTTCGCCGCCCGAGCGGTGGTCAGGACTGTGGCACCGAGAGCGGCCCCGAGCTGGATCGCGAAGGTGCCGATCCCGCTCCCGCCGCCGTGCACGAGCAGTGTGTCGCCCGCGCCGAGCCGCCCCACCTGGACAAGGTTCGACCAGACCGTGCAGGCCACCTCGGGCAGCGCCCCGGCGTCGACCGGGTCGCAGGCCGGCACCGGCAGCAACTGCCCGGCGGGCACCGCCACCCGCTCGGCGTACCCGCCACCGGCCAACAGCGCGCAGACCTGCTGCCCGACCGCCCACCCCGCAACGTCCGCGCCGACCACGGTGATCACCCCGGAACACTCCAACCCGGGGTACGCGGACGCGCCCGGCGGCGGCGGATAGTTGCCCTGCCGTTGCAGCAGGTCCGCGCGGTTGACCCCGCTGGCCCGCACATCCACGATCACCTCGTCCGGGCCCGGCTCCGGGTCGGGCACGTCGGCCCAGACCAGTGCTTCGGGTCCACCGGGCTGCGGAATGGTGATCGCCTTCATGGAGTCAGTCTTACCCGATCACAGTCGATGCCGCAGGCGCACCGTCGCGCGCCCACAGTGGACGCCCGGAACCGCCTGGCCGGCGCATCGGGGAGGGACGCCGGGCCGCCCGGAGTGAGCCGTGGCAGACTATGCGTGGCCGTACGCCCACGGGTGGCGGCCCAGGAGGGTTCGCCTAGTGGCCGATGGCGCTGGTCTTGAAAACCGGTAAGGCAGCGATGTCTTCGTGGGTTCGAATCCCACACCCTCCGCCACCGCTGGTAGTTCATTTACGCGGCTCAGCCCTCGACTTCGGTCGGGGGCTGTTCGCTGCTGGGGGGCTGTGGGGGTCCAAGGAACTCGGCAGCATGGTGCGACTGCGGTCTGCAGCCGTCAGGCTGCCGGCAGGTAGACGGCGATCCAGTCCCTCAGCCGCTTCAGCACCCAGGGGATGGACGTCGACCATCTCGATCCGCTCGGCGACCACTGCTGGTTCGATGAGCCCGGCCCGGATCAGTGCGTGGGCGAAGGCGTGGTCCTTCTCCCTGCCGGCTACCAGCTTGGATACGACGCAGTCTCGCGTCTCACGCTGCTCGTTTTCAGCCGCTGCGTTTGAAGGACTCAAGAATCTTCATGCGCTGTGGCTGTGGCAGCACCCCGGCAAAGGGCGAGTTCTGTCGTAGCTCCACAGCTTCCGGATCTTGTGAGGTCAGCGTCTTGAGAACGGCGCCGACACCCTCGTTGATCTTGTTCTGCCAGCGCTTCAGCCACACTTCGGCCATGGTCCCTCGGTGCTGCCGGAGGAGTCGATCGAGATTGTCCCGGGCCTTGCCGAGGACTTCGTCCGGGTCGGTGACCAAGCTGCCCGCCACCGCTTGGTGCAGCCACAGCGACTTGAGCTGATCACGGGTCAGCTCCGGCTTCGGGCGCAGCAGCGCCTCGACGTCGTCCCGCTTGATTCTCCGATGCATGCCGACCTTCACGAACGGCAGTTCTCCACGCTCGCACAGGTTGACGACCTGCTGGCGCGACGACCCCAGCAGCTTGGCAACCTGACCGGTGGTCAGAAGATCCCCACTTGTCGTCGCCATGGTCCGAGCATGCCCGCTAAACGCCAAAAACGCAAATCACTCGACCTTGTTCCCACTGGTCGAACCTGCGTAGCGGTCCGTGATCGACTTCGTTTCGCTGAAGTTGGTGTATCGGGACGCCGTGGATACCGCGACTTCCCGGAAGGCGAGTGGATCAGGGGTCGACCGGGGTGCCGGAGCGGCCCCGGGTCCACGCCTCGTAGCTGAGCAGTACGGCCAGGAACGCGGTGAGCAGGCCGAGGGCCGCCAGGCCGGGCAGGTATCGCCCGACGGGAAGTAACAGCAGCGCCGCGGCGGGCGCGAGAAACTGCTCGGGTCGTACGCACCGGACGCTCAGTGCCAGGAACGTCGCACGGCCGGCGAGGTACAGGGCGGTCCCGCCGAACAGTGCGACGGCCGGGATCCAGTGCAGGGTGTGGTGGGTCTTGCCGTGTGCCAGGCCGGCGAGCACCTCCTCGACTCCCAGCGCCACGTAGATGGTCCCGGCGAGCAGCGGGAGGTGGGCGACGCTGTACGCGTTGCCGGCCATGAAGCCCCGGTGCAGCCCGGAGTCCGTCGTCAGCGCGTTTCCGGCGCTCGTCGCGCTCGGGAAGTACAGCCAGTACAGGCACCCCGTGACGGTGAGGGTGAGCAGCGCCGCCGCCAGGGTCGGCCAGTGGATCATCTGGGTTCCGACCCCGGCACCGACCGAGATCAGGGATTCTCCGAGCGCGATGATCACCACCAGGCCGTGCCGTTCCGCGAAGTGGCCGGGGCTGCGTACCGGCCACCCGCCCACCAGCAGGGCGAGCACCCCACCGCCCATGTCGACGATGAGCGCTGCCGCCCAGAGCAGGATCTGCGGGGTGCCGCCGAACACGGCCCCGAGGACGAGTGGGATCGCGGACAGCGCTGTGGTGAGGGCGTAGAGCCGGACGGTTCTGAGTCGCCGAGGGTCGCCCATCGACACCCAGTAGAAGAGGGCGAACTGGGTCGACCGCACCACGACGTACGCCAGCACCAGGATCAGCCGGGGTGTCGTCGTACCCCTGCCGGTTTCCCAGGCTTCGGGGAGGACCAACGCGATGAGGAAGACGGCTGCCATCGCCACGGCGACGCCGACCCGGATCAATCCGACGTCGAGCCGGACGTAGTTGCCCAGCCAGGCGTAGACCAGCCAGGAGTTCCACAGCAGCATGAGGACGAGCAGACCCTGCACCAGCGTCACCGACGTGGGTCGTTCGCTCATGAACGTGGTGACCCGGATGAGCCCGAAGACGAGCACCAGGTCGAAGAAGACCTCGAACAGCGTCGGTCGGTGCGTCTCGGCGGTGACCACCGGCCGGGATCGGACGATCCGCCACATCAGGTCATCTTGGCTGTTGGCCCGGAAGGGGGCCGGCCTCCGGGGCCCCGGTCACTCCGGCGGGTCTGCGCCTCGCCGTTCCTGCCGGATCGTCTCCTCGGCCAGTCGTTCGACAGCTCGGCGGCGCTCGTCGGCGGTGGTCCGCGCGTCCCGGCGGCGGAACGCGGTGAGGACAGCTACCGCGAAGTCCCGCCAGATGCCGGCCACGAGGTCCCCCTGAGGAACGTTGCCCGAACTCCACCGTAGCTCCGGAAAACCACGGTGCCGGTCGTCGGACGGGACAGCGCGGGGTAAGAAGGGGCTGGTATCTCCGCACACCGGAAGGATGCGTCCCGATGACCCTGGAACGACCGATTGCCCCGGACCCGTACGAGCTGCTGCCGACGCTGCCCTCGTTCACGCTGACGAGCGATGACGTGCAGAACGGCGAGCCGATGGACGCCCGGCACGCGCATGGCAGCACCGGGGGCGAGAACGTCTCGCCGCAGCTGTCCTGGTCGGATTTTCCCGCCGAGACGAAGAGCTTCGCGGTCACCTGCTACGACCCGGACGCGCCGACCGGCAGTGGCTTCTGGCACTGGGTGCTGGTGAACGTGCCGGTCAGCGTCACCCAGTTGCCCACGGGGGCCGGTGGCGCGGCGGGCACCGACCTCGGTGGCGCGTTCTCGGTGCGTAACGACTACGGCGAGCAGGGGTACGGCGGCGCGGCTCCGCCGGCCGGTGACCGCCCGCACCGGTACGTCTTCGCGGTGCACGCCGTGGACGTCGAGCGCCTGGACCTGACGCCGGACGCCAGTCCGGCCTACGTCGGCTTCAACCTCACGTTCCACACACTGGCCCGTGCGGTGATCCGCCCGACGTACCAGATCAAGGAGTGATCCGTCCCCCGCGATCTTGCACGTGACGCCCGGGCGCAGTGCAGGATCGCGGGGCCGGGCGGGTCAGGACGGGACGCGGGCCACCGCGAAGACGGACTGGCCGAACGGGGGGCGGACGATCTGCTCGGCGGCCTTGGTGGCGGGCAGGACGAGGGTGTCGTACACCTTGACCATCGGGCCCTCCTTCGGCATCAGCCGGAAGACCTTGGTGGCCATGAAGTAACCGATCAACCCCAGCGCGTTGGCGTAGTGGATCTTCTCGACGGTCAGGCCGGCCTCGGTCATCGCCGCCTGAAGCGTCTTCTTCGTGTAGCGGCGGACGTGCCCGGTGGCGATGTCGGCCGGGCTCATCGCGAACTGGAACGCCGGCACGATGATGATCACCGCGCCGCCGGGTCGGACCAGGTCGCGCATGCTGCTGAGCGCGCCCACGTGGTCCTCGATGTGCTCCAGGACGTTGTACGAGACGGCGGCGCTGTAGTCGCCCCGGTCGTTGTGCGGCAGCAGCATCTGCCGGACGTCGATGTTCGGCCGCTCGGCGAGGCGCTCCTTGAGCTGTAACAGCCGGTCGGGGTCGGCCTCGGTGGCCGTGAACCGCGGCAGCCGCTCCGACCACTCCAACGCGTAGTCACCGAGGCCGCTGCCGATCTCGATCGGGTCGTCGCCGAGGTACGGCACCGCCAGCTCGATGAACCAGCGACGGTGGTTGACAGCCGTCGCCAGGCCTTCCAGCACCTCGGACTGCACGCGCTGATCCCCAGTGATTTCTGCCATGCGTCGATTCCTCACGATATGAACTCGACCCGTGCCTGGACCGACAGAGTGAATCATCCGCTGGGACGGCAGAAGAATCGGGGCATCGGGGGTGGCCGAATTGTGGTCGGGGGGTGGGTTCGTGATCGGCGGTCGGCGAACCCGGCACATAGTACGGCAGTACCCCGAAACATGTCACGGCCGCGTCAGGCCGTGACTATCCTCTGAATTGTCATGACTACTCCCGAATCGGACGCGCCCAGCGGTGGCGACGGCCCGGCCGCTGCGTCGGTGGAGGGGGCCTCGGCCGATGCTCGGCGGCCACGCCGGGGGAAGGTGGCCGACCTGGTCGCCGTGCTGAGCTTCGTGGTGCTCGGCTTCTGGGTCACCTGTCGCCTCTGGCTCGACCCCGGCGGCACGGTGCGGGACAACCAGTCGGATCAGTCGCAGTTCGAATGGATGATGGCGCACGGTGCGCGGGTAATCACGCATTTCGCATACCCGTTCCATTCGGATCAGATGAACGTCCCGGACGGCGTCAATTTGATGGCGAACACGTCCGTATTATCCATTTCGTTGCCACTTACGCCTATCACCCTATTACTCGGGCCTCGGGCATCATTCCTGGTCTTTCTCACCGCCGGCATGATTGCCACCGCCACCGCCTGGTACTTCCTGCTCTCCCGGGTGCTGATCGGCAGCCGTGGGCCCGCATGGCTGGGCGCGGGCTTCTGCGCGTTCGCGCCCGCCATGGTGTCGCACGCCAACGGGCACCCGAACATCGTGTCGCAGTTCGTCGTCCCGCTGATCATCTGGCGCACACTGCGACTCGGTGACGGCGGCCGCTGGCTGCGCAACGGTGTCCTCCTCGCCCTGGTGATCGTCTGGCAGGCGTTCCTCAACCTGGAGATCCTGCTGATGACCGCGATCGGGCTCGGTGTGGTCGTCGGCGTACTCGCTCTCGGTCGCGCCGATCTCCGCACCCGGACCCGGCCCTTCCTCGCCGGTCTCGCCGTCGCGGCAGTGGTCGCCGGGCTGCTGCTGGCCTACCCCCTGTACGTGCAGTTCTTCGGCCCGGGCGCGTACTCCGGGCTGTCCCGCCTGATCCGCGGCTACTCCAGCGACCTCGCCTCGTTCGTCGCGTACTCCCGGGAGTCGCTCGCCGGCAGCCCACGCACCGCCGCGGGCCTGGCCAAGAATCCGACCGAGGAGAACAGCTTCTTCGGGTGGGCGCTCGTGGTGCTCGTCATCGCCCTGGTCTGGTGGTTGCGCCGCTCGGTCGTCGTGCTCGCGCTGGCCGGGCTCGGACTGCTCTTCGCGGTGCTCTCGCTGGGCCGCGAGGTCCGGTTCGACAACAAGGGTACGGGTGTGCCCGGCCCGTGGGCGGCGCTGGAGAACCTGCCCATCCTGCACTCGGTGGTGCCGACGCGGTGGGCGCTGGCGATCACCCCGATCATCGGGCTGCTGCTCGCCTACGGTGCCGAACGCGCCCGCCAACTGGCCGACTCGCACCCGACGGCCCGGGGGCAGATCCGTTTCGTCACCGCCACCGTGCTCGTGATGGCCCTGCTGCCGATCGTGCCGACCCCGCTACCCGTGACCCGTCCCGACCCGATCCCCACCTTCGTGACCGGTGGGGCGTGGCGTCAGTACGTGGCCGGTGGGCGCAGTGTGGTCACCCTGCCGTTGCCGGACACCACCTACGCGGAGCCGCTGCGCTGGTCCGCGGTGACCCGGCTGGACATGCCACTGGCCCGCGGCTACTTCCTCGGCCCCGACACCAGGCCCAGCGCCGATCCGCCGAAGGTCGCACTGTTCGGTGCCACCCCGCGCCCCACCAGCAGCTTCTTCGCCACCATTCGTCGCAGCGGCGCGGTGCCGCCGATCACACCGCAGAGCCGGGTCCGGGCGGTCGACGACCTGCGGTTCTGGCGGGCCGGGGTGGTCATCCTCGGCCCACACGAGCACGAGGACGCGTTGCGCCGGGGGATGACCGAGCTGACCGGCATCCAGCCGACCTTCACCGGCGGTGTGTGGGTGTGGGACGTCCGGCCGTTGACCGACTGAGGCGGAGACTCAGCGGACGCAGCAGCCCTGGCAGACCTTCGGCCGGGGCAGGGTGAACGCGAGGCAGCAGGTGCGCCGCTGCACCGTCGGCTCACCGGCCGGGCCGGGCACCAGCTCGATCAGGTCGGTCAGACCGAGGGCGCCGAGCAGGGTGTCGATGCTCTGCACGGTCGAGCCGGGCAGGCCGTCCGCGGCCCGCAGGATGCCGTGCGCGATGCCGGAGGCGACCGAGCCGAGCAGCGTCCGGGTGCCCACCCGGACCTCCGACTGGATCGCCGTGATGAGCGGCGCCAGGTGGGAGTCGAGGAGGGAGACGCGCAGTGCGGTCAGCAGCTCGGCCTCGTCGGCGACGACCCGCACCTCCGGCAGGCCGGTGAGTGCCAGCGGGTCGCTCGGCAGCACCGCCACGGTGATCCCACGGCGCAGGCCCAGGGTGATCAGCTGGCGGTGGTCCTCGAAGTGGATCAACACGTCGGCCGGGTCGAACAGCGGCACCCGACGGGCCGAGGCCCAGCCGAGCACGACCGGCAGGGCCGTCCAGTAGCTGTACGACTTCCAGGCCAGCGCGGCGCAGGCGTGCGGGGTGCCGCCCCAGCGGGTGGCGGCGCCGTTCAGCAGCTCCGGCAGCCGACTGCCGTCGATCAGGGTGGTGGCGGGGGACCAGCCGAACTCGTCGTGGACCACGAGCCCCGGGGCGAGCCCCGGAAGATCGTCGGTGCCGAACATGGCTCGGAGTGCCGCGGTGACGGGGGCGAGTGGCGTGGCGGTGACGTCCCGCCCCGGCAGCACCGCTGTCACCTGAGATCCCCCGTCCGCGTGGCCGAGGAGTGGGCCCCGGCGGACGACGACTGCCGTCCTGAGCTAAGGCTAGCCTAACCACACCCGCGGGTCTAAGGAAAGCCTCACCTTGGTCGCATCGGGAGGCGCAGGTCACGCCGGTTGTCCGACCGGAGAAGCGCTCCCTGCCTCGCCTACTACCCGGCGGTTTCCGGGGAAAACGCTGCCGCAGCATCGATGTCTATCGGTGAATTGTCAACCAGAGTGTCGACAAGATGCCAGATGCGTGTGCGCTCGGGCACGGAACGTGAAACTTATAGCCCCGGCCACGAGGAAGCCGATGACGACCTCACCCCTCGAACGGGCTGCCGACTCCTTCGCGGCTGAGCTCGCCCGCCAACGGACCGGGCGCGGGCTGTCCAAGAAACAACTAGCCGTCCTGATGGGCTTCGACCCCTCCTACGTGAGCCACGTCGAGAGCCGCCGGCACCGGCCGACGGAGGACTTCGCCCGCCGCGCCGAGGCCGTCCTGGAAGCCAGCGGCGCGATCTGGCAGCGCTTCCGGGAGTACGACGACCTGCGCCACGCCCGCACCGGCAACCCACCGCGCGAGCAGTACCCGCCCGGGCAGTGGCTGCCACCGGGCACCGGCCTCGTCGTCGAGCGGGAACTCGCCACCCTCACCCACACCGTCGACGGCTACCGGTGCGTGATCCACCGCGAGTTGTACAACGCCGGCACCGAGCCGGTCACCCGCTACCTGGTCCGGGTCGCCGTGGACCGCTACCCGAACGACCCCGGCCGCTCCAACCGGCACCACCGGGAACACCCGCTCACCTTCGCCGAACTGCAACTACAGGCCCGGCGCGACGACGGCGGCGGCGACCCGGAGCCGATGCACTGGCGTGCCAAGCACGACCGGGACGCGTTCAAGGAGATCTGGCTGCTCTTCGAGAACGGGGAGCGGCGGTTCCCGCTCTACCCCGGAGATCGGGCCATCATCGAGTACGCGTACAGCGTCGGGCAGGACAAGTGGGGCCCCTGGTTCCAGCGGGCGGTCCGCGTGCCCACCCGGCAACTCGCCGTACGCCTCGATCTGCCCGCGTCGTTGGACCCGCAGGTCTGGGGCGTGGAGACCTCCCTCTCCGCGGAGGAGGGCCCGCTGCGGACGGCGCCGCAACGCCACGACGAGGGTGACCGGGCGATCTACGACTGGCAGACCGACGACCCGCCGCTGAACGCCCGCTACCGGATGCAGTGGCGCTTCCGGGCGCGACCGGAGGCGGACCCCGACAGCGGCCCCGGCGGTGTCCGGGTACGGCCCAGTGACCGGATGCGCGGCCTCGGCATCGTGCAACGCGGCGACGACCTGCTCCGGCAACACGTCCGCCCGTTCGACCTGCCCGTCGAGGAACCCGTCGCCCGGGATCTGGTCGAGCGGCTGACCACGGCCCTGGCCCGGCTCGACGAACTGCACCCGTTCAGCAAGGGGGTGGGGGTCGCCGCCCCGCAACTCGGCGTGGGCCGGGCGGTGGCGGTGGTCCGGCCCCCGGACCGCTCGGCGGAGCCCGTCGTGCTGCTCAACCCCCGGGTGGTCGACGCCGGCCCGGACACCGACGAGCAGTACGAGGGCTGCCTCTCCTTCTTCGACCACCGGGGTCTGGTGCCCCGACCGCTGCGACTGGACGTGGAGCACGCCCAGTGGGACGGCAGCCGGATCATCACGTCGTTCGAGTTCGGCATGGCCCGGCTGGTCGCCCACGAGATCGACCACCTGGAGGGCCGGCTCTACGTCGACCGGATGGCACCCGGCGTGCCACTGGTGCCGGTGGAGGAGTACCGCGAGACCGGGCACCCCTGGCGTTACTGACCGTTGGGGACCGGGGCGCGTGCCCCAGGGGGCAGGGGCACGCGCCCCGGTGTGGGGGGAGGAACGTCTAGAGGTCACCGAAGGTGTCGTAGCGGATGTGCGGCGGCGGCACCTCGTCCGCGGCCAGCACCCGCAGCGTGGACCGGACCATCCGGGCCGAGCCGGAGACGTAGCAGTCGTGCGTGGTCCACGGGCCGTACCGGGCCACCACGTCCGGGATGTCGCCCTGCTCACCGTCGAAGTCCGGCTCCTCGCTGCACGCCGGCGTGACCGACAACCACGGGTGTACGGCCACCAACTCCTGCAATCCGGCCAGGCCGTACAGGTCCGCCGCCTGCCGGGCGCCGTAGAAGACGTGCACCCACCGGGTCCGGTTGTAGGTGGCCAACTCCTCGACCAGTGCCTTGATCGGCGCCAGGCCGACCCCGCCGGCCACGCAGAGGATGTCCCGTTCCGAGGCGCGGTCCAGGGTCATCGACCCCATCGGGGCGGCCACCCGGAGCAGCTCACCCGGTCGCACCCGACGCACCAGCGCGCCGGACACCCAACCGGCGCCGGGCGACCGCACGTGGAACTCCAGCAGGTTGTCGTCGTTCGGGGCGTTCGCGATCGAGTAGTTCCGCCACACCCGGGGGTGGTGACGCGGCGCCTCCAGGCTCACGTACTGCCCGGCCTGCCACCGCAGCGGATGCTGTAGCGCCCGACAGGTCAGTACGGCGGTGTCCGGGCCGTACCGCTCATGGGTCAACACCTCGGCGTGCCAGAACGGTGGATCGTCGTCGGCCTTCGCGCCGGCCAGCATCAGGGCGGTGATCGCCGCGTACGCCTCCCGCCACGCCTGGTCGTACTCCAGGTTCCAGCCGTCGCCGGCGGTGCTGCGAAGCGCGTCCAACAAGGCGACTCCCATCGTCGCGTAGTGCGAGTCGTCGACGTGGTACTTGCGGTGGTCGCGGCCCAGCGCCCGCAGGAACTCGTCGAAGCTCTCCGGGTCGTCGACCGTGTGGATCGCCGTGATGATCGCTTCCAGCAGGCGGTCGCCCTGGCCGGTCATCTGCACCGGGAAGAGTTGCCGCAGGGCGGGGTCGAGCAGGAACAGTCGGGCGTAGAAGTGCCCGCTCAACCGGACCCGGTCGTCCTCGACCAGGGTCCAGCTCTCCTTCAGCAACCGCGCGAGGTTGTCCACGGGCGCTCCTTCTCCAGACGGCGGCGGATCGGGCATCCATAGAATCTCCACGGAGAGTGTCGACCGGTCGCACAGAATGTGCGATCGGCTCATGCCGGCCGGTCGGCCATGTCACCGGCGCAGCCCGTCGGGCAGAGTGGTGCGGTGACCGTTGAGCTGACCCGACCGGTGTCCCGCCGACTGCTCGGCACCGAGACGTTGCTGGTCCTGGGCCTCTCCCTCGGCCAGTCCGCCGTCTACGCGGTCGTCTCGATCATCGCGAAACTGACCGCCGAGGGCCCGCTATCCAAGCAGACCGCCTCGCTGAACACCTCGGCGTCGAGCCGACCGTGGCTGGACCTCACGTACCAACTGCTCGGCATCGTGTTCGCGCTGCTGCCGGTGCTGCTCGCCGTACACCTGCTCAGCCGGGACCCCGGAGACCCGGCGCGAACCCTCGGCCTGGACGCCCGGCGGCCCGGTCAGGACCTGGCCCGGGGTGCCGGCCTGGCGGCGCTGATCGGCCTGCCCGGGCTGGCCCTGTTCTGGGTGGCCGCCCAGTTGGGGGTCAACGCCACGCTGGTGCCGGCCGCGCTGCCGGACCTCTGGTGGACGGTCCCGGTGCTGATCCTCGCCGCCGTGCAGAACGCCGTGCTGGAGGAGGTGATCGTGGTCGGCTACCTGCTCACCCGGCTACGCCAGCTCCACTGGCGGCTGGCGGCGATCATCGCGGCCAGCGCGTTGCTGCGCGGCTCCTACCACCTCTACCAGGGCTTCGGCGCGTTCGTCGGCAACGCTGTGATGGGCGTCGTGTTCAGCCTCTTCTACCTGCGTACCCGGCGGGTGCTGCCGCTGATCATCGCGCACACGCTGCTCGACGTGTTCGCCTTCGTCGGCTACGCGTTGCTGCCCCGCGAGTGGTTCGACTGGCTCTGACCGGTCAACTGGCCCTGGTTCGTCGGCTGGTGCTGGCTGGTCAGCGCCGCGCGGGCCGGTAGGCGGCCACCGCCCGGGCCGCGAGCCGGTCGGCCGCCGCCGCGTCCCCCAGCGCCGCCGCGAGCATCGCCGCACCCGGCAACAGCCGCGCCACCAGCCGCAACGCGACCCACCCGCCGGTCTGCGCGGTGAGCGGAGCGGCCAACCGCCAGGCGGCCTCCGCCGCCCGGGGCCAGCCTGCCTCGACGGGGTCGCCCGCCTCCTGCGCGGCCGCCAGGGCCGCCGCCGCGCTCGCCGCGTCCGGGTGGACCTGGGTGAGCACCAGCAACTCGACGGCCCGATCCGGATGAGTTGGGTCCTTCCCGTACGCGGCGGCCAGGTGCAGCACCAGGTTCGCGTGCGTCCACAGCACCGAGGTCAGCTCGGCCAACGGCGCGAAGAACCCGGCCAGTGCGGCGGTCGCCCCACCCGCGCCCGCCGAGCGGACGAACCGCCGGGTGGCCAACCGGGCCAGGCCGTCAGCCGACGCGTCCGGGTACCGGGTACGCAGCCCTGCGGCCCACTCGGCCGCGCCGGGTCCGAGCGCCCGCACCGCGGCGAGAGCCAACAACTCCGGCGCGAAGCCCGGGTGGTCGAGCACGCGCGAGGCCACCGCCCGCAGCTCCGATTCCGGGGTACGCGCCGACGTGGCGATCACCGCAGTCGGCGGCTCGGGCGCGGCCTCCTGTGCGGTGGCGCTCTGGCCCGGGGCGGCCGCCCGCTTGGTGGGACTCGCGGCGCGCTTCCTCGGCTTCGGCGTGGTCGGCGTCACCTCGACCGCCTTCTGGGCGGCGGCCTTGCGTGCGGGCGTGGCCCGCGCCTTCGGCGTCCGGACCGTCGGCTCGGTTCCCTCCGGTGTCTCCGATGGCTCCGGGCTGGCGTCGTTGGCCGGCGGCGCAGATGGTTCTGGGTGCTCGGGGCTGGTGCCGGCAGGCGGTGCGGGCTGCTCGGGGTTGGCGGCGCTGACCGGCTGCCTCGGGGTCGGGTCGCTGGCCGTGGGGGCCGGTGCGCGCCGTGGCTTCGGAGGCAGGGGCGGTTCCGGGGCCGGGGGCTGGAAGAGCACCGTCGGAGCGGCCTTGGCCCGCCGGGGACGTGGAGTCGCCTTTGCCGGCGGCTGTTCGCCGGTCGTGGGCTGCCCCGGGGCGGCCGGTTCGGCGGCGGCGGCCTGTTCGGCGGTCGTCGGAGGCCGGAAGGTAGGCCGAGGGGAGCGCCGACGCGCCCTCTCAGCAGGCTCTCGACGGGGCGACTCGCTGGGCGGCTGCTCCTGCATATCGATGGAGCGTAGTCCCGATCACGCCTTCGCACAGCGCGAAGACACGGGGGCGGGCGAACCCGGTCGGCGTACCCCGGAAGTCGTTTTGCTCCCGGTGGGTGGCGACCTGTATCCTCGGGCGCGGTGGTCTGCAGGGCCACCAGGGAGACTTCGCCTAGTCTGGTCTATGGCGCCGCACTGCTAATGCGGTTGGGGTCTTAAAGCCCCTCCCGGGTTCGAATCCCGGAGTCTCCGCGCGAAAGCCGGGTGTGTATGCTGGCTGAGTACGAGCGCCCGTAGCTCAATGGATAGAGCATCTGACTACGGATCAGAAGGTTAGGGGTTCGAGTCCCTTCGGGCGCACAAACGATCAAGGCCGTGACCTGCAATAACAGGGGTTGCGGCTTTTTTCTTTCCCATTTTCCTGGCCGCCTCTCCCATTATTTGGGACGGTGGTGCTCCGTTGGTGCTCCTCTGTTTCGGCGGGGGTCCGTGCTGGGCAGTGTCGGAACCGCCGGTGACGGTGCGGTTCGTGCCGGCGGGTTCGGGCGGGCCGTCGAGGGTCGGGCGGCGAGTCGGCGTGGTGGTGTGGGCCGGCGCTTCCGATTCGTGAGGTGGTGAGCAGTGAGCGCACGATCATCTGGCGGGTTGGTCCTCGCGGTAGCTCCACACCTGGTTGGTGCTGGCACCGTCGAGGTAAGCGAGCACTGGTTCGATCTCAGGCCGTGTGGCCGCGGAGGACGTGAGAAGTTGCGTGGCCTCGTTCAGTGGTAATAGGACAGCGCTGATGACCTTGTCGTCTGGGTCCTGGACGGTGATCTCGCCGTTCCAGTCGCTGCAGTCAAAGGTCAGGACGACTGTGGACGGGTACCGCTTGCTCGTCGTGTTGACGAGGAAAGCAAGCGGGCCGACGGCGCCCAGCCGCAGGCCGGTTTCCTCCCGTACCTCGCGGACGAGTGCCTCGGTCAGTAGTTCGCCTTGTTCGACAGCGCCGCCAGGAAGGGACCATATCTCCTGCCCGTCGCGCCGCTCCTTGACCAGCACGATGTGGTCCTCGCGGCGCAGCAGCGCGACGACGACCTGAACGCCGGGGCCGATGACCGGCGCGGGAGCCTCGTCTGGCGAATTCGTGGGGGGCATGCTCGCTCCAGTTGTACGAGATCTGGTGTGCCGACGACCAGTCGATACTCTCGTGGTCCAGACTCACCTCGCGCAGCGCGTTGTCGGCTGTGCCCAGCGGTATGCCAGTCCGCGCGGCGTCTGGCTGGTCCGGAGCCGAACCCGCCGGCTGCACCGCTGGTTTGCCCTCAACCGAAGAGTTCCCCCATGGACGGCAGGGGGCCGCTCATCCGAGTTAGAAGGCGGGTCGATCGTGCGTCGGTAGGGTGGGCGACTGTGGCTGATGACGAACTGCGGCTGCGGCGGCGGGGCAGCTTCGACGAGGATCCAGATAATTACCAAGCGGCCCGGCCGGCGTATCCGGAGCGGGTGTACCAGGTGCTCGCCGGGTGCGGTCTGCGGCCGGGGGCGCGGGTGTTGGAGGTTGGGCCCGGGACGGGGCAGGTGACCGGCCACCTGGTGGCGGCAGGCGCGCAGGTGGTGGCGGTGGAGCTGGGCGGCGGCTTGGCGGCCCGACTTCGCAGGAACCTGGCCGGCCGGGATGTGACCGTCATCGAGGGCGACTTCGCCACTGTGGGAGTTCCTGGTAGCGGATTCGACTTGGCGGTGTGCGCGACCTCGTTGCACTGGCTGGACGCCGAGGTGGCGGTGCGGCGCTTGGCTGGGCTGGTGCGGCCGGGTGGGTGGTTGGCGGTGTGGTGGACCGTCTTCGGTGACCCGGACCGCCCCTCGCCCTGGCGTGTCGGGTTGGACTTGCTCTATCGGCGGTGGCTGCCCGGGCAGTGGCGGGGCTCGGCGGAGGTGCCGGCGCCAATGAGGGTCGCCGAGCGCTCGGCGGAGCTGGAGACAGGCGGCTGGTTTCGTCTCGTGGGGGTGGAGATGATCCGCTGGGAGCACCTGTTGACCCCGCAGAGCGCACGTGGTCTGTGGGAAACCTTTCCAAACGTGCGCGAGTTGGACGCTGACCGGCGGGAGGCGTTCCTCGGGGGTATTGCCGAGGTCGTCGCTGGCCAAACGGGCGGTGTGGCGGTGGATCACTACGTCACCGCGCTATACACGGCGCGGCGGCGGACCGACGCAGGGCCGTAGACGCGCGGCTCCCTTGGGTTATGCCAGGACTGCGAGGCGCCAGGCTCGGGCCAGCGCGGCCACGTCGCTGTAGCGGTCAGCCACCGAGGCTCGTGTCGCCCGGTCGGCGACGGCGCGTTGGGCAGCGGTGCCTCTCCAGCCGGTGGGCGAGTCGAGAAGGTGGTGCACTGTGCGGCCGAGCGCGTACACGGTGGTGCGTTGGTCGATGACCGCACCGCGGACGAACTCCTCGGGCGCCATGTAGCGGCGGGATCCGGGGAGCCGGTCGGCGTCGAGGATGAACGGTCCCGGCCGGTACTCATCCAGGTCGATCAGCTGCATCTGTCGGGTCCTGAAGTCGTACAGGAAGCAGCCGTCGTAGAGGTCGACCGCGACGAACCCGGTGGCGGCGACGGCGAGGTGGGCGTCGAGGATCGCGTCGAGTGCCGCCTCAACGTCCGAGACCGGGAGCCGCTGGAAGTCCGCCAGCGCCGAGCGGTCCGGGCCGTCCACCGTGGCCTGGTTGAGCACCCTGCCGTCGCGCCACGGGTACACCAAGGTCAACCCGTCCGGACCCGAGAGGATCCGCTCCGGGCGGACGATTGCTGGATGCTTGACAGCGGCGTGCAACTGGGCGGCTCGAACGAGCGACACGCGGCCCGCCGACGTGGCGGCCCTCTTGACGAACAAGCGGTGCCCCTGCGCCTCTACTCCGTACGACAGGCAGCCTGAGTCCTGGGCATCGAAGACCACGAACGCGGAGGTGACAGGAGGAGGCTCGCGCACGCCGCCGATCGTAGATGTGTACGGCGGCGCAAGGAGAGCTCGGTTGCCGGTGGATGGGGCAGCGGCTGAGCAGCCGCCCTTGCCGGAGGGTCTCCGTCAGGAGATTTGATGTGTCGTGGTGTGAGCGCCGCTGTGCCCGACGGTGTGGGAGCCGGCATGGACGGCGGTGGTGATGGCGTCGGGTAGCGGGGTGTGGCGGGCGAGGTCCAAGGCAAGAGAGCCGAGGAAGGCGTCGCCGGCTCCGGTGGTGTCAACGACCGGGACGGCAGGTGCCGGTACGGTGCCGGATCCGTGAGGGTGGGTGAAGGCTGCGCCGTTGGGGCCTGCGGTGACGACGACGGTACGGGGGCCGAGGCGTTGCAGCGCGGCGGCGACGTCTAGGGGGTTGCCGGCGGTGGTGGGCAGGATGGCGGCGGCTTCGTGCTGGTTGACCACGAGGATGTCGAGTTCCGCGAGCAGCCGGGGGTCGAGGTCGGGGTTAGGGACGAGATTGCCGACGACGATCGGTGCGCGGCGGTGGCTCAGCAGTGTGGTCACGGGTTCGGGTGGTAGGTCGAGCTGCACGATCACGGCTTCCGCGGTGAGGCCGGCGATGGCGCGGTGGATGTCGTCGGTGGTGAGTTCGGTAGCGGGTGAGAGTGCGAGGGTGATGTAGCTTTCGCCGTCTGGGGTGACCTCGATGATGGCCGCTCCGGTGGTGGCGTCGGGGATGAGCCGGACGTGGCGGGTGTCGACCTTGGCGGCGGTCAGTGCGGTGGTGATCTGGTGGCCCCAGGTGTCTGCGCCGACGTTGGTGATCAGGGCGGCGCGCCCTCCGCGGCGGGCGGCAGCGATGGCCTGGTTGAGGCTTTTGCCGCCGGCATTGACGGGTAGAGCCGAGCCGATGGCGGTGCGGCCGGGTCGGGCACGGTGGGGTACATGGATGGTCAGGTCGATGTTGGCCCGGCCGACGAAGGCGGCATCGACCCTGCCGCCGACCCCGCTGCTGTCGGTCACGAGGTCGCTGCGGACGCGACCAGGGCGGCACGTAACTGCTGCACTGCGGGCTCGGTGGGAAACGCCGCGAGCTGGCGGCCCGCGATCGCGACCTCGCGTTGGATTCTTACCGAGCGGGTGAGGTTGGCCAGGTTGAGCGCGGCGAGGGCGGCGGCAGCGGCCAGCTGGGGTTCGTCGGCGGCGGCGTGGGCGAGGGCGGTGCGTGCCAGATAGCGGCCCCGTTCACGTCGGTACGTTTCCGGCCACGCGTCGAGAGCCTGGCCGAAACACCGGACGGCGGCGCCGGGGCGGCCCAGCCGAAGCCAGCCCTCGCCCTCCTGCGCACTGATGTACGCCGTGGTGCAGAACGCACCGAGCCCACCGCCGTCTGTTCCGGCGGCGACAGCGAGGTGGTGGGCCTCGTCGATGGCGGCCCGGAACGAGCCAGTGTCACCTTCGACCGTGTGCCCGTGGGCGCGCTGCACCGCCGCGAACGCGCGCACCTGCTCCCGGATGCTGCCAGCGCGCTCGGCGGCACGGGCCAGCCCGAGTACGCGGTCCTGGTCGGCGGCGTCGATGGCCCGCTGGGCCATGCGAGCGAAAACGTAGGCGGTGAACTCCATGTCGCCAGCTTCTTGAGACATGGTCAACGCTTGGGCGAGCCACCATTCGCCGGCGTCCCGATCGCCCATATCGTCGCTGAGCCAGCCGGCGAATTCTGCCCACCGGGCCTCGGTACTCAACAGCGCGTCGCGCAGGCTGCCCTGTGCGGCTCGGCGGTAGCCAGCGATGTAACCGAGCTGCTGTCGGGCCGTTGGGAGGATCGCCGCGGCGCCGACCCGGTTGTCAGATTCCACAAGCACCGACCGCAGTACCGCGAAGTGCTCCACGACGGCCGGATCAACTTGCGCCACCCGTGTCGCTGCGGGCAGCGGTTCCGCACTCGCCAGGGACGCCACCACACTGCCGGGGACCGCCTGCAGAAGAGCCCGGCGGCTGACCTGAACGTGCCGTCCTCGCCCGTCTGCCACAGTCACCAAGATATCCGCCTCCCCTGCGGGCTGCCCGTTCGTGTCGGTCACCAGGATGGTGCCGGCCGCGGTCAGAGCAGTGGCGAATGCTGCTGCTCCCCTGGCCCGGCGGTACTTCTGTTCAATGGCCGCGACCCGGTCGTACCCGGCGGTGAGGGCGCCGTCGGTGTCGAGGACCTCGTCGCAGCGTTTCCAGAAGGCCCGGTCCGGGTGCTGGCGTCCCACTTCGGTATTCGCGATCGTGCTGCGGCCGATAAGGATCCTGGGTGCCAGTGAGTGCTGGGTGTGACCGGCCGCCTTGCGGTACGCGGCCAACTGCTGGCCAAGCGCGCGCCACGCTTCGCTCACGTCGTGCGGATCTGCCACCGTCGCCTCCCCGCGGCGATCACACCTCGGCTGGCTGAGTGAGATGACCGGGTGCCAGTCAGAGGCGACCTTCGATGTAAATCGCTACCCTACCGTGCGGTCGCGCCTGCGTAGGTCCGTCAACCCGCCGTTGCTGGCAGCGGCTTTCGTCGCGAGCGGTGGCCCACCACGGCCAGGCGGCGTGCAGGGCGATACGCCTGCGGGCGCGACATCGAGGAAAGGTGCCCAGTCGGCGTCGATGGATGACAGCCCGGCAGGCACTCGCGTCCACACGCCTGTGCATCAGATCGTTACAGTTCGTGGATGATTGTGTGGGTCGCGTCGTTCCCCCGCTCCGGCAACACCTTCCTGCGGATCGTCCTGCATCGCATGTACAGCCTCCGTACCTCAACGATCTATGACGTCGATGGCGTGGCCGCCCGCCTGGGGCCAGATCTCATCGGCTTCACCGAGCGCTCTGCACCTCTCGACGAGCTGCGGGCGGCACCCGATGCGTACTTCATCAAGACCCACCGGCAGCGTGACGCGGACGTCCACGACGATGACCGCGCCATCTGTCTGATCCGTGACGGTCGCGACGCTCTGGTCTCCTGGGCCCGCCAGGACAGTGAAGATGATTCGAGCCGCTACGAGGTTGAACTCCGCGCAAAGATCCTTCGCCAGAGCGTGGTCGGCACCGGCAGCTGGGGCAGCAATGTCCTCAGCTGGCTCCAGCCACCGGTCCCGCACCGATACGTGCTGCGCTACGAGGACCTGACCCGCGCACCAGCAGCGACCGTGCAAGCCGTCATCGCCACCATGGCCCCCGAACTCACACCGCTCGCGGACGCTTCGATCCCGTCCCTCGCCGAACTTCGCCAAGCCGACGACCAGTTCTTTCGCCGCGGCCGTACCGGCAGTCACCGCGACGAACTGCCTGAAGACCTCCACGAGCTGTTCTGGTCCCGCGCCGACAACCGCGCCGCCATGCAACTGCTCGGCTACGCCGCCCCGGCGGCACCGGGCAACGACGAACCGGACCGGCAAGAGCAGAGAATCGCAGTACCTGTCCGTACCCTCTACCATGACGGCGCTGCCGTCGATCATGGTGCTTGAGGTTGCCGAGCTAGCACCCGCGCTGCACCGGCAGGGTGCGCAGCGTCGCTTTCCAGGGCAGGAATCCGGCGCTGGCGGCGGCGAGGGCAGCCGTGGCGGTGATGGCGGTGCGGGGGTCGGTGGCGGCTGCGAGGAGGCCAGTCGCCGCGATGAAGATCGGCTGGGTCAGTTTGCCGCTGATGGACCAGGCGGTCAGGACGCGAGACAGGCAGTGTTCGCTGGTGTGGGTCATGCGGTAGGTGGCGAAGGTGGGGTTGAAGGCGCCGGCGAAGAACAGCAGGAGCGTTTCCGCGATGACGATGACGATCAGGCCGGGTGTGCCGGGTTGCGCGAGCGGGATGAGACCCATCCAGAGGGTGCGGCCCACTCCGGTGGTGAGCAGTACCGCGTGGAGGCCGTAGCGGTTGGTGAGGGGGCCGGCGGTCAGAGAGCCGAGGATTCCGCCGACGCAGGGCAGCCCGAGGGCTAGACCGTACTGCCACGGCACCAGGCCTAGGTCGCGGAGCATGAGCACCGTGACGACGGGCATGGCGGCCATGATGGCGCCACCGAAGATGACCGCGTTGATCAGCAACGCCCGCAGGCGGGCGTGGTGGAGGATGTACCGCCAGCCCTCGATGATTTCCCTGCCTCTGCGGGGCGCGGGGTGGCGTGGGGGCGGTGGTGGCTCGGGGCTGCGCAGGCGGCGGATTCCGAGTGCGGACAGCAGGAAGCTAACCGCGTCGACGGTGACGGACGCGGTGGTGCCGAGCCAGGAGACGAGGATCCCGCCGATGGGTGACCCGATGCTGTTCGCCGTCCACTGGGAGGTGTCGAGCCGGCCGATGGCGGTGACGCGTTGCTCGGCGGTGACAAGGTTCTTCAGGTGTGCGCCGCTGGCAGCGCCGAACGCGATACCGCCGGCGGTCTGGACGATCGCGACGACGCACAGCTGCCCATAGGTCAGCTCGTGCAGCGCGGCGGCGACGGGGATGCTGGCGAGGGCCGCACAGCGCAGCAGGTCGGCGCCGCACATGACGGGTCGCTTACGGCGGAACTCGATCCAGGGTCCCAGTGGCAGGACGATGACCGCTGAGGCGATGCCGGAGATCACCGCGAGCAGGGAGACCTGCAGAATCGATACGTCCAGAAGCAGGATCGCGACCAGTGGCAGTGCGCCCGCGCCAACGGATGATCCCAGTTCGCTGACCGAGTAGGCGCCCCACAGGCGGTAGAAGTCGCGGCTCAGAGGCGACGGTGCCCGGCGACCGCTTAGTGGCCGGTGGTGGGCGCGCACGCTGCCTGTTGTCCGGTTTCTGGTCACTGCGTCAGATCCTGAATGGCACGACGTGCCTGCTGCAGCGTTTGGCGCAATTGCGCGAGTCGGGACCTCGGCAGATCGGCAGCCGGTAGGCGGGCGTGGATGCGGAGCTCTCGGCATGCCAGCAGCAGGAGGTTGATGTGGTAGGCCGTGACGATGCCGGCGGTGTGCACGCGATCGGCAATAGCCGTGCGGAGGGTCGGGCTGGCGGCCCCGACGATGTGCAGCAGCGCAAGGTCGTAGCCGGGCAGGTAGCAACCGGCGTGTTCCCAGTCAATCAGGGCGCAGCGATCGCCATCGAGGAGCAGATTCGCTGGCAGCGGGTCGCCGTGTGCGATGACCCGGGCGGGACCGAGCTCGGCGACCAGGGCGTGCAGAGTGTGCTGGTCGGCGTCGTCGAGGAGCCCGGTGGCGTGTTCAGCGTCGATGCGGCCGTGGTAGTCGATGGGCTCCGGCAGAGCCGGCATCGGGGCCCAGCCGGCGAGGGTGTCGAGGGTGTCGAGGATCAGGCGGGCCACTGGCGCGCTGATGTCGTGGGTGAGGTGACGTTGGTCGTGCAGACTCTGCCCGGGTAGCTGCGTCAGAACGGTCAGGTGGTCATCGGACCCTAGTGCCCGCGCCACGCGCACTGGTGGCGGCTGGTCGGCGAACAGCTCGTACATGCGCAGTTCGTGCTGGCGCCGGCCCACCCAGTACGGATCGTCGGTAGTCAGTAGTTTCACCACCACGGGCTGGCCGTCCTGGTGTCCGGTGGCGACGAGAGCCTTGTCTGTGCGGTGCACGACTCTGGTGATGCCGGCGCGTACGGTGCCGGCGCGGGCAATCAAATCCACGAACGTCTCGTCCACCCCACCCGCCAGGATGTCCGCATGGTCTGGGCTCGTCATTTGCGATGGAGTCGCGGATTGGCCGGAAGCAGATCGTCGTCACGCCCTGTCATCGGCAGACCGGACGTGGTGGCGATGAGCACGATCGCCTGCTCTATCGAGGTGCTCTCGGGCAGGACGAGTTCGCCGGACCAGCCGAGGACGTCGTGTTCGGCGTATACGCCGAGCATGGTGTCGGGGGTGAACTCCTGTGCTTGGGGACGTGTCTGGTGTCGGCGCAGGGTCTCCGGCCATGACACGTCGAGGTAGACGAACAGTGTTTGCCCGCGGTGCGCGTCACGCAGCTCGGTGAGCATGGTGCGGTACCGGGCGGCGTGCATGATCCCTTCCAAGATCACGTGGTAGCCGTGGTCGAGGCAGAATCGGACGTTCTGCGCGATGAGCGCGGGTGCCAGGCCGCCTGGTTTGTCGCGTTCTCTGAGCAGGATCCGGCGGAGGTGGTCTTGCTCGACGAGGGCGCAGCCGCGGCCGTGTCGGCGCCGCAGCGCGCGGGCGATGGTGCTCTTCCCGGCTCCGGAGTTGCCGCGGATGCAGATGAGGATCGTCTCGGGGCTGCCGGTGTGGGTCAGGTCGTCCATGGCGATGCCCCTCATCGCGAGACAGGCTGGTGCTGGTGCGGAGGCCGACCCTGCGCGTGGGCATCGGCGACCTCGTCCAGGCAGTCGATCCCGCTTCCGTAGCCGGCTGCTTGGAGGGTGAACAACTCGGCGTACCGCCCGTCAGCACTCATGAGCTGGTCGTGGGTGCCGGTCTCGACGAGGCGGCCGTGGTGCAGGACGTGGATGCGGTCGGCGTGCCGGACATTGGCCAGCCGATGGGTGATCAGGATGGTGATGCCGGTGCCCTGCCGGTCGCGGATGGCCTGGAAGAGAGCGTCCTCGGCGCGGGGGTCGAGGGCGGAGGACGGCTCGTCCATGATCAGCACGTCGGCGTCGCGGAGGAACCCGCGGGCGGCGGTGATGCGCTGCCACTGACCGCCGGAGAGGTCCTGGCCGCCGGCGAAGGTGCGGTCGAGCAGCGTCTCGTACCCGTGGGGCAGGTCGGTGATCATGTCGTGGGCGACCGCGCGGGTTGCGGCGGCCTCGATCCGGTCCTGCTCCGTCGTGGTGCTGATGTCGCCGATGGCGATGTTGGTGGCGGCGGTGAACGGCCACTTGTGGTACTCCTGCGTGACGACGCCGATCCGGGCCCGTAGCGCGTCGGTGCCCCATTCGTCGCGGGGCCGTCCGTTGTAGCGGATGGTGCCGTTGGTGGGGGTGCGGAGGGTGGCGATCATGGTGGCGAGGGTGGACTTGCCGGAGCCGTTCTCCCCGACGAACGCCACGGTCTGCCCGGCGGAGATGGTGAGGGTGACCCGGTCGACGGCCGGGTTGTCGCGGTCGGGGTAGCGCAGGCTCACCGCGTCGACGGCGATCTCCCGCAGGCGCTCCGGTGCCTGCGCATCGGCGGCCCGGTCGGTGGGCGGCGGCAGGTAGTCGGCGGCCCGGGTCATGAAGCCGGTGTAGTCGCGGAAGTGCTGCCCCTCGGTGTAGACGCGGTCCACCTGGAACGTCACCACGGCCAGCGAGCGTTGCGCGGACTGCACGGCGATCACGCAGGTCGCGGCGGCGGCGAGGGGGATCTGGCCGTCGACGAGCAGCAGGCCGAGCAGGACGTAGACCACGGCGGTGGCGATCCCGCCGATCATCGCGCCGACGGTGGTGGTCGTGGTGACCCGGCGGGCCAGGGCGAGTTGGATCCGGGTCTCGACGTCCATGACCCGGTCGTACTGGTCGAGCAGGAAGTCACGCAGCCCGTAGGAGCGCAGTTCGGGGGCGGAGTCGCGCTCGGCCATCAACCGGTGCAGCAGCCACAGCCGGCGGCGGCGCACCGACCCGGCGGCGTACGTCTGGTAGCGCAGGTGCCCGGCCCGCAGCGCCGCCCAGCCGTTGGGCACGGTCGCCACCAGCAGGGCGAGCAGCAGCAGTGGGTGGACCACGACCACGGCGACCGCGACCGCGATCACGCCGGCCAGGCCGGCGAGCAGGTTCATCGACGCCTGGACCAGGGCGGTGGTGGAGTTCGCGCCGCGGGAGGCGCGTTCCATGTCGTCGGCGAACGCGTCGGCGTCGAACGCCTCCAGCCATACGGCGGTGGTCACCTCGAACAGGCCCCGTTCGACCTCCCGGTCGACCTTCGGCGTGAGGCCGTTCTGCGCGTAACCCATAGCGGTGGCCATGCCGGCGCGCAGCGCGGTAGCCGCCGCAAGCGCGGCCAGGGCGGGCAGCGCGGCGGTCACCTTGTCGGCGGTCGGTCCACCGGCGAACAGCTCCACCAGTACCCGCTGTGCGGCGAGGAGCCCGAACGCGGACATCACTCCCGCGATCACCGTCGTCGCTGCTACTACCAGTGTCCGTATCCGGTCGGCGCGCCAACTCACCGCCAGCGCGGCCCAGACCAGGCGGGGCAGTTCGGAGAAGACGGCGAACAGGCCGGCCTGCGCTCGCGCCCGGACACCGGTCTCCCACCACACCTCCCGCAGCTCCGGCAGCACCGAATCCCGCTGCGTTGGTGCGGGACGGGCAGGCGGGCGGTCGGGGTGGTCGGTTTTCGGCATGGCGGTACCTCCCGAAGGTGAGCACGGTAAGCGGTGGTGGTGTCTCGATGCGAACGGTGGCAGCGGCGGTGTCCCGTCGGCGATCCCGGCTGGCTTCCGAGCGGCGGATCTCTGGTCAGGTGACTCGGACGCCGTCTTCGAGGTAGTAGCTGCGCCCGTCCGCACGGGCGTTGAGGGCCTCGGTGATCCGGCGGGTCAGCAACGGCGGTAGCCGCTGGGCGGCCTTTGGCGGGTCGCAGAAGGCCCAGCCCTTCAACTCGCCGGGCGGCACCACGATCCGTTCGTGCACGTGGGGCTCGAGGGTGCCGCCGTCGTAGACGGCCATGATGCCCTCGGTGCGCCCGGCACGCGCCGGCACCCAGTCCACGACGAGTAACCGACCGGGTGCCAGGTCAAGGCCGAGTTCCTCCCGGCACTCCCGGATCGCGGCCTGGTAGGGCGACTCGTCAGCCTCGACACACCCGCCGGGAATCTCCCAGCCGGCCTTGTAGGCCGGCTCGACCAGCAGAACCCGGTCGTCTGGGTCGGTGATCAGCAGCCCGGCGGCCATCCGCTTGCGGGGCAGGCCAGCGGTGATGTCGCGGCGTTCGGAGGGCATGCAGGGACCGTAGGACGCTGGCCGGTCGACACGCCCGCAGCGCCGTGCGCCGACATTGTCGGCAGATGCCGACACAACTCCGACACCATCCCGACCATGTCCGCGTCGCAGCCCAGCCTCGTTGATGCCAGCACCGTGACCTGGGTTTTCATGACCCGGCGGTAGCCACAGCGGGGAGTTCGCAGGGGCCAGGAAGTGTCACCGGGAGCAGCTACGGTGTCGGCTCATCGTGACTACGGCGACCGGGGGTGGAGCGATGGTCGACCACGACGAGATCGCCGCCGCTCGTCGCGCGCTCGGTCGCCATCTGGCCCGCCTGCGGAAGGACGCCCGCCACACTCAGCACGGGTTGGCCCGGCTCGTGCAGTACGGGCGCAGTTCGGTGGCGAACACCGAAACCGGACGGCAACATCCCGAACGATCCTTCTGGCACCGCTGCGACGCGGTGCTGCGCACCGGTGGCGTGCTGACCGCGGAATTCGACCGCATCGCCGATCTGGACCACCAACACCGCCACCGTCCGGCGCCCCCATCCGCTGAACCCGGCCCTGCTGTCGACGCGGAAGCCGTGTGGTGGGAGCACGAGCGGCGCATCACCGCCCGCCGGTCCGCGCTGACCGTGACGGCCGATGACGACGCACGGCTGGCGCACCTGGAGCGCGAAGTGCAGCAGGCGATCGGTGACAACGAGCGGCTCCCGCCGGCCACGCTCGTGGCCAGGCTGCGTCCCCTGCGGGTCAGCGTCGACCAACTGATGGCCGCCCGGCAGCACCCGCCGCAACGCGCCCGGCTCTACACCGCCGCCGCCCACTTGTCCGGGCTCCTCGCCGCCCTCGCCCTGGACCTGCGAGCCTTCCCAGTCGCCCACGCCTACGCCGCCGAAGCCTTCGACCTCGCCCACGCCGCTGTGCAACCCGACACGCAGGCCTGGGC
Source organism: Micromonospora sp. WMMD1155 (assembly GCF_029581275.1). Taxonomy (NCBI): domain Bacteria; kingdom Bacillati; phylum Actinomycetota; class Actinomycetes; order Micromonosporales; family Micromonosporaceae; genus Micromonospora; species Micromonospora sp. WMMD1155. The sequence continues at coordinate 2,839,213 of NZ_CP120742.1, forward strand.
CCGCGCCACCCAAAGCCTGGTCGCCTACTACACCGGCAAGCACCGCGACGCACTCGCCTACGCCGAAGACGGCCTCCACCACGTCGGCGCCGGCCCGCACCGCATTCGCCTCACGATCAACGGGCAAGCACGAGCGCTCGCCCACCTCGGCGACCGCCGGGGCGTCCACCAAGCCGTGGACCATGCGTTCGCGCTTCTGCCCGAACACAGGACGGACGGGCAGGTCAGTACCAGCCTCACCCTCGGCCCGTACTGCCCGACCCGGGCCGCCGCCAACGCGGCGACGGCCTACCTAGTCCTCGGCGACACCACCGGCGTCCTCGACCATCTCACCGCCGCTGTAGCGGCATTCGACGCGGCGCAGCTACGCGGACCGCAGGCGCTCAGCCGCCTCGATCTGGCCACGGCCCACGCGCGGGCGGGCGACCTCGACCACGCCGCTGGGCTGGCGCTGGAAGCACTCAGCCTCACTGCCGACTACCGCTTCGAATCGGTCTACCAACGCGCTCGTCAATTCCTCGCCGCCGCCCACCCCTTCGGCCGTCACTCGCGACTACAGGACGTCGCGGACCTGTTCACCGAATTGACGCATCCCGGCAGCCCGCCACCACCGGGCCTACGATCGCCGACATGAGCAGCCGGGAATTGGCCAGCTTGCGGCAGCGGTGGACCACCTACCAGAACCTGGCCGCACTCACCGAGCACTGGTACTGGCGTCCCGGCTGGCGCGCCGGCCGCCATTTCTACACCTGGCACCTCACCTTCCAGGAACAGCCCGACCTCCACCGCCTCGTCACCGACCTTCACCACCATCTCCAGCTTCCTGGACTGGACCTGGTGCCGATCGACGGCCTGCACCTGACCATGCAGGGCGTCGGCTTCACCGACGAGACGTCCGACAGCGACATCGAAGCGATCATCACCGAGGCGCGGCAACGCTGCTCCGGTCTGCCGCCGCTGGACCTGTCTCTCGGCCCCGTCGACCCCGACGCCGAAGGAATCGGTCTGCTCGTCCAGCCCTGGAGCGCGATCGAAGGGCTCCGCAGCGAGATCAGGGCCGCGATCGCCGCCGTGCGACCGACCGTCCCCGAACCAGCCGACGGGTTTCGGCCCCACGTCACGATCGCCTACAGCGGGGCACCTGCACTCACAGCCCCCATCCGCGCCCGGCTGGCCGAGTTGCGGGACATGCCCGCCGTGACAGCGACGATCAGCGAGGTGTCACTGATCGCCCTCCACCGGGAGCACCACACCTACCGATGGTCGACACGGGCAACCGCGCCCCTGAACGGGCAGGGCCCCCAACGCGCTGAAGCGGAGGCAGGTCGTGGCGATCAGTGACTCGGACATCTCAAGGGTTCTCTTGGCCTACCTCGAGTGCTATCCGGACGACGCCGTGCCGCTGTCTGGGCCAGTGAAACTGCTGGCTGAGGGAGAGGGATTCGCTTCCCGCCGCAACTTCCCGATGCATGTGACCGTCAGCGCTCTCCTGGTCCGCCGCGGCGCCGAGGTACTGCTTGTTGATCACCTCGCCTACGGGATCCTCCTCCAGCCCGGAGGACACCTGGAGCCGACCGACTCCACGTTGATCAGCGCGGCGGTACGGGAGCTCGTAGAGGAAACCGGTGTTGATCCCCGCGAACTCGTCTCTGCGTCGCAGGCACCGGTCTACGTCGAGTACGGCAGAGTTCCGGCGCGGCCGACGAAGGACGAGCCGGAACACTTCCATCTCGACTTCGGCTACTCGTTCCTGACGACGCAGGCGGACGTGGGGCGTATCCAAGAATCGGAGGTGCGCGGTGCGACGTGGTATCCCCTGTCCGTGGCTGAGCGGCTTGTCGGCTCTCGCATCGCGCGGGCGATGACCGCATTGACATGAAACGGATGACGGCCCAGCGGCCGTCACGTTTACTCATCGTCGCTCATGCTGAGCCGGCGGTTGCCCGACCGCGACAGGCAGACCGCCGGCAGAGCCGCACTCCGTCAACTTTGCCAAGGCCAGGACATTCAGCTCTGGGAGCGCGGCGGGATGGCGGGTGCGGTCATGGTCAGGTATCGGTAGCCGATCTCGGTAAGCCTGTCGGCGTCGAGGCAGTGTCGCCCGTCGAGGACGAGCGGTGAGCGCATGGTGGGGGCGAACTTGGCCCAGTCGAGGTCGCGGTAGTGCGACCACTCGGTGGCGACCACGATGGCGTCGGCGTCGTCGAACACGTCTTCGACGCGGTCGGCGAGGTGCTCGGCCAGGGTGGGCTGTTCGCGGCGGAAGCGATCGGCGGCGACGGGGTCGTGCAGGGTGATCCGGGCACCGCGTTCGAGGAGCAGGTTCGCGATGTCGATGGCTGGTGAGTCGCGCAGGTCGTCGGTGTCCGGCTTGAACGCGAGGCCGAGGATGCCGATCTTGCGGCCCTTGATGATGTGGAGTTCGTCGAGGAGCCGGTCGACGACCTTGGTGCGTTGGCGGTGGTTGACGTCGCGGGCGGCGGTGACGATCGGCATGGCGAGGTGGTACTCGCTGGCGGTGGCGATGAGCGCTGCGGTGTCCTTGCCGAAGCAGGATCCGCCCCAGCCGATGCCGGGGTTCAGGAAGCGGGGGCCGATGCGGGCGTCGAGGCCGGTGCCGCGGGCGACTTCGCGGACGTCGGCGCCGACCTTGCCGGCGATCGCGGCGATCTCGTTGATATAGCTGATCTTGAGGGCGAGGAAGGCGTTGGCTGCGTACTTGATCAGCTCGGCCGAGGCCAGGTCGGTGGAGACCAGCGGCACGGCGCTCATGCCGGCGGGGCGGGGCAGCACGGTTGGCGGGGTGAAGGACTGGTTGAGAATGGGTCGGTAGAGCTGGTTGAGGAGGTCCAGGCTCTTCTGGTTGTCGGAGCCGATGACGATGCGGTCCGGGTACAGGGTGTCGGCGAGCGCGGTGCCCTCGCGGAGGAACTCGGGGTTCGAGGCGACGGCGAATCGACCGTCGGGGCGGTGGCCGTGGTGGCGTTCGTAGGCTTCGCGCAGGATCGCGTCGACCCAGTTGCCGGAGCCGATCGGGACGGTGCTCTTGTTGACCACGACGGTGAAGTCGCCACGCAGGTGTTGGGCGACGCTCTCGGCGGCGGATCGCAGGTACTGCAGGTCGGGGTTGCCGTTGTCGAGTTGCGGGGTCTGCACGGCGATGAACACGACGTCGGCGTCGGGTACGCCGACGGCGTATTCGGTGGTGAAGGTCAGGTGGGAGGACGCCTGCTCGAGGAGCGCTTCCAGATGTGGCTCGTAGATCGGGCAGTGGCCACCACGAAGAGTGTCGATCTTCTGCTTGTCGAGGTCGATGCAGGTGGTGTCGTGGCCCAGGAAGGCCAGGCTGACGCTGGTGGTGAGACCGACGTATCCGGTGCCGACAACACAGACCTTCATCGCGTGTGTCCTCTTCCCGCCAGCGAAGGCGATGTGTCGTGATTCGGGTTCGAGGCGTCAGCAGTAGCACTGTCCAAGTGTCCAGGCGCGCGCCACCAGTGCGGTGCGATCCGGCCCCGGCGTGAGGACCAACGGCCCGCGTGTTGTACGCCGGAATGATATCTATCAACGGCAAGCGGTGGGTTGTGCAAGTGGGCAATTAACAGATGGTGTGCGGCTTGCGCGGCGGTGCCGGCGTGGCACGGTGACCGCTGTGATCGGCCCGTCCGATCAATGCCCGGAGGTGGTGGAGCAGGTCGACGTCTGCGATGAGCGGCAGCGCCTGGGATGTATCAGTAGTGATCGCCATCCTGCACGGCCCGCTGGGTGTCGTGGAGTTCGGGTAGTCGACCGGCGCGTTAGGGTGCCAGGGCGCCCTCGCCCGCTTCTGACCGATGTTGCGAGGTACGGGCTCTGGAGACTCCCCGGGGAGAGGTGATTGTGACTGCAAAGCCGACCATTGCCGCGCTGGCGGTTGTCCCCACCGCGTCGGGTGAAGTGGTGTTCGTGCGGCAGCAGCGTGGCCCGTACGCGGGGTGGCTGCTGTTGCCGGGCGGCAAAGTGGAGTTCGGGGAGTCGGCCCACGATGCGGCCCGCCGGGAGACGGTGGAGGAGTCCGGCTTCGAGGTCGGCGAGCTGACGCCGACCGGGGTGTACGAGATTCGCGCCGAGGACGGGTCCTACCACTTCGTGATGTTCGCATTCCGTGCCGGGACCGCGACGCGGCTAACCGCCGGTGGGCATCATGTGGACGGGGTGTTGCAGGCATCGGTGGATGAGGTGCAGCCGCACCCGACGGTGATGCAAATCCTCAACGACGCCGGCGTCGCCAGCTACCCGGCCCAGGACATCGAGCAAGGCCTGCGTCGGGACGGGATTCTGATGCGTGGGCATCGGACAGCAACCGCGGCTGCTCTGGCCTTTTAGGGGTTGACTGGCCGTCCCGCCGGATCCTGGTCCCTCTGGACTCCACCGTCGAGGATTCCGTTGTCGGCCACCCCGCAGCACATCCGCCGGCGCGTGCCGTACCGCTCGGTAATCGTGGGTGACGAGCCGTTCAGTAAGCCGGCATGTCGTTGGCGCTGTGCCAGAAAGCGAACGAGGGAGAGGATCGCAGGAGAAGGTCCGGGCTCGGTGTCACGGTGAGCTACCGAGAGCTGCGCGGGTTGCGGCCGCGGGTGGCGCGTAAACGACTGTCGTCATGAAGGTAGCGGGGCTCAGTCCCGACGCGGACTTCGCATTCGTCGTAGGCAGCTAGTGCTCGTTGGTGGTGCTGTCGTAGGGCTTGGCGAAGCTCTGCCGGCTCCTCGGCGGCAACGTCGGCGCCGAAGCTGGCCACCAATGGGACGAGCCACTGCCAGTTATCCACGTACAAAACGATGCGTACGGTGCCGTCTTGCCCGTGTTGGACCTCGGAGTCGGGTTTGAGCCCGAGCCGCAGCATCTCTTCACGGGCGCTGGCTTGGACGTGTAGGGCGACTCGGACCGAACCCCGTCCGTAGTCTTCGAGATCCTGGGTCCACCACTCGCGTAGGTCGAACGCGTCGCCGGGGTGGGCGAAGGTTAGGTCCGTCCGGTTGAGTCGATCGATCAGGTTGAGACGGAAACGGCGAGGCTCACCTCGGGTGGGGGCGGCGACGAGCCACCACTCACCGCCCTTCCAGACCAGTCCGTAGGGCTTGACCGTCATGACCTCGGCTACCGTGGAGCGTTTGACGCGAACGGTGATCTCGATGGCGGTGCTGGTCAGCAGTGCGTAGCGGATGGCTGGGACGTGGCCCGAGCCTTCGTCTTGCCAGTACCAGTCGCGGGTGTCGAAGTAGATGCGTTGACCGATTTTGCGGAGCGTGTCGCGGGCGTAGGCGCTCACTCCGCCGGCTTGGAGGAGTCCGGGGTCGGTGATGGTTTCGTCCCCGTTGTCGATGAGGCCGAGCACGTAGAGGCGGAGCACGTCGTCCGCGTCCATGATCAACGGGTCGACGGGGCTCTCAGCGCTGAGCCGGTAGCCGCCCTCGCGGCCGGCTACGGACTCGATCGGCAACCCGGCGGTGCTCAGTTCTTCGATGTCGCGGTAGATGGTGCGGACGCTGACGTCGAAGCGGGTGGCGAGTGCGGTGGCCGAGACCCAGCTCTTGGACCGTAGCTGCTGCACGATGCCGATGTGGCGGGCATAGCGCTGGTTGACCACGATTGCTCCTGACCTGGCGACTGTCACCATTGTCAGGGTTGGATGAGTCGTTGGCTAGATCATCGGTCGAGCGCGCGGCGGTAGGTGTCGAGCAGGGCTGCGCCTGCGGTCGCGGCGGAGTAGTGGGCGAGGTGCTCGGTGACAGTCTGCGCCGTGGGCGGGGGCTGCTGGCAGCGCGTGATGATCGCCTTGGCCATCTGGTCGTCGTCGTACGGGTCGGTGTAGGTCACCAGGTCACCGGCGATCTCGTGGTTGACCGGGGTGTCGGCGACCAGCACGGGCGCGCCTGCGGCCAGGGCCTCCTGGACGGGCAGGCCGAAGCCCTCGTAGAACGACGGCCATACGAACGCGGTACAGGTGGCGAAGTGTTGGGCGAGGCGTTCGTTGCTGAGGTGGCCGAGGACGGCGATGTCAGGCGCGCCGTTGACGGGGAAGCCGCGTTCCCAGCCGAGCCGCCCGACGAGCCTCAGCTGCGGGGGCACTATGTCGGGTGCGGCGTGCCGGGCGAGTCGGAAGGCGCGGACCAGGCGGGGGATGTTCTTGGTGGGGATGTAGACGCCGACGGCGAGCAGGAACGGCTGCTCGGATGGTCGTGCCGTGGCGCGGGCGTGGTGGAGTTGGGCGGCGAAACGGCTGTCGATGAAGTTCGGCACGACGGCCAGCGGTTGAGGCGGTTCGCCGAAGACGTTGACGATGTCGGCGCGGCTGGACTGAGAGACGGTGATGATCGCGCGGAGCTGCGGGTGACGGATTTGGTCGCGCAGCAGGTCGTTGTCCTTCTCGCGGATGCGTTTGACCATCAGCTCGGGGTACAGGTAGCGGCCTGGGTCGTGCAGCGTGTAGACAGCGGGGTGGTCGAACCGGCGGGGTAGGTCGAACGGGTAGTGCACGAGGTCCGGCGCGAAGCCGCGTAGCGCTCGGGTCAGGGCGTGGGCGTGGCGGCTGCTCACGGTGAGCACGTTGACGTGCGGGAACGCGTCGACGGGGAACGCGGCCTGCTCGCTGTCGCGGACCACCACGGCAGTCCGGACCTGCTCGTGCACGGTGCCGAGGGCTTCGAGCAGGAGCAGGATGTAGCGTTCGACGCCGGTCTGGAAGCTGCCGCGCCAGTAGCGAGCGTCGATCGCGACCCGCAGGTGGGTGTCAGGACCGGGCACCGGAGCGCACCCCCACGGTCTTGCCGATGGTGCCGACCCACTGTTCGGTGTCGGTGGTCAGGAAGTCGAGGACGTGTTCGCCGAGGTGTCCCCATTGTTGGTCGATGAACGCGGCGACCGCTTCCGGGCTGGGGTTGGGGTTGTCCAGGTAGAGCCGGCCGATTACGTCGATGACGTAGGTGTCGACGTGGGGGGTGCCGCCGCTGCCGTAGACGAGGTTCGCGGTGAGGTTGGCGGTGTAGGGGCCGACGCCCTTGATGCCGAGCAGGTCCGTGATCACCTCGCCGGGTGGGCGGCTGCGCCAGTCGGCCCAGGTGTAGCCGACCTCGGTGAGGTAGCCGGCGACGTTGGCGAGGTCCTTCGCGCGGAACCCGACCTTGCAGGCGCGCAGTTCCTCGTCGGTGGCACGGGCCATCATCTGCGGTGTCGGGAACACGTGCACGGGCTCGCCGGCCACCGTCTCGCCGCTGGGCTCGCCGAAGGCGGCGGCGAGGTTGCGCATCATGGCGTAGATGCGGTTGAAGTTGGTGCGCTTGGCGCACACCACCCCGCACAGTGCCTCGAACACGTCGGGGTAGAGCTTGCCGCGGCCGAGGCCGCGGTGGCTGACGGCGGCCTGCAGGACCGGATCGCCGGAGGCGAGGGCGACGATCTGCTCGTACGGGTAGTCCAGTTGCAGGCAGCGCACCAGCGCGGCGCGGACCTGTTCGACACCATCGGGAACGGTGTCGTCCACAGTGATCCGGGCGGTGAGCTGGTTGGGTGCGCTCTGCCTGATCCGGGCGGCGGCGTGGTGGGCGTCCTTGGGGCCGATGCGCAGCGGGCGGACCAGCTCGTCACCGTCACGCACCCACGGATAGATCAGGTAGGTCTCCAGCGCGTAGGTGAAGTCGACGTGGCTGTCCAGGTTCAGGACAAGCTCATGGCTGCTCATCGGGCCTCGATCAGGTCGTCGCAGTAGCGCAGGACCGGGCTGTCGTCGTCGAGCCGCAGCTCGACCGTCCCGCCGATCGGCAGCGGGATCTTGCGGGGGGTATGCCCGAACTCGACGTTGGTGATTACCGGGAAGGCGCCGCCGACGCAGCGCACGATCAGCTCGTCCCAGCCCGCGTCGGGCGCGTCGCCCCGGCTGGTGTCCACGGGCACGCCGACGACGAGCGCGGCGATCCGGTCGAAGATGCCGGCCAGCCGTAGGTGGGTGAGGGCGGCGTCGATGTCCACCCAGTCCACGAAGACCTCTTCGAGGATCAGGATGGTGCCGTCGAGGTCCGGTAGGTAGTCGGTCCCAACGAGCGCGCGGATGCTGCCGAGGTGCCCGCCGACGACCGGGCCTCGCACGGTGCCGTCCGCGCCGCGCACGGTTCTCCAGTCCTTGCCCGGAACCTCCCGCCCGGTCAGGCCGCCGGTGATGGCCTCGAAGAAGGCGGTGGCGGTGTCCTCGTGCACCGGGTTCTGGAAGAAGTCGTAGCCGGAGGGGCCGTGCAGGGTGAGCAGGCCGGCGCGGGCGTGGATGGCGTTGAGCAGGACGGCGGGGTCGGACATGGCGGTCAGGATGGTGGGGTTGGCGGCGATGGCGTCGTAGTCGAGCAGGGGCAGCAGTTGCGCCGCCCCCTTCCCGCCGGTCACGGGCACGATGAGCCGCACGTCCGGGTCGGTGAAGGCCGCGGTGAGGTCGGCCGCGCGTTGCTCGGCCGGACCGGCGAGGTACCCGGTGGCGGCCCGGCAGCTCGGGTAGGTGCGCACCTCGTATCCGCGACCGCGCAGGTAGCCGACGAGCCGGTCGAGGTCGTCGCTGCTCACCGGGGACGATGTGGCGACCAGCGCCACGGTGGAGCCGGGCGGTGCGGCCGGTGGCCGGATCGTGGTGGGCATCGTGTCTACCTTCCTGGTTGGTCTTCTGGGGCGGCGTCGCGGACGACGCGGAAGCCCACGAGGTGCCCGCAGTGCTCGGCGGACTCCAGGGGGCGCACGGTGGCGCGCAGGAAGTAGGCGTTGGCGCGCGTGTCACCGCCTCGGTACTGCGGGTGGTCGCGGTAGCTGCCGGAGCACCACTGCCACACATGGCCGGTCATGTCCTGGACTCCGAACGGCGAGGTCCCCCATCGATTGGCGGTAATCGTATGGAGGGCCGAGCCTCGGGCCAAGCAACGCGGCGGCGCGGGCATAGCGGCGCCCCAGGGGAACCATCGGCCGTCGGTGCCACGGGCGGCGAACTCCCATTCATCCTCGGTGGGCAGCCGACCGCCAGCCCACAGCGCGTAGCGCTGCGCCCAGATCCAGGGCACGACGGCCGGCAGTTGTCCCGTCCCGAACGCCGGTCGGGCGTCCCCTACAGGGCCGATGACGTACTGCTCGCCGGTGGCTTCGACAGCCGCGGCCTGTTCCGCTCGGTCGGCTGCGCGGAGGAAGGCGGCGAACATGTCGCGGCTGACGAGGTGCTGATCCATCCAGAACGGCGCGAGATCGACCGGGCGCGGGTCTTCACCGATGGGATCGAGCCCGAACACGGACCGGACCACCGCGCGGTCCTCAGCGCGGAGCCCGAGGGTGGCCGGGCCGCCGGGGACGAGCACCTCGGTTGCGCCGTCGCTGTCCCGCACGCGCGACTGTGTCGGCGTCTCGGGGGCCGGCTGCAGGGTGGCGTCGAGGTAGCGGGCCATCACCGTCAGAAGATCGTCGGGGCTTTCTCCGTCGCGGGTCACGGTCGTGCCCGTGAACGAGAACCCTGCCCCGTCGGGCACCGGCTCGGCCCACTGTTGGTGCGCATACCACTGGGCGTAGGTCTCGTTGCGGCCGTTGGGCTGCCACCGGGCGGTCAGTTCCTTGACGCCCCGATTGAGCGCGACGGCCTGGACCTGGCCGAACATGCGTCGCTGGGCTCCGGCCCACAGCAGCCGGCAGCTTGCCAGGAACGAGTCCAGCAGGGCCGGGCCGTCCGGCGGGTAGGTGATCTCGGCGCAGCCGATGATCTCGTCGGTGAGGTCTGATCCGTGGTACGTGACCCGAAACGCCAGGACGCACCAGGCCGGGTCGGCGACCAGGGCCGCCAACTGGTCGGCGGTTCGGCGAGGGGTGGTCATGTTGAACTGGTTGGTGCGGGCGTGCAGTTGTGCTAGTCGCCGCAGGGTCTCCTCGTCGGTCGGGTCCTCGACACACACGATCTCCGGGACGAGTTCGCCGTTGCGGCGGGCCTGGTAATAGCGTGTCCGTTGCAGGTCCGAGGTCGTGGGCGGTTGGTCGCTGCCGGGGTGTAGCTGCCGGAACAGATCCGTGACGAGCAGCGGAGTGGCTGCCACCGCGGGCACGTGCAGTGCCGGGTAGGCGGTGCGCAGGCGCTCCTGCTGGCCGGGGTTGTCGTCGATGAACGCCGCGTGGTGCGGGGCGATCTGGTCGAAGTAGCCCAGTGCCGACGTGGTCGCGGCGGTCTTGTCGATGTCCGGTGCGGCCCACAGCTCCGCCAGTGGCACGGCCGGGTCGACACCGTCGAGGGCGGCCTGCGCCGCGGTCGGGTCGTTCTTGCTGATGCCGGCCAGCAGTACGCCGCGCCGCTGCCGTCCGGCGAGGTGCTGCCGCCATACCCGGTGACCGAGCTGGCCGACGAGCCCGCCAACTGTGAGCGCGTCCGGCAGGCCGTCCTCGGCGACCGTGCCGGGCCACAGCACTCCATCGAGATCGGTCAGGAACACCTTGGGCGCGGTGGCCAGGTGCGGGGCGAGCGCCTGCCAGTGCGCCCAAGCCAGGTCCACCAGTCGGTTCCACAGGTAGCCGACACGGTCGCGGCGGCCGAGCGCCTCCAGTGCGGCGGCCATCGCCGGGAAGTCCTCACCGGCGGTCAGCACGTCGAGGTCGGCCACCCGGTGCACGGGCACCACCACCGCACCGGCCGCCGTCGCGACCTCGGCCACATGCGCGTTAGCCTGCTCCACCGCGTGCGCCGACATCGGATCGACGTGCGGCAGGGTCTGGACCAGCGTCAGGCCCGTCCGGCCCTGAACGGTGGACAGCCGATCGTGCAGTGCGGCGGCCAGCGCGGTCTCGGCCCGGTTGGCGTTGCCGTACACCCTGCTCGCGGCGTCGATCGCCACGGTCACCACAACCGTGACCCTTGGTGGCGAATCCTGCGCGTCGCCGAACCTGGCGGCGAGTCTTTGCACCAGCGATGCCAACCCCGGCAGCCGTGCTCCGTCCGGGACGAAGCTGATGTCCAGGACCTCCGTCTCCGGCTCGCCGGCGAGGTCCGGCCTTTCCAGGTCAGCCAGCCAGCGCATGTATCCCGGCGTCATCGTCACCTCCTACCGAGCCGCGCTGTCGAAGACCAGCCGCACCACCGTGCCGGTGGCGTAGTCCCACACCGGGTCGCAGCCCAATCCGCCGATGACGCCTGCGACCTCCTGCACTGTCAACGCCCGGCCAGCGGGTAGTCCGGCATAGTGCGCGCCGACGTCGGTGACGCCCTTGAGGGCGAGGATCTGCTCGGCCTGCGGGGACGCGACCAGGGAAGGCGCGACCACGTTGACTCGCACGCCGTGGCGTGCCTCCTCTTTGGCCAGCGTCAGCGCGAGTGCCTCCAACGCCGCCTTCGACGCGGTGTAGGCGCCGTTACCGGCGCCGGTCACGCGCACGGTGTCCGAGCTGACGACGACGAGCCGGGCCGCCCCGGCGCGGGCCCGAGGGGCGAGTGCCTGCCAGGCCGCGACGAGGCCGAGCGCGTTCACCGTGAACAGCCGGTCGAACTCCTCCGCGGGTGTATCCGCCACCGGCCGTTTCGAGGACGGGACACCGACGGCGAACACCACGACGGCAAGCCGGTCAGGAACGGCGTCCACGGCTGCGCGGAGCCTCGTGGCGTCGTCGCTGGCCGCGTCGAACGGCACCCAGCCGGTACCGGCGTCGGCGCCGCAGGGGTGCTGCCCGTGGTGGGTGGCGATGACGCCCAGCCCGCGTGTGCGCAGCTCGGCCACCACGCCGCGGCCGATGGCGCCGGATCCGCCGACCACCACCGCGAGATCCTGCCGGCCGCCCATCAGGCCGCCTCGGTGCGCGGTGAGTCGGGGTGGTCGTTGACGAACATCTCCTCGAACCGCATCTGGGCCGCCGGGATGTCGAACAGCGCGCCGACCGCGCGTGCGGTGCTTGCCGAGGTGGAGTCGTCGCGGCCGATGACGGCCACGCAGTTCGGGAAGGCGACGTACATCCTCTCGTCGTCGAGGAAGTGCGCGTAGAACCGCTGCGGCAGCAGCACCTCGGCCACCTGCATGGCGACCGTCAGGACCCGTTGACGGGTTACGGCGAGTTCGGCGATCTGCACCGGCAGGGTGCCGCTGAGCAGGTGCGGATACTGGCGTACCACTACCGCTGGCAGTGGCATGGGTAGCCGCTTATCGGCCAGGCTCTCCATCAGCACCAGGCCACGCATCATGTCCTCCGGGTCGCCCTTTGAATGTTCCGGCCTCATGCCGACACCTCCGCTCGTGCTGCCCCGGGTTGCTTCACCAGGCGCGTGTGGGCGCGGGCACGCGCGACGGTCGCCGCCGATGTCCACGGCGTCTGCGAGTCGTAGTAGTCGAAGTCGGCCCAGCCCTCCAAGGTGTCTGGTGCCTCGAACCCGCAGCGCAGCGCGTCATCGAACAGTGGCGTGCCGGGGAACGGGCCGAACAGGTGCACCCGCGTCTCCGGCCGTGGCTCCAGGTGGCTGATCGCGGTCAGCAGGTCGTAGGTCTCGTCCACCTCGGCGTCGGTCTCGCCGGGGAATCCGACGATGAACGTGTAGCAACCGAGGATGCCGTGCGCGGCGATGTCGGCTGCCACGTCGTACGCCTGTTCCCGGGTGATCTCCTTCCGAACGATGTCGCGCAGCACCCGATCGGAGCCCGACTCGATCCCCATCAGCAGCCGCCGGCACCCGGAGTCGGCGATGCTGCCCAACAGGTCGAGCCGCTGCTTGCGGGAGCGCAGCACATCGTTCGGGTTGATCGAGGCCGCCCAGGCCACGTCGAGCTGGCGTGCGACGAGCGCCTGGCAGAAGTCGACCGCCCGGCGGGGCTGGACGAAGAAGTCGGCGTCGTAGAACTTCACCCCGCTCAGGTCGTACGCCTCGACCAGCTCGGCGATGTCCTGCACCAGCGGGTCGGCCGGCATGGACGACCAGGCCCGCTGATAGGTCAGTTCGTAGCAGAACTGACACTTGTAGACGCAGCCCTGCGACGAGACGTAGTTCAGCGTCCGGGGTGCCACCGTCGGGTCATCGCGTATGTACTCCTGCACGTTGAGCAACTGCCACGGGTAGCGGGCCATCATTTCCGTCTTCGGTGCGTTCGCCGGTCCCTTCACCAGATGCCCGCCGCGCGTCATCAGCAGCCCCGGAACTTGATCCAAGCGGCCCGACCCCAGCAGGCAGCGCACCAGCTCAGGCATCGACCGCTGCCCCGGGCCGACGAGCGCCATGTCGACCAGCTCGTGCGCCGCGGTCTGTTCTCCGAGCACGTTGACGTGCGGTCCGCCGAACACCACCGGGGGACACCCCCTGCGGAGCTTCGCCTCCCGCACCATCTGCAAGGCGTGCCGGATCTGCCCGCCGCCAGTCATGATGCTGACCCCGATGCACACCGCCCGGTCGAGGTGCTCGTCCAGAAACGCGGTCCACTCCTGCGTGGTGCGCTGGTTCCCGTCGAAGATCATGACATCGACGTCACCGTCCGCGAGGAGGCGTTGCGCGATCGTCAGCAGCGAGAACGGCATCCAGTGGTATAGGTAGTCCTTCTCGTGCTCCACCTGGGGGTAGGCCAGGATCACCAGACGACGCCGCGACGGAGACGGCAATAGCATCGTCGTCATGACAGCACCGCCACCTTGGGCGTAGCTGCACGGAACGTCGCCCCCGCATAGACGTCGAGAGCCCGTTGCACGGTCGCCTCCAGCTCGCCGCCCTCGCTGTCCAGCAGCTGCGCCAAGGGCACGGTGATGTCCTCGCGCAACAGGCAGAACTGCAATCGCAGGTCGGCTGTCAGCCGCAGCGCCATCAACGCGTCGTGGCACGGGAACAGCGGGCAGGTATCGCACACCGAGCCGTACCAGGCGCCCGCGACGCTGTCCTTCACCACCACCTCGAACCCGGAGACGAACGACAAGACCGTCATCGGGTGACCCAGCCCGCCCTGCGTGCGCGTCGACATCTGCACAGCGTCCGCCGCGAACTGCGCCGTGATCGACTCCAGCGGCACATACAGATCCCGGACCACCCGTCCGACCCGCTTGCGCGCGAGCCGCTTCGCGAAGGACTCGGCCCCGGCGTCGAGATCCTGGATGACGTCCAAGAGCTTCAGCGTTGCGACGCCTTCCCGCTCGCAAAAGGCAGCCAGGTCCGCTACCTCGTCGTCATTGACTCCGGCCATCACCACCATGTTGACCTTCACCGGCACGCCCGTCGCCACACAAGCGCGTAGCGCTTCCAGCACGGCGGCGTGATCGTCCTGGCCGGTGATCTCCTTGTGTAACGCCGGGTCGAGCGTGTCTACGCTCATGTTGAACTGCGTCACCCCGGCCTGGGTCAGCCCGGCTGCCCGAGGCCCAATGCGGGGATGCCGTGAGATGACCTCGACCTCGTCGAACGCCGCCTCCGCGCGCAACCGCTCGACCGCCACCTCCAGCGGGTCGTACAGCGCCGGGTCGCCACCGGTTAGCTTTACGCCCGTCACACCTGCGCGACGGACCAGACGGCCGACCGACACGAGGTGGCCGACGTTCAACTCGGTGCCCGGTGCGGTCAGCACCGCCTCCCCGGACGGCCGGCAGAAGAAGCACGCACGACCGCACCGCGAGTTCACGGTGACACGAAACTGGGGCAGAAGCCTGCCAGAACCCTGACGATCCATGCCGCAAGCGTCGAGCGGACATTCATCAGGGTCAAGGTGTCGGCGGCAGGGTTAGTGTCAGTGTTTGTCGGCAACCCTCGACCAACACTGACACACACGGTCAGCACCTGATCACGAGATTCGCGTACGGTTGGCTTTGTGTTAGCAGGAGTCCTGATCATCGAAAGTCTGCGCCACGACGTGACGCTCGAAGGCATCGACCTGCGAGTCGACAAGATCACCCGCTGGCAGAACCCTGCCCCAGCGCCTGGCCAGCCAGACACCTGGACGATCGTCAACTTCGTTTCGAGCCGCGACGATGCCGCTTGGCTGGCCGACCAGTTCGCCCAGGCCCTGAGCGGCCCAGGCTGGTACGTCGACTTCCACACCGAAGATCAGAAGTATGTCGTCTTCCCGGACAAGACCTTCGCTTACCGCAGGGGCGATACTCAGGGCCGCGCCGAAGCCGTCGCCTATGCCCGCTCCCAAGGTGTGCCGCCCGATCAGTGCGACTGGGGCGAATAGGTGATGTCGTCTTCGCATCCCGATGTGCCGCTTCCGGCACCAGACGCGGGGCGGCCGTGGGCGCCCAGCTGGGCGGGGCGCCCACCGACCTCAGTCAGTCAGGTCGAACTCGCCGAGCTTCGCGCCATCGATGAACGCGTCCCACTCAGCTTGGGTGAACGTCAGGATTGGCCCGCGCCCACGGGCCTTGGTGTCCCTGACCCCGATGGCGTCGGCGCCCAAACGGGCGACCTCCACGCACGATCCGTTGTTTCCGGATCGGCTGGACTTGAACCATTTAACCGATTGCATCCTTCTTCTCCTGGATAAATCGCATCGACTCCCTGGGCGACAGCGCCAGGGAGAGCAGGTGCTCGTGCACGCCCGTGAGCCGCCGGATCTCCTCGGGCGACTCCAGGAACAATTCTCCGGCCAGGGTCTCGATGTAGCCAAGGGGCGGGTCGCCGTCGGCGAAGGTCAGCACTTCGAAGCCGCCGTGCACGGCGAGGTGGGCGCCGGCAGCGAGCGTCAGGACCTGCACGGTGACGTTGGGCAGCGCGGCGACCTTGATGATGTGCTCCAGTTGGTCGCGGCGAACGTCGGCGTCGCCAACCTCCAGCATCAACGCCTGCTCGGTGATGATCGCCTGCAGCCGAAGCGGCGGGTTGCGCGCCGTCAACACCTCCTGCCGCTTGAGACGCGCCTCGACGCGCTGGGTGATCTCCTCCTGGTCAGTCTCCCGGCCGATGCGGATCACCTCCTGCGCGTAGGCGCGGGTCTGCATCAGCCCGGGGATGAGAGTCGGCTGGAACTGCCGAAGGTCCGTCGCCTCGGCTTCGTAGGCGATGAACGTGACGTAGCGCGCCGGGAGTGTATTGAGTCGCTGCCACCAGCCCGGCTCCCGCAACTGCTCGGCCATTGCCCGTAGTGCCCGGCCTTGCTCCGCGTCGTGCGGCACTTCATAGGCGACAAGGATCTCCAGTACGTCGCGCGGGCGCGGCTTGATGTCGCCGGACTCGATGCGCGCGATTCGCTGTTGAGAGCATTTGAGCAGCTTGGCCGCGTCTCCTTGGGTGAGACCGCGTGTCTCGCGTAGCCGCCGCAGCTCCCTGCCTAGACGGCGGGAGCGAGGCGTCGGTGGAGTGAATCGCGCCATCCTCTGATCCTCCCTCATACAAGGCAAGCCTTCCCAATGGGGTTCACCCATAGCTTAGGGCTTGCGCAGCATCGTACGATGCTGCAATATCGACCTACATAGTACGAGGCCGCAACGCAGCGTCACCATGACGTCGATGGCTGGCCAACGGCGGTCGGTGAGCTAAAGGCGAAGGCCGTCGTCCGCAACGCGACCTCAGTGCGACAGACCAACCGGGGCCTGGCTGACGCGTCAGGCACAGACCGATGAGGTGATCGCGGTGCTGTTCGGTGTTCTCTCGGCGTTGATGGTCGGCTATGTCGCCGGGCTGTTGTCCTTCAAGGTCAAGGACCGCTGGTGTCCGCGATGCGGGTCCACGACGGTCGCCCTCGAGCAGGTCAGGCGAGCGCGATGAACGTTCCTCGGCTGGGCGACGTGATCGAGGTCGGCGACCAGAACTACATGTACGGAACCGGTCATCTGACCTTGCGGGTCACCTGTATCGGTGGCCGGATCTACGTGCACGACGACGAGTGGCTCAACGTGGAAGGTCTAGCGCTGCGAACAGACGGCTCCCAGCTCGGCCAGAAGCCTCGACCCGCGCTCGTCCGGATGCGGGCAGTCCGCATCGCAGCGCCGCCACCGAGGTGGTCCGCATGAGAACGACTTACCTAGCCAGCACGGGGCTGAAGGAGGTCGAGCGAGTCCAGGCGGAGCTTGAACGCCACCTGACGGTCCGGCCATCCGGCCAGCGCGTCACATGCGGCGAGGTTGAACCATGCTCCGGCCGCCAGAGAGCGGGCCCCACACTCATCAAGCACGGCCGCCTTCTACGCCGCCCACCAAGGGCTCCAGGAATACAGCGCATCGATCCGACAACGACGGACGCTGCGCCGGCCTCATGTTTGCCTCAGCGGCGGCAAAGACGACGACGGGATGACCGCAGCGGCGTGCTGACTCACCGCTCGGCCAAAGGCTCGCCGCAGCCTCGCACGACTTGAGTTGGAGCGTCGGGGTCGGCGCCGATCACCCGCCCGCCGCCCTGCAGCAGGGCCAGCGCGGCGGCGTAAGGCCGGAGATCTCAGGGTCCTTGCAGGCGATCTGATAGGAGGGGACATCGATAGTGAACGGCGTACCGGGCGCTTCCACGAGGGCCGTGATGCGGACGGAACGGGTGAGCGCGACGGGCGCCGCTCCGTCCCCGGTCATGCCCGAACAGATCCGCGAGGCACAACAAGCGTTGGGGCTGCGATTGGCCCGATGCCGCAAGACGGCCGGCATTACCCAGGTCGCCCTGGCCAGGCGGACGGCATACTCCCGCAGCGCGATCGCCAACGTCGAGATCGGGCGACAGAACATACCCCGCAGCTTCTGGGAGCGCGTCGACCTCGAACTCGGCGCAGGAGGAGCGTTGGTGGACGCGTTCAACGCGCTTCACGAACTGGTCACCACCTACCGAGCCCACAAGGCTTGGATAGCCGAGCAGGACCGCCTGCGACGCCATCACGCAGCCATGCCACCACGCCCGCGACAAAACGACATGGTCGAGCCTGCCGCCTGCGGATGCACGATCACCGTCGCCCGATGGAGCGGACGCGAAACCCTCGCGTTGAGGGAGTCCCTGCGGCTGAGCGTGCAAGGCTTCGCAGAACGGCTTCGCGTCACCGCCTCGATCATCGCCCAGTGGGAGGACCGCAAGCAGCCGGTGCACCCTAGCCTCGCCATGCAGGCGGCCCTCGACGACGCGCTCAAGCTCGCCGACCAGGACGCTCGCTCCCGATTTGCACAGATCCTTCGCTCCCCACCGATGAGAGTCGACGACCATGCTGGCGCTTCAGCACGCGGTCGTTACGCCACGGTGACCCCGCTTCACCGGGGCGGTGGATCGCAGGCGGTGTTGTGAAGGTGGCGATGGTCGCGTCGTTGGCTTCCATGCAGGGGCTACGCCGGGCGCTCCTGTATCAGGTAGCGATAGCCATCTACGGACGTCACCGCGAGGGCGATCCCGGCGTATCGTGCATATGGGCGATCAGCACCGTCGTCGGCGCGAGGACACTGCGCTGGACGTGCGACGATGCTGCAATGAACCGTAGCAGCGCCGGCTTGGTCATCTGGGACGTTGACGGGACGCTCATCCCTGCGGACTTGCGCTGGCTGACGCGCGCGATCGCTCGTGCGTACGGCATCGCGGAGTCCGAGATTGTCTTCCCTGACAAGAAGGTGCATGGGTATACGGACGAGTCGATCGCCGTCGACACGGCGATCGCTTCGGGCGTGGACCCGTCATCTGCGGAGGCGGGCATACCCGCCTTCCGTCAGGCCATCGCCGCGGTTATGCAGGAGGGTCGGCAGGAGTTGGCTGAGGTCCAGCCGCCGTATCCAGGTGCTGCGGCGAGCATCGCGAAGCTGCACGAACATGGCTTCATCCAGACCGTGCTGACCGGCAACCTGCGTTCGGCCGCCGAGGTGAAGCTGGACGTGGCGGGCTTGGACGATTTTCTTGATCTTCGCGTCGGCGGGTTCGGGTCGGACGCGCGAGATCGCTTCCAGCTTCCGGCAGTCGTAGCTCAGCGCTACTCCGCGATCTACGGTGATCCGCTCGATTCCGCTCGAGCGATCGTCATCGGGGATGCGCCCAACGATATCGCTTGCGCACGTCACGCCGACTTTCGCGTCGCTGTCGTCGCTCACCGGCTTGGGCGTCGAGAGCTGGCATCCTACGAACCTGACGTGGTACTCGACAGTCTCGACCCGACGACGGTGGTGGCAGCCGTCAGTTCGCTGTTGAGTGCGGGCGGGACGCCGGCTGCTCGTTAGGCGGCCATCTGCTCCTCGAGTTCGAGGACAAGCGGCTCGTCGCGCCATCGGTCCAACCGTTGTCGAGCTCGTTGGGCTCGAGCGATGCCTCGATGGTTGCCACCTGCTTTCAGCTGGTCGTAGGTGGCGCCAAGCAGGGTGCAGGATCGTTCGAGTTCGCCGGCGTCGGCGTAGGCGCTGGCGAGGTCTACGGCTGCCGCCAACGCGACGTTGGCGTTGGCGTGGTCGTGTTGCAGCATCTGTACCGCACTTTCCAGCACGGTCACCGCCTGGTGGGGCTGACCGAGCAGGAGATGGCACGTGCCCGCGTAGACGTGGAGGCGAGCGCTACTCCAGTCGCTGTAGAGGCCGACACAGTCAACGGGCGACAAGTCGTTGACCGCTTCTTCTGCCCGCTTCAGGGCCGCCGTGGCCTCGCGGGGAAGTCGCAGGGCCGCGAAGGCTTGGGCCTGCTCGGCAGCTACTCGCGCCCGTGCGGGTGGACTGAGATCGGTGGACGCGCGGGCGGCCTCATCGAGTAGCCGCAGGCCGATCATGATGTCACCGTCTGCGTCGATCAGTGTGGCGGCTTCGGAGTGGAGGTTGCTCTCGAAGATGCGTGCCGTTGCGCTGATCCTGCGGCTGCCAAGCCTGTCGCCGAGCTGGCGGGCATAGGCACAGTGAGCGAGCGCGAGGGCACGGTTGCCCTGCGCGCTCCACAGCCTGCTGGCGACGATCGAGGCTTCGGCGAGCATCGCTCCGATATCAGCGCGGATGGGAGCACGACCCGCTTTGCGATACAGCGTCGACAGGCAGTCACGGTGGGCCTCGATCAGGCCCAGTAGCGCGTCGGGTGACACGGCCTGGCGCTGCTGGGCCAGCATGCTGGTGAGTGTGGAAAAGCTGTTCCACTCGCCCATCAGGTAGTCCGTTCCCGGCATCCGGGCGAGCGCCTCCGCAGCGGTGGAGGACGAGGGCTCAGCAGCCACGTGGCACGCCGTAGGGGCGGCCGTGCCGCTCAGCACGTGCCGGTTGCTGGCGAGCCGGATGCGATCGTATTCCCGGACCAGTCTGCCGCCGGTGCCCAACACCTCGTCGCTTCGGGCCCAGAAATCGCGGCCCACGCGCTGCCGGCCGGTCTCCACGTTCGCGATCGTGCTCCGCCCATAGCTCACCCGCGGGGCGTACGCCTCCTGCGTGTAACCAGCGGCTTTGCGGCTGCGGGCCAGCATTTGACCAAGAGCGATCCATGCCTTGGCCACGTCTTGTGGTGGCACGCTCGACATCAGCAGCTCCCGATGGGTACGAACGCTCGCGCGAGGCGAGGCAGGTTGGCGTGGGAGCACTGTAGTGCAGGTCTGTGATGCATCAGCTACTCAGCGGCTTCATCCAACACTCTTCCGACAAAGTTCCGACATTGGCCTCGCGGTCGTCCGAACTCGCGTGACCTCCGATGCTCGTATGCTCCCTGCTCGTGACCCACGAGCCGGCCAACAATGATCACGAGATTGAAGCCAAATACCGCGTCGACGACCTGCAGGGGTTGATCACGGCGCTCGCCCGGCGGCAGGTCGTGTTGACGGAGCCGTCGGTCCAGGACGACCAGGCGTACGCACCAGCCGGCTGGTCGTACGGAATGTCGAAGGTCGGTGTGCCGTTCGCGCGTCTTCGCACGCAGGAGGGGCGTCATCTGTTCACCGTGAAGAAGCCGATCGACAACGAGATGGCGTGCCTGGAGCACGAATGCGTGATCCTCGACCGCGACGCGATGCATGATGCTCTCGCCACGATGGGTTGGGTGCCAACGGTGCGGATCGTTAAGCAGCGCCGAGTCGGCGATTGGGACGGCGCGACGGTATGCGTGGACGTCGTTGACGGGCTCGGCGCGTTCGTCGAGGTGGAGCGGTTGGTCAGCTCCCAGCACTCAGGTGAACAGGTGCAGCACGGACTCGACGCGATGATTCGCTCACTCGGTGTGCCAGTACGGCGGGTTGTGGACACCTACGACACGTTGATCTGGAATCTGACGAGCGCGGCCGTGAGGACGTCGGCCCCGTTCTGAGGTGGGTCGAGTCCACGGATGTTGCCGCCCCGGCTGTGACGGCTGGAGACCTGGGCCGCCGCGCTCGACTGGCTTCAGGGGAACTGCAGGAGTGGCACGTCGTAGAGGTCGGCTTGGCGAACACGCGTCATCGCTGGCTCGAGGATCTCCACGATGATCATTTCGGTGAGGAACTGGACGGTCGCGGCGAGCAGGTGGCTGGTGTGGGCGGTGGCGCTGTGCGCTTTCAAGCCCACGGTGAGGTGGATGTGCGGCTGGATGGTGTCAGTGTCGGGGTCGTAGGCGAGGGTGCCGCCACCGAGGGCTTCGATGTTGGTCTGATGGACTTTGGACCAGACCGGGGCGTCGGGGTTGTCAAGGCGTTCGCAGGTGCCGACGATGTCCGCGCTGGCGAGGCCGGCGATGAAGGTGGGGATGTAGCCCTGGCGGATGTCGTGGGCGCGGCAGGTGCGGTCGAGGGCGTCGTAGAAGTCTTCTCCGTGGTCGAATACCGCGACGATGGTGCGGCCGGTGACGACTTCGCGGCTGCGCAATGTGGGCTCCTTCGAGTTTCGGCCGGCGCGCGGTGAGCGCTGAGTGCCACCAGGAGGATCGTGTCGCGTGGCGCGAGTGTTGGCCTATTGACGGGTAAGCGTGGTGAGGGTGTCCGCGAAGCTGCGGGCAAGGCTGGCCAGCACCGCCTGCCCCTTGGCGTCAGTGGCTAAAGATGGTTGCCCGACTACTCCGGTGCTCGTGTAGGCAGCCAAGCCGAGCGTCAGGAGATGTGGCCGTTCGGTGAGGTGATCGGCGGTTCCGAAGTCCGGGCCGACGGCATCCGGCGCGGCGTGGAGAAGGATCGACGTCTCGATCTCCCCGGCGTGCATGTCGTCGTGGGTGGTGCTGTCTAATCTGGCGTCGCGGCGTGCTTGGTCCCAGTCCTGTCGACCTGGAAAGAGCGCGAGGCGTGGCCGGTCAGTGTTGGCCTCTTGGACGATGTTGGACAACACATAGTTGCCGCCGTGCCCGTTGACGAGAACGAGATGGTCGATGCCTTGCCCATGGAGGGACGCCACGATGTCGTTGATGATGGCGGTGAGGGTGGTCGAGCTGAGACTGACAGTTCCTCGCCACGCGGCGTGCTCGTGGGAGCAGGACAGAGTGATTGGCGGAAGTAGGAAGAGGTCGTAACGTTCCGCGAGCGCGGTGGCGATGGCGCTGGCCACGATGGTGTCGGTGGCGAGCGGTAGATGCGAGCCGTGTTGTTCGAAGCTGCCGATGGGGAGGACGGCGACCGACGCTTGGCGGCGCGCTTCGTCGGCTGCCGTGGCGATCGTCCAGAGGGTCACGCGCCTATTCTGCCGCTCGTCTAGGGGTACGTGAGATCCAGCAAGCCACGATGTTGCCCGTACCGACACCCCGACCGCCGAGAGCCGGTGCGTCGATGTCGGCGCTGTGCGCCAAGTGGTCGGTGAGACCCTCAAGGCGAGGTTGGTTCAGGTAGGCGGCGGCTGCCAGATGGGGCAGCAGCCCAGGGCCAACATGGAGGTAGTCAAAGCGATAACCGTTGCCTGCTCGGCCGATCCAGCTGTGTGCCTGCACGTCGGGGTGCAGAGTCCGGTGGACGTCGCAGAGCCCGAGCGTGGCGAGGGCGTCGAGGAAGTCGTACTCGAAGGGTCGGAAGCCGGGGTAGCGGGGTTGGTGGTCGCGGCTGATGACGTTGTAGTCGCCGCCGACCACCAGATGTGCGCGGTCGGTGGTGGGTAGGCGGGCCAGGGTGTCGGTGACGGTGGTGAGGAAGGTCCGCTTCTTGGCGAGCTTGGCCGGTGCCCGGTCGCTGGAGGGGACGTAGAGGCCGAGGATCGTGACGGCGGGGTCGGTGTCGAGGATGACGGCGGGGGCCCGGCCAGGCAGGCTGATGCCCGCGGTGAGGTGCGGGGCTGGGCGGGTGGGGATGCGGCTGGCGATGGCGCAGCCGCGGTCACCGTCCGTCGAGGGCTGGTGGGCGATGGACATCCCGGCTGCCCGCAGGCCGGTGAGCAGGTGCCGGGTGCCGGGTCCGTTGCTGGTTTCGGTCAGGATGATCACGTGGTCGTCGCGGTGTAGCAACCAGGTCAGGAGCTTCTGCGCGCGGGCGAGCGCGGCGGCCTGCACGTTGATCGTCAGAATGGACAGCACGGTGAACCTCGCTGGTCAGGGGCCGTCAGCGGGTAGCAGGGCGAGAATAGTGTCCACGACCTGTTCGGGGTTGAGGCCGTGGCAGGCGACGACGTGTTGGCGCCACTGCTGCCGGTGCAGGTGGGTGGCGGCGTCGCGGTAGAGGGCGAGTTCTTTCTCGGGCGAGCCGGCCAGTTCCAGCCTGGTCAAGTGTGGTCTAGCTGTCAGTCGGGTGCGGATGACCTCCGGGTGGTCTTCGAGGTAGATGACGGTGGCGGGCAGGACGTAGCGGTTGTAGGACCAGATCTCGCCGAGGTCGAGGCCGTCGATGCGTTGCAGCACCAGCGAGGAGGCGACGTACCGGTCGGTGACGACGTGCAGTCCGTCGTCGAGCCGGGGGATGATCTCCGTTTCGATGTGCGCGGCGCGGTCGGCGGCCAGAGCGAGGGCCAGTGCCTTGCCATGCAGGAAGGATTCCTGGCGGCGCAGGAGCTGGCCCAGGGGCGTGCGGGTGGGCTCGCCGGTCAGGTGGACCCCTGCCGGTCCGAGTTCGGCGAGGCGGTCGGCCAGGCGACGGGCGACGGTGCTCTTGCCGACTCCGTTGGGGCCCTCCACGGCGATGAACAGGCTGCTCACCCCTTGGCCAGGGACAGCGGGAGCAGTCGACGGCCGGATGGGTCGGTGACGGGGCACTGCTCGGTATCGACATCGCCGATGCGGCCACCGGTGGCGATGACCGCGGCAGGGCAGCCCTTGCCGCACTGTCCGGCCAGCGCGCAGGAGCCGCAGGTCGGGTTGGCGCCGAGCCGGTAGCGGCCGTGGAAGTCGTAGGCGTCGAGGCCGGTGACAACCTCACTATCGAGGATGTTGCCGGTGAGGAACTCGGTATCGCGGTGCGCGGAGGCGGGCGTGCGAGCGGCGAAGACCAGGTAGGGGCACACGGCGACCTGCCCGTCGACGAAGACGTAGATCAGTTTTCCCGCGTCGCATCCGCCCAGCGGCAGGTCCTCGTTGGGGAACCGGATGCGCACGAGGTCGACCTGGCCGGCGAAGCGGTCGGTCACGGCCGTGATGGCGTCCATCGCGGCCGTGGTGGCGGCGAGCTTACTGCGGCTCTTCACCCCCCGTCCGAAGGAGGACAGCGGGTTCATCAGCACGTACTCGGCGCCGATGTCGACGGCGAAGGCGCACAGGTCCGCGAACTCCTGCGGCACGGTCAGCGCGTTGGGCGTGGACAGCAGGCCCTTGAGCAGGCCGGCTTCGGCGAACTTGCGGGTGGTGGCGACGGTGGTGGCGAACGACGACCGGTCGCCGCGGAACTTGCCGTGGCTGTCGGGCCGGAACCCGTCGAAGGACACGTTGACGTGAACGTTGCCCAAGGCGGCCAAGGCGGCTATATCGGTGTCGCGGGTCAGCGTCGCGTTGGTGCAGATGCCCACCGGCAGTCCCTGATCGGCCACCGCTTGGCACATGGCGATCAGGTCGGGGTGGACGAAGGGCTCGCCCCCGGTGAGCGTGAGGCGTTCGACTCGGGCGTCGAGCAGCCGGGGCAACACTCGGGTGGTGAAGTCGCCCAGGGACAGGTCGGACCCCACTGCGGTCGAGGAGACGAAGCAGTGGGCGCAGTGCAGGTTGCACCGTTCGGTGATCTGCACCAACGCCTTGCGTCCATCCCCGCCGACGGAGGTGCGGAAGTAGCAGGACGAGGCGTGGGTGTCCACGATGAGGCGCTTCATAAGGATCTTCCCGCGGTAGTGAGGTGAACTCCGGACGCGCCAAACGGGGCGGCGTCGAGCAGTTGCGCGGCAGCGTGCAGTTGGCGGTGCACGACCTGGGCGTGAGGGCCATCGGTGTGGGGCCGGTGGTGGCCTGCGGCAGCTGTGGTCAGGAACCACCAGGCTGCCCACACGCGGTGCCATCCCAGCGCCCACTGAGCTGCCGGCAGGCCACCGCGGTCTGAGTGAGCGTCGGTGCTGCCGCCAGCCGCGACGTAGGCGCGGATCAGGCGGGTGAGTTGGGCGGGGTCTGCGGCGTTGCGGGTGCCGAACCAGGTGGCGAGGTCGAGCAGGCCTGGTCCGGTGAATGCTTTCGCCCAGTCGACGAGACGGCATCCCGTGCGGCTGACGTGCAGTGAGCTGCGGTGGAACTCGCCGTGGCACAGCCCGAAGGGTTCTCTTTCGGCGCCGTCGGCGCGTCTGCCCGCCACGGCTACCAGCCGCCGTAGCAGTTCCTCGGCCTGGCCGGAGTCGACGAAGCGGCCCTGGCGGTGCAGCTCGTCGAGTGCGGCGAGCGCCTGCTCGGGCAGGCGCGCCAGGGTCCGCTGGTCGAACACGGGCAGCGTCGGCACCGGCGGGACGGCGTGGATTGCGCTGGCGACGGCTGCGGCCTCGGCGATAGTTGCTGGGCGGATGGGGTCGCCGAGGTCGTCCATCAGCATGCCCAGCGCCTGCGGACGTAGCGTGTAGCCGTGCAGGTGGGGCACGGCGGCACCGTGTTCGCTGAGGGATCGCAGCACGGCGGCTTCGCCGGTGAACGGTGATGTGGCGAGCTTGCAGATCACGCTGCTGCCGTCGCTCAGGTACAGCCGCTGCACCGTCGACAGTTCCCACTCCTCGATGACCTGCCCACCGGTCTGTTGATGGCCGGCGGCGGTGAGCAGGTCGCGGCGTAGCTGGTCCGCCAACGCGGCATCTATGGCGATCATGGTTTGCTCGCCGTCTGGATGCTGGTGGCGGCTCGCTCAAGCAGCGCCAGCGCGGTGTCGAGGCGTGCCGACATCCCCGCCGGCAGCCGGGGGTGGGCTGCCTGGTGAAAGGCCCGGAAGTGCGGCAGCAGCGTGAGTAGCGCCGGGCGCGTGCGGAGGAAGTCAGTGACGTCGCCGCTGGCATGTGCCCGTCGCAGCAGCGAAGTTAGCGCGACGATCTTGTCGGCGGTCGAGGCCAGCAGTACCGGCAGGTCGTCGACGCGGATGGGCGGGTCCGGCATGTCGAGGGCCTGGTGCTCGGCCTGCAGGGCGGCGATGATCCGCGGTACCTGCGGGCCGTAGGCGACGGCGAGGACCTGGTAGATGTCCGGCGTGCGGGGCGCGAAGTCGGGAATGTCGTGCAGCAGCGCTGCCGCTATCAGATCCGGGTCCGGGTGTAGTACATGTTCGCCGATGGTCACGGCGACCCGGACCGCGTGGGCTAGTGCGGGGCGGTCGTCGATGGCGTGTCCGGTGCACCATCGCTGGGCGTCGCGTAGGGCGCGGTCGATGGTGGCGGCCCGGGGAGGGGATAAGACGGTCATGGCCTGATACCTCCTGGTTGCCGTAGCATCGGCGCCATGTCCGGGCCGCTACCGCAGTGGTGTGAGCAAACGTGCGTCGTGTGTCCCGCCCAGCAGCTCGGGCCGGGCCAGTTCGACGTGGTCGACCGGCCCGGACCCGAGTTCGCCTACAACCCGGATATCGGATGGCGAGTCACCGCCGAGGGCATCGCGGTGTGTGTGCACCCGTACCGGGTCGGACTGCCACCGGGCCGCTACGCCTCGCGCGGCGAGCCGGTCCCCGAACAGGCGTCACGACCGGCGCCGACGCCTGCCTCCCTGGTACTGCCTGCCGACCTGGTGGATCTGGAAGGCTGGCTCGTCGCCGTGCTGCGCGACGCCCCGTCGGAGCAGATCTTCGGTGCCGTCGCCCGCGCCGAGCGCCTCGCCGGCGAGAGGTTCGACCCGAAGCAGGTGGTGGCGGCCATGCGGCGGGTGCTGTCGGTGGAGCTGGCTAACCGCTGACCCCGACGGGCGTGGTCGCCGTGTCTGGCTGGTCGAAGGCGAAGTCGTGGCTGCGTCCGTCGCGTCCCAGGCCTGCGGCCTGGTAGTGGGCGTTGAGCTGGTTCAATCGGCGGGTCACCTCGGCGGAGTCCAGCCAGTACCGCAGCGGCTGCGGCCCCCAGCCGGTGGCGGCGTAGTACGCGTCGGTCAGGCAGCCGCGGGTGTAGGTGAACTCCTCCAACTCTGTGGCGTGCGGGAACGTGACCCCGAGGTCGCGCTGCATCCGGGACATGAGGGTGAACTGCGCCAGCACGGCGTGGATCATCTCGTCGACCGGCGCCGGCACCAGCAGCTCCGCGGCTTCCTCGTCGCCGCCGGAGAGCTCGAACACCGCGGCCTTGAGCGCCAGGACCCGCATCGCCTCGGTCAGCAACGGGCCCGCGTCCCGGTCGAGGGACCACTGGCTGATCGCCGGGTACCCGGTGAAGGTCGCCCAGCAGCTGGAGTACTTCATCGACGAGCTGCGTAGCCGCTCGGACGACGGGTGCTGCGTGATCAGGTCGAGGATCTCGGCGGCTCGGCGACCGACCTCAGCGGGTTCGGGCATGGTTCGTGGGGCCATGGCACATCCCTCCTACGGGAGCGTTGGGCACAGGCAGGCGAAACCAGCCGGCGGCCGGATCGCCCGTCACCGCTGTCCGCGCCGCTGGCGCTCACGGTGATGCCCCCATTAACGGCCGGGTGCACGGATGTCGATAACCCATTGCTGTGACCTCTGACAAAGCTCCGACATTGACCGTCCCAGACCATTGAGCGGCCCCGACGGCCGCAAGCCGCGATGCAGCGTGTCAGCACGCGATGCGCGCCGCCCGCCCCAGGCGTGGTAGCCGCCATCGGGAAAGGGCGGATTGTCGGCGGATTGTCAGACGTGGACGGCGAGCCTTACCGACATCGACGGTCTTCGCCTTTAGTCACTCTCGTCGCCGTGGACGCGTGTGCCGTATCCCGGCCCGCAGCAGACCGCAGCGCGGACGACCGCGCCAATTCGCCGGATTGTGGGAAGGACTGTTGTGCCTGTTGCTCGGAGGCTTGCGCTCCTGCTGCTGATCCCGTTGGCGGCGACTCTGGTCTTCGCCTCGTGGGGTGTGGCATCGACGAGCCGTCAGGCGCGCAGTGCCGACCGCCTGCAGTCGCTGGTGGCGGTGTCGGCCGCGGTGGGTGAGGTGCTGCACGAACTCGACCGGGAGCGGCAGGTCGCCGGCGGGCTGGTCGGTGATTCGGCGGGTGGCCTCAACGGTTATCTCGAGCAGGTCGCGGCATCCGACCGGGCGGTGGACGCCTACCGGCAGCGCCGCGGCGAGCTCGATGCCTCGGATTCGGTCAGTCGGCTGGTGGGGCCGTTCGACGAGCAGCTGCGGTTGCTTCCGGTGTTTAGGGAGCAGGTCAAGGCGCGGTCGGCGTCGCTGACGGCGGTGCTGGTGCGGTATCGGGCGGTGCTCGCGCAGGGGCTGGCGGTGCGGGAGACCGTAGGTCAGGTCGGCGGTGCGGACGGTGCGGTCGCGGACCAGTTGCGGGTGGCGGCGGCGTTGTCGCAGGCCGGGCAGTACGCGGGTATCCAACAGGCAGCGGTAGCTGCCGGCAACGGCGCCGTGGTGTCGCAGGCGGTGCAGCGGGAGCTGGCCGCGACCCGTGCCGGGTATGACGAGGCGTTGCTGGCGGTGTCGCAGCGGTCGCCGGCGCGGTGGCGGTCGTGGCTTGACCAGGCGCTGTCCGGCCCGCAGGTCCTCGCGGCGCAGCGTCTCGACGACGAGGTCGCCCGCACTCAGGTGGGTCAGCGGTTGCGGGTGAACGCGTCCCGGTGGGCTGCGGCCAGTAATGAGCGGCGCGACCGGCTGCACGAGGTGCAGACCCGCGTCGACGCGGACATCGCCGCCGAGGTGGGGCGGCAACGCCGAGAGCAGTGGGTCACCACGGGTGTGCTGTCGGCGGTCGCCGTGGCGCTGACCCTGGCCGCCGCGGCGCTGGCGTGGCGGCAGGGTCGGGCGTTGGCGCGGCGGCTGCGGCGGGTCCGTGACGCGGTCACTCGTGTCGCGGAGCGGGACCTGCCGGACCTGGTCCGCCGCGTTGACGCGGCGGATCCTGCCGACCCGGCGTCGGTTCCGCCGCCGCCTTCCGCGCTGGCACCCGCAGCGGCGCGGGACGAGGTGGACGAGGTGGCCGCCGCGTTCGACACGCTGGCGTTGAACACGTACCGGATCTCGACGGATCTGGCGCGGCAGCGGCGGGTGGCCGCCGGTGCGGTGGAGGCGGTGGGTCGGCGGTGTCAGGGGATGACGCATCGGCTGCTGCGCGAGTTGGACATGGCCGAGCGGGACGAGAAGGACGCCGCGACCCTGGCGACGTTCTTCGCGGTGGACAGTCTCGCCGCGCAGTTGCTGCACGCCACGCAGAGTCTGCTGGTGCTGTCGGGACGGTCGTTGGGGGCGGTGCATCCGCAGCCGGCGGAGCTGGTGACGGTGGCGCAGGCGGCGCAGGGCCGGATCCAGGAGTACCGGCGGGTGCGGCTCGGGGTGATCGACGAGCGGGTGCTGGTGCCGCCACCGATGATCGACGACCTGGTGCACCTGTTGGCGTCGCTGCTGGACAACGCGACCCGCTACAGCCCCGGCGACGCGGTGGTCACCGGGCATCTGCTGGGCAACCGGGTGATCATCCAGGTCACCGACACCGGGCCCGGCATCAAGCCGGACCTGCTGGTCCGGCTCAACGCCGAGCTGGCCGAACCCGCGCCGATGATCGAGGTTGAGCACATCCGGCGCCAGGGCCTGGCCACCGTCGCGCTGCTGGCCGCGGCGCATGGGCTACGCGTGCGGCTGCTGCCGGGACAGCCGCACGGCACGGTAGCGGAAGTCGAGATCTCCGCCGACAAACTCCTAATCGGCGTTCCCGAGCCGGCCGCGCTGCCCACCGGCCCGATCGCCGGCCGGCGTGCTCCCGGCGGCACGCCCGCGTCCACCCTTACCCTGCCCGCGCCCACGGCGGCACCGGCCGGGCGCGGCGGCTCGGCCGCGCTGCCCACCCGGCGCCGGTCGTCCACCCCGAGCGCGGCAGACGGCCCTACCCAGGCGCTGCCGTTGATTCCGGTGCCCCGCCGGGCGCCTGAGTCAGAGTCGACGCCGGCCTACGACGAGACAGCCCGACACCTGCCGGCTCCGGCGTGGTTCGTCGAGGGAGCCACGGTGCACATGCCCTCCACCCCTGCGCGCGGGCTGCCCGGACAGGACGCCACCACGGCCAACGGCCTGCCGAAGCGGCAGCCCATGTCCGCGTTCACACCCCCGCCCCTGCCCGCTGCCGACGCGCCGGTCCGCTCAATGGGTGGCCTGGCCCGTACGGCGGGGGCCTACCAGCGCGGCCTCGACCGCCGCTTTCCCCAGTCGAAGGGCCAGTCATGAGCGATCTGAGTTACCTGCTGAACACCAACCTCGTCGCCCGCGTGCCCGGGATCAGCCAGGCCGTGGCCGTGTCGGCCGACGGGCTGCTGCTGGCCTGGACAGACGGGCTCAACCGGGACGCCGCCGAGCGCCTCGCCGCAGTGGCGGCCGGAATGAACAGCCTGCTCAACGGCGCCGCCCGCGACCTGTCCGCGGGCGCGGTGCGGGGCAACCTGACCGAGCTGGCGCACGGGTTCCTGATTCTGGTGGCGGTGAGCACCGGCGCGTCGCTGCTGACCCTGGCCACCCGCGACGCCGACCTCGCGTTCGTCACCGAGGAACTCGGCCGTTTCGCCGAGCAGGTCGGCGACCAGCTCACCCCCGCCTTCGCCGGCACACTCACCACCGCGGCGGCCGGCCGGCGATGACCGCACCCGCCCTCACCGTCCGGCGACCCGCCGGCGGGCCGCCGAGCCTGAAGATCGTGCTCACCGGGCCGTTCGGCGTCGGGAAGACCACCCTCGTCGGCGCGGTCTCCGACATCGCACCGGTCACCACCGAGGTCCGCATGTCCGCCGGCAACGCCGCCGACGACACGACCCTCATGCCGGCCAAGACCACCACCACGGTGGCGATGGACTTCGGCCGCCTCGACGTCGACGGCGTCACCGTCTACGTCTACGGCACCCCAGGCCAGCACCGCTTCTGGTTCATGTGGGACGCCATCGTCCGGGGCGCCGCCGGCTCCGTGGTCCTGGTCGACACCCGCCGCCTGCAGGACTCGTTCCGGCACCTCGACTACGTCGACCACGTCCGGCTGCCCTACGTCGTCGCGGTCAACCAGTTCCCCGGTGCCCGCTCCTACCCCGCATCGGCCATCCGTGAAGCCCTCGCCCTGGCCGCGGACGTGCCGATCGTCGACATCGACGCCCGCGACCGCGACAGCGTCCGCCGGCTGCTCATCGCCCTCATCGAGCACGTCATCACCCAGACCACGCCCCGCTCGGCGGTCGCTCAGCCCTGAGCGCCCGCAGAACCCGCCCCTCACCCCTGACGAAGGAGCATCTTCGATGTCTGATCCCCGACCACGCCTGCGACGTGGGCTCGCCACCCTGACCGCTGTGGGTCTCCTGCTGACCGGCGCCGCGTGCAGCAGCACCGCCACCGACTCCGGCACGGTCCGTGTGGGGCTGCTGGTCTCCCTGTCGGGCACCTACGCCGCCGTCGGCGAGGACATGCAGCGCGGTTTCCGCCTCTACCTCGACACCCACGACGGCAAACTCGGCGGCCGGAAGATCGACCTGGTCGTGGCCGACGAGGGCGACGGCCCCGCCACGGCCGTCCCCGCCGCGCAGAAGCTCCTCGAACGCGACCAGGTGGTCGCCCTGACCGGCCTGGTCGGCGGCGCGACGGTCGACAAGGTGCAGACCCTCACCACGCAGCGGAAGATACCCCTGCTCGGCGCGAACGCCCGGCCAGCGTTCGCACCCGTCGGCGGCAAGCCCCGCGACCTGGCCTACACCTGGCACACCTCCTACAACTCAGACGAGCCGGGCATCGCCATCGCCGAGTACGTCAAGGCGCAGGTCGGCGACGGTCAGGTGTACGCGATCGGCCCGGACTACCAGGGCGGCTACGACGAACTGCGGGGCTTCACCGACACCTTCACCCGCCTCGGCGGGAAACTCGCCAACCCCGACGGGAAGACCCTGTTCACGCCGTTCCCGGCGACGGAGAACTTCCTGCCGTACCTGAACAAGGCCGCCGAGACCAAACCGAAGGCCGTCTATACCTTCTACGCCGGGGCCGCGGCGGTGGCGTTCGTCAAGCAGTACGCCCAGTCCGACCTTGCCGACGTCCCGCTCTACGCCGCCGGCTTCCTGACCGAAGGGTCCGTGCTCACCGCGCAGGGACCGGCGGCCACCGGCATCCGCAACGTCCTCAACTACAGCCCCACCCTCGCCAACCAGGCCAACCAGGACTTCGTCGCCGCCTGGTCCGCCGCCGGCCATCCGGGCCAGCCGACGACCTTCGCGATGGCCTCCTACGACGCCGCCGCCGTCCTCGACCGGGCGCTGACCGCCGTGAACGGCGAGGTGACCGGGGAGAAGCTCAACGCCGCGATCGGGCAGGTCGGGCGGGTCGTCTCCCCTCGCGGGGACTGGCAGTTCCACCCCACCGAGCACCGCCCGGTGCAGCGCTGGTACCTGCGCGAGGTCCGTAACGACGGCCCAGTGCTGTCCAACGTCCTGGTGCAGGACCTCACCACCCTGCCCGCCAGCTGACCAGACCAAGCACACGAGAAGGGGGTGCGGTGCGCGTGGACGCCTACCTGATACCCGCCGTCGACGGCGTCGCCTACGGGCTGCTCCTGGCCATCGCCGCCGCGGGGTTGACCGTCGCGTTCGGCGCCGGGGGTGTGCTCAACCTCGCGCACGGCACCCTGATCGCGGCCGGCGGCTACGTCGCTGCTGCCACCAGTTCGGGGACCTGGCCAAGCCTTGCCGCGGCGGTCGCATTGGCGGCCGGTGTGGGAGCCGCCGGCGGCGGGGTGCTGGCCGCCGCGACCGCCGCACTGCGGGGTCGGGGGCACCTCGACCAGGCGCTGCTCACCTTCGGTGTCGCGCTCATCGGCGCCGACCTGCTCACCACCGCCTACGGCCCCGACACGCTGCGACCTCGCCTGCCTGAGGTGTTGGAGGCGACCGTCTGGGTTGCCGGGCACCGGTATCCGGTCGACCGGCTCGCCGTGCTGGGCGTCGCTGTCGCTGTCGTCGCGGGAGGCTACGTGGTGCTGCACCGCACCCGCGCCGGACGGCTGATCCGCGCCACGGTCGACGACCGGGCGATGGTTGCCGGCATCGGGGTGAACCCCCGCCTGGTGGACGCGGCAGTCCTGGTCGCCGCCGGGGCTCTCGCCGGCCTGGCCGGGGCGTTGACCACTCCGATCCTCGGCGTCGGCCCGCACACCGCCGACACCGCGCTGCTGCTGTCGCTGATCATCGTGGTCTGCGGTGGCCTCGGCTCCGTGCCCGGTGCGCTCGCCGCCGCCCTCGCCGCGGGCGTCGTGCAGACCGTCGGCGTGACGTCGTTCCCGGCGGTCGCCCCGTATCTGCTGATCGGCGCCATGGCCGTGGTGCTGCTGGCCCGCCGGACCAGCCTCCCCACCGGGGCGTCGGCGTGAGCGGTCCACGACACGACATGGCGGCGACGGTCGTGCGCGCGCTGGCACGACGCGCGCACCCGTGGTCGGCGCTCGGCCTGGCAGCGGCGGTGGTGGGCGCGGTGGCGGTGTCACCGGATCCGTACCTGCACGCCACCGCCGCGCGGATGCTGCCGCTGGCGGTGGTGGCGGTCAGCGTCGCGGTGGTCACCGGCCACGCGGGACTGCCCACGCTCGGCCAGGTCGCCCCGTACGCGGCCGGCGCCTACACCACCGCCCGGCTCGCCCTCGCCGGCACCGACCTCGCCCCGCTGCACCTGCTGGCGGCGGCCGGGGCGGGAGCCCTGACCGCCGGCGTACTCGGCGCGGTGCTCGTCCGCTACCGCGCCACGGTGTTCCTCATGCTCAGCCTCGCCGTCGCGGAACTGACCGCGATCACCGCCGCCCAGTGGCGCACGGTCAGCGGCGGCACCGACGGGCTCGCTGGGATCCCCGCCCCTCGTCTGCTGCCCGGCCTGCCGCCGCTGACTACCGACCGCACGGTGCTGCTCTACGCCACGCTCGTGGCGATCGCCGCGACCGCCGCCGCCATGGCACTGCTCGGCGGCAGCCAGCGGACGCTGCTGGCGGCCGTGCGCGGCAACGAGGCCCGCGCGAGCGCCAGCGGCCACCACGTCACCGCCTACCTGTGGACGGCGCACACCGGCGCGGGCGCGCTCGCCGGGATCGGCGGGGCCCTGCTCATCCACACCCACCGGTGGATCACTCCGGCCGATGTCGGCTTCACCACCGCCGCCCTCGCGCTGCTCGCCGTGGTCATCGGCGGCGCCACGTCGCTGCCCGGCGCCGCCGCCGCCACAATCGCGGTCCTCGCCGTGCGCGACGTCGTGGGTGCCTGGCTGCCCGGTCACGCGCCCCTGCTCCTCGGCGCCCTGTTCGTCACCGCGGTGTACCTGCTGCCCGGCGGCCTGACCGCTCTTCCCGCGCGACTGGCCAGCCTGCCCCTTCCTCGTCACGGTCGGCGCCGTCCCGCTCTTCACATGCCCGACGGCCCGGCCCAGCCCGTCACCAGGAGCACCCCGTGAGGACCGTCCACCGCATCGACCCCGACGGCGTGCCGTCGCAGCGCGAACCGGGTGACACCGACCGCGCCCACGGCAACGGCCTCGTCGCGACCGGCCTGCGCCACGCCTACGGACAGCTGACCGTCCTCGACCTGGACACGTTCACCGTCGCCCCCGGCGACCGCCACGCCGTCATCGGCCCCAACGGCGCCGGCAAGTCCACCCTGCTGAACATCCTGGCCGGCACCACCCGCACTCAGGCCGGCACCATCACCTACAACGGCCAAGTCGTCACCCGCCGCGGCCCGGCCTGGCGAGGCCGCGCCGGCATCGGCCGCACCTTCCAACACCCCCGCGTCTACCCGAACCTGACCCTGCTGGACTGCGTGCGCATGGGCGGCTGGCACCACCGCCACCAACCCGAACGCACACCTCTGGAAGCCCTCGACCTCGTCGGCCTGCTCGGGTACGCCGACTACCCGGCCGCCGCGCTGTCGCACGGGCACCGCCGCATGCTCGACCTCGCCGTCGCCCTGGCCGGGCAACCCCGCGTGCTGCTACTCGACGAGCCTGCCGCCGGCCTCACCGACACCGACACCACCCGCCTGCTCGACATCCTCGGGCGTCTACCCGGCTGGATGGCGGTCGTGCTCGTCGAGCACCACATGGACGTCGTCGCCGCCCTCGCCGACTGGACCACCGTCCTGCACCACGGCCGCCGCCACACCGACGGCCCCACCGACACCGTGCGCGCCGACCCTGCCGTCACCGCCCTCTACCTCGGCACCGGGGGTGACGATGCTGCGCATCGGTGACCTCGCCGCCGGCTACCGCCCCGACACCCCCGTCCTGCAACACATCACCGTCGATCTGGCGGCCGTCGCCGTGCACACCGTGGCCGGGCCCAACGGCGCCGGGAAGACCACCCTGCTGCACACCCTCGCCGGGCACCTGCGACCCACCACCGGGTGGATCCTGCTCGACGGCCGCGACGTGACCGGCTGGACGCCCGTCCGCGCCGCCCGCGCCGGGGTCGCCCTCGCCCCGCAGGGACGACGGCTGTGGCCGTCGCTGACCGTCGCCGAGCACCTCACCGTCGCCCGCCCGACCGCTCGCCGCCCGGACAGCCGGACCTGGGCGGTGGACGAACTGCTGGAGATGTTCCCGGCCCTCGCGGCCCGGCTGCGCCACCGCGGCCACCAGCTCTCCGGCGGGGAGCAGCAGATGCTCACCATCGCCCGCGCCCTACGCACCGCGCCCCGCCTGCTGCTGTGCGACGAACCCACCGAAGGACTCGCCCCCACCGTGGCCGCACACGTCACCCACGCGCTAAGGGACCTGCCCCGCCACGGCGTCACCATCCTCGCCGCCGTGCCGCACGCCCGCGCCGCCGCCACCCTCAGTGACACCGTCCACGTCCTCGCCGACGGACGCCTCACCGGACCCATCGCCACCAGCGACGGACAGGCCGAGCAGGCGCTGCGCGACCACCTCGCCCTGGTCTCACCCGCTCTGCCCAACCGTGGGCAGGCACACCGGTGACCCCCACCGCGACCATGGCGGCCCTGGTAGTGCTCGCCGCCAACGCCATACCCGCCGTGACGACGCCAGCACCGATCCCCGCCCAGCCCAGTTCCGTGCACTGTCCCACCTCAGCGGCGCCGCAGCCCATGCTTGCAGCGGCGCATCGAAGCACCGGTCACCAGGGAACTCAGGTGGCGTACCCGCAGCCGGCGCGTGCTCCGTTGCTGGCGCTGGCGGCACGACTGCGGGCCAGCGCGTGCGACACCGCTGCGGGCCGGTATGACCTCGTGCATTACCGGCAGTGGAACAACCCCGCCCGCTCCGGGGCGGCGGTGCGGGAGGTGGTCCGCTGGCGCGGCGATGACCGCTCGGGCGGCCAACTCGCCACCCAGCACCCCACCGGCGTCGTTCCGGTCACCCACGACTGGTGGCAACCAGGCGACCTCTACAGCGTCGGGCTGATCGACCCCTTCACCCGCACCGACGTGCTGCGGGAAGACCTGCGTATCGATGAGCCCTCACCAGCCGACCCCACCGAGGTGCTGACGAACCTGGCGTACCTGTCGACCTGGTACAGCCCTCGCCGGGACGGCCGCGCCGCCACCCTCGATCTGCTGGCCGGCCTGAGCCCGCTCACCTACTACCCGCGCGTGGTCGACCGTTCCGGCCGCCCAGGCATCGCGGTCGCCGCCACCAGCGGCGACCGACGCGCCCTGCTCGTCCTGCACCCAGACACCGGGGAAGTCCTCGCCTACGAATCCGCCCACCTGGGTCCCTTCGGCTGGCGAGCGCAGACCTACCTCGTCTACCTCGCCCACAGCCACGCCACCCGCCGCTGGTGGGAACCCGCCGCCCGTCCCCGGCCAGCCACGCCGTCCTTACCGCTGTACCCGCGGCTGCAACAGCACTGGCTGCTGACAACGCCCCTGCCCTGCCTCACCACGACGACCCAAGGAGTCACTCCATGACGGCCACCGCACCCACGCAGCGCTACCAGTTCCGCAACAGCCCTCACCAGCTCCACCCCCTGCAGGAGATGCTCGACCCGGTCACTCTCGACGACCTGACCCGCCTGGGAGTCAACCCCGGGCACACCGCCCTCGACGTTGGCGCCGGCGCCGGCTCCATCGCCCGGCACCTGTGCGAACTCGTCGGCCGCACCGGAAAGGTCATCGCCGTCGACATCGACACCAGCATGCTCAACCCCACCGGCGTGCTCGACGTCTACCAACGCGACCTGCGCACCCAGCCGCTGCCGGTCGAACCCGGCACCATCGACGTCGCCACCGCCCGCTGCGTCCTGGAACACCTACCGAACCGGCACCCGCTGCTCCACCAGATGATCAACGCGCTGCGCCCCGGCGGGCACCTCGTCCTCGGAGAGATCGTCTACGCGCCCGTGTCCGCGCACGCCCCCGCCGACAGCGACAACGACCTCGTCACCCGCGTCGTGCACACCATCCTCGACGTCCTCGCCGGCCGGGGGGTCGACCTGCACTGGGGCGACAAGGTTCCCTCCTTCCTGCTCGCCAACGGATTCGAGCAGGTCCACACCCGCTGGGTCGCCGAGACCTGGGCCGGGGGCAGTGCCGGCTGCCGCCTGTACGCCGACAACGCCACCCAGCTGCGCGACCGGCTCCTCGCCGAGGACCTGTCCCACGACGAGCTGGACCGGTTCGCCGAGCTGATGGCCGACCCGGCGGTGCTGGTGCGTGGCTACCAGTTCGCCTCCACTACCGGCCGCAAGCCCCGCTGAACCTGACAGGTGGGCGGTCGGGGAATTGTGGATCTGACGGCACCATTCTGTGTCAGGGCGTTGGCAGCAGAGAGGTCTCCGTTAGCGAGACAGCCCCAGTGGCCGAGGTCGACGGAGCCGAGGCCCGGCAGGGCGATCGCTAGTCGCCATTGGGCAGGTGCCAGCCGTGTTCGCGGTGCCTGGTGGTTGCGTCCGGGTTGTCGCGCTCGTAGGCCTCGTTGGCGCGGCGCGTCATCTCTTCGTCGTAGCGGTGCAGCTCGTTGTAGAGGTTCGACGCCTCGCCGACATTGTTGCTGGACACGTAGCGCTGTCGTAGCGCTTCGTGCTCGTCTTCGAGTTCCTCGTCGGTCAGCGGGCGGAGGCTACCCATGCCGCGTGCGACGGAGTCGAAGATGCCCATGCGCAGATGCTGTCAGGCCGGGGGGTGGCGGGCAAGGAAGCTGCATAGGCCCCTCAACCGGGCGAGTTCGTAGGGCGTCGGTGTACTGAACGTGTGTCTCTCACGCTATGCGGCCGTGCTGCTGCGCGGGATGAGGTCGGCGACGGCGTCGGCGCTGCCCCGTTCGAGTTCGAGGATGACGGTGGTGTAAGTGTCGGAGGTCAGGCCGATGGTGGAGTGACCGAGGGTCTCCTGGACCTCCTTCATGTCGGCGCCGCCGTGGCGCAGGTAGGTGGCGGCGCAGTGCCGCAGGTCGTGCAGCCGTACGGGTGGCAGGCCTGCGGTGGCGACGAGGTGGTCGAAGCGGTCGCTGATTGTCTGGGGGTGCCAGGCTTTGCCGTCGGGGCGGACGAAGAATCGGCCGCTGTCGGGCCATCCGGTGTCGTTGACCTGTTGCCAGCGGCGGCGCATGTCGAGGTAGGAGCGCAGGGCGGTGATCGTTTTCGGGCCGAGGGGGATGACCCGGTCGCCGGCGTCGCTTTTCACCGGCCGGACGATGGGGGTGTAGCCGACGGTGGTGATCTGTTCTACGACGGTGAGGTAGCCGGCGTCGAGGTCGACGTCGTGGTCGCGGAGACCGCAGGCCTCGCCGCGGCGTAGGCCGCGGTGCAGGATGAGCAGGAACATCGCGTAGAGGACGATGTCGTGGCGTTGCGCGTGGTCGAGGAACTGTCCGGCCTGTTGCGGCATCCACACCATGACCGGGCTGGGACGCCTGCCGGTGGACTGCCAGTGCTCGACCGCCTTGGCGGTCCAGACCCGCGCCTTGGGTCGTTTCGCGGTGGGCAACTCGACGCCGAGGGCGGGGTTGGTGGGTATCAGCTTTGCGCGGACGACGGCGTCGTTGAGTGCCTTGCGCACCGTGGCGTACAGCCGGTGTGTGCTCGATGCGCCCATCGGCCGGACGCCCTTCACGTTCGCCCGGATCTCGGGGTCGCTGCTCGCGCGGGCGGCGCGGATCTCGTCCTGCTTGACCGCGATGGCGGTGAACATGCCCTCGATGTGGGCCGTCCGTAGGCTCTGGATCGGGATGGCACCGAGGTGGGGGATCAGGTAGAGGCGGATGTGGTCGGAGTAGCCGCGCACCGTCTTCTCCGCCAGTCCCCGCCGTCCGTCCAGCCACGCATTCAGGTACTCGCCGGTGGTGGTCGGCACGGAGGCGGGCACGCCGGCGCGGACACGGGCGGCAACCGCGTCGCGGTCGGGCAGCGGGGTGCCGGGCTGGCAGGAGTGCAGCAGGTCTCCGATCTGCGCCGCGACGTGGGTGTCGCCGTCGGCGACATCGAGCAGCGCGCGGGCGTGCCGCAACTCGGCGGCGGCGGTGTCGCGGCTGTCGAAGCCGGACCGGCGTAGCTGCCGGCGGGGCCGCGCGGGTCGGGCGGGCAGTTCGAGTTGGTAGCCCCACACCCCGTGGGTGGGGTGCCAGCCGCCGCCCGGCCGGCGCAGTCTCGGGCACCGGCTCCCCAGCCTCTTGCCGGTGTCGGGGTCGGTGCAGGTGCAGCGTTTGGTGAGGGCCCCTCCGGGGCTGCGGGTGCGGGTCACGGTTCCTTCTTCCTGTCGCCGCCGGTGTGCGGCGGGTCGATGCTGCTGATTTCGTCCTGGTGATCGACGCTTCGCATCCCGCCCAGGGTCAAGTCGCCGGACGTCGGCGACAGACCCAGGGCGGTGAGGATCCCGGCGACGGGCACCTTGTATCGGGCGCCGACCCGCAGGACCGGCACCGGGAAGTCGCCGGTGCGGGCGAGGTCGTAGGACAGGGCGCGTCCCAGGCCGAAGACACGTCCGGCGGTGGGCAGGTCGGTGATCGCGCCGAGCGCGCGGATGCGCTCCTCGGTCCACACCCCGCCACCGCTGGCGGGGGTGCTGGACGTTTCTGTGGGATCGATGTCGTGCGTGGTCACGGCGATAACTCCCGAGTCTCGAAGGGGAAAGGAGAGTGAGGTCTGGTCGGGCAGGCGCGGACTTCGCTCGCAGCAAGCCATCACCCCGCCATCACATGTACTGCCGTGAAGGCGGGGTGATGGCGTCGTTGCTCAGCGTTGGTAGGTTGCGCTCGTGGATCACGTTCGGGCGGCGCTCTACCTCGACTTCGACAACGTGTTCAGCGGCCTCTACAAGTTGGACCCGGACGTGGCGGTTCACTTCGCCGAAGATCCGGGGGGATGGCTGCGCCGGCTAGCGACAACGGCCACGACGGACGGCGTACGGCGCTGGTTGGTCCTGCGCTGCTACCTCAACCCCGCGGGCTGGGTGTACCGCGCAGACCCGGATGGGGAGCAAACGCGGTTGTACTTCTCGAAGTTCCGGCCGTCGTTCGTCCGCGCCGGCTTCGATGTGATCGACTGCCCTCGCTACAGCAGCACGAAGAACGCGGCCGACATCAGGATCGTTGTCGACGCCGTTGACGCGCTGTCCGCCGACACCCGCTATGAGGAGTTCGTCATCGCTTCCGGCGACTCCGACATGACCCCGTTGCTGCAACGCCTACGCCGCTCCGACCGGCGAACCATGATCGTGTCACCGGCCGACGCGGCCGAGGCCTTCACCGCGATCGCCGACCAGGTTCTCGACAGCCAGCACCTGCTGGCACTGGTGCAGGGCGAGTCGGTCGACCTCGACGACGAGGCCGACAGCGAGGTGGAGGAGGGGTTCGACGAGCATGTGAACCCCGCCGACGGTGACACCCCTGACGCTGGTCAGAGCGAGGCGTACGAGGCCTTCCGGTCGATCGTGACCTACGAGTACACCGCAGCGACCGAGCCGATGAACATGGCTTCGCTCGCTTCCCGGCTGCGGACGCAGCTCGGTCCTTCGGTGAGCGACAGCAACTGGTTCGGCTTCGGCAGCTTCGCCCGGGCCGTGGCGAGCCTGACGTTGCCGAACCTGCGGATGTCGCAGCATCTGCTCTGGGACACCCGCCGCCACCGGGCTCCGACGACCGCCACCGCGACGCCGCAACGCGTCGCCCTGCCGGATCCCGTCGAGCGCCTGGGCCACCAGCTCGATCTGCCGCGAATGCCGCAACCCTGGTGGCCGGCGATCTACCGGACACTCGCCGAATACGCCAGATCCCAGCGGTTCAACTGGACGCAATGCACCAGCTGGGCCCGTGACCAGCTTCGCGAACAGGGTCTGCCTATCAGCCGCAACGCCGTCGGGTTTGTCGTGCGGGGCACATCGTTCGGCGGTTGCCCTCTGCACCGCCAACCCCCACCGACAGCCGACGAGATCGCAGCGGCGTTCGTCGGCAACGTTCTCAACCGCGCCGACGCTGCCGAGATTACGTTCTCCGACGAGGAGATCGCGACGGTCCGCACCTGGCTGGGCGCACCACCTGAGAACAGCACCGAGCAGGTAGGTCAAGCGGAGAACTCTTCGTAGGGTGTTCCACCTACGGCGACCGCTGGTCACGCGGGCACGTCTCACCGCAGGGGGCACAGCAGGAGCCGCAACGCGGTGGCAGCCTGGTGGGGGACGACACCGTTACCGAGGACCCGTAGCGCGGCCGTGCGCGGCAGCCCGAGAGTGGGGTCGGTGACCCAGTGCTCGTCGAGGCCCATGAGCCATTCCACGAACCGCGGCGCCAGGACGGGCTTGCCGTGCTGGCCCGGCTGGGTGGGTTCCGGCGCGGGCCGGCCGAGCAGCAGCTCCCAGCGGGCCACAGCGGCGGCGTAGACGCCCCACCGGCCTGCGTCGGGCTGGCCGAGCCCGGCGACGGTGGTGCGTAGATCCGCACCGCCGTCGCCGTGCTGGCCAGGCCCGCGCGCGTCGGACGCGCGCGGGGTGGGCAGGGTCCGGGCCGGTACCCGCACGGCCGCCGAAGGCAGTGTCAGGTCGCCGTGTGAGCCGCGCTGCGCGGGGCAGCCCTTCGTTCCATCGGTGGCCCGTGGGGTGGGCAGCAGGACCTGCGACAGCGGGGGCCGGAACCCGGCCCCCGCTCGCCGTCCTGGAGTACCAGTGTCGCTGGCCCTCGGGGTGGGCAGCAGGCCACGGGTGGAGCCGGACGCCTCGATCAGGTCAGGCAGCCCGTACTGGTGACCGGGCCCTTTCCCATCACGGGCGCACGGTGTCGGCAGCGTCCGCACCCCCTCCCAGCCGAACGGTGGGTGTGGCCAGCAGGAATAGCCTGTCCCGGCGGTGGGCTGCGCCGATGTCGGATGCGCGTAGGCATGTCCAGCTCGTGTCGTACCCGATCTGGGCCAGGTCGGCGTGGACGACGTCGAACCCGCGTCGCAGGAGCGCGGCGACGTTCTCCACGAAGAGCAACCGGGGTCGAAGTATGCGAACGGCCGTGGCGACGTGGTTCCAGACGCTGGAGTGCTCTCCGGTGATGCCGGCGCGTTTACCGGCGTTGCTGATGTCCTGGCAGGGGAATCCGGCGGTGAGGATGTCGACGGGTTCGACGCTGCTCCAGTCGAGGGTGCGGATGTCGCCGAGGTTGGGCACGTGGGGCCAGTGGTGGGCCAGGACGGTGGTGGCGTGCCGGTCGGTTTCGGCGTACCAGGCGAGGTGACCGCCGAGCACCAGCTCGACGGCCATGTCGAGGCCGCCGTAGCCGGTGCAGAGCGATCCGATCCGTGGGGAGGTTGGGTGGGCAATGGTCACGCCACCTCCCCACGGTCAGCGCCGCCGGGCACGGGAGTGTCGTGGGGGCAGGTCCACGGCCCGCAGCTCGGCGAGTCCGCCTTCCGCGGGCGTGGACGCAGTGCCACCTCGTCGAGTGGCACCCGCTGTCGGTGCAGGAAGAACTGGCCGCGTAGCGGCTGCCCGGCGGCGTTCGCGCGGGCGGAACCGTGGCGGATCGCCCGGTCGAAGGCGACCGCGTCCGCCCACTCGGCCGGGCTGTCCTCCCGCAGGGCGGCCCAGAAGCCGTCGTCGTGGAACGGGCACCCCACGCACGACGACTTCGGGGTGTCCCCGAGACCGTGCCGGCGCAGGTACCGCAGGCAGTCGTCGCGCCGCCACCCCAGGTCCAGCAGTGGGAAGACGTTCCGCATGTAGGCGACGTCGGCGCTGCGTGCCCGGCCGATCTCGTCCAGGCTGATCCCGATCGCCATCTCCGCGGCGACACCGGCCGGCACCCGCCTGGGGTGCGGGTAGCCGAGCCGGCGCCGTACCTCCGCCTTGATCGGTTTGATCTTGTATTCGGCGGTGCACTGCCGGCGGGCCATGCCCCGTTCGCCGGCCGGCCCGAGGGTGAACAGGGGCATGCTGGCGAAGCGGTGGGCCGGGTCGAGCGCGTCAGCGAGGATGTCCCCGACGCTGACGCGCACGACCTCGATCCCGGCCCGCTCCGCGATCCCGGACAGCCGGTCCAGGTGCTGATAGACAGCGGCCGGCTCCCACGACGTGTCGGCGAAGACGGCAGCGTCGAACGGTGGGATCCTGCCCTGGGCAGCCAACAGCAGGAGCGTGGAGCTCTGCACACCGGCACCCAGCGACAGGTAGCGGTGGGTAGGTGCGGTCACGCCACCACCCCGGCTTCCAGCTCCTGGCTCTTGACAAACACGAGGACGTCCTCGTGTGCGATCAGGTGCATCGGGGTGCCAGCGGCCCGCGCCTTACGGACGGCTTGGAGTTGGAAGAACGACGGCCGGGCCACGAGACCGCCGTCGCGGACGGCGGCGAGCAGCGCCACGCACCGATCCACAGGGGTGAGGCCGGCGCGGACGCCGGCGCCGATGACAGCCGACGGAAGGTCGACCAGTTCCCCGTGCTTGCGCCACGGTCGGGCGGTCACGACGACGACCCCACCGGGGCGCAGGAGGGTGTGGCAGCCGGCGAGGATCTGGGCGAACCCGTCGGCGAGGCCGGTGAGGTCCCGGTAGGCGAGGTTCCCGCGGTCGGTGCCGTCGTTGTAGGCGTTGTCGAACTTGGCCACCCCGTCGGCGCCGGGCCGGACGAGGCCGTGCACGGTCGGCCCGTACGGCGGCGACGTCACGACGAGGGCGACCTGGCCGGCCAGGGCCCCGGGCACGAGCGACAGGATGCTGGTGGCGTCGCCGCGGATGACACCGGCCCGGCCGGTCGCGCCCTGGGTGTGGGCGTGCTTGATGTTGGCGTCGGCGATGTCGGACCAGCGTGACTCGTACTCGATCCCGATCGCGTCCCGGCCGGCGTGGATCGCCTCGACCAGGGTGGTGCCGATCCCACACATGGGGTCCAGCACCAGGTCCCCGGGCTTGGTGTAGGCGGTGACGGCGTGCGCGGCGATCGCGGGGAGCA
Source organism: Micromonospora sp. WMMD1155 (assembly GCF_029581275.1). Taxonomy (NCBI): domain Bacteria; kingdom Bacillati; phylum Actinomycetota; class Actinomycetes; order Micromonosporales; family Micromonosporaceae; genus Micromonospora; species Micromonospora sp. WMMD1155. The sequence goes on from NZ_CP120742.1 coordinate 2,883,831, forward strand.
TCCGCGCGGGGTGCTGCACCGACTCACGGACGTAGCGGCCGCGGCGCTGGACGGGGCCGGTGGACTGGGCGGTCGCCCACACCGACAGGCCCTCCGGGCCGGGAGTAGCCCGGTGGCGTCCGATCGGGTCGGGGCTCGTGGCGGCAGTGGTCGTGGTCTGCTCGTGGGACGGTTCGGGGGTGTGTGCGCGGTGCCTAGCCACGGCGACCACCGCCCTCGCGTCCGTTACGGCGCGGGGCCGGGCGCTGGGCCTGGCTGAACACCATCAGGTCCGCGTGGACCCGCAGGTGCGCCACCCGCCACCGGTCGCTCACGGCGGTGGTGAGGGTGAGCAGTTCCTCGTCGGTGACGTGGTAGACGAACGCGTCCCCGTCGGTGTCGGCGGTGACCGCGACAAGGTGCTGCAGGTAGCCCAGTCCGACGCCAGCGGCGGCTTGGACCACGCCGGAGAAGTCCTCCGGGCCGGCGGTGGCGCCGGCCGGGACGGTGACGACGAGGATCAGGCAGCCGCCCGGCTGCAGCAGCTGGGCGCAGGCGGCCAGCAGCCAGGCTAACCGGACCCGGTTGGTAGCGGCGTTGGGGTCGAGGGGCCAGCAGGCGACCACGAGACTGGTCGCCTGCTGCAGGGAGCCGCCGGACGGCAGGCCGGCGACCGTGTCGGCCGGTGGGTGCAGGTCCGGGTCGGTGAGGTCGTCCCCGAACCAGGCGCCCATCTCCGGCAGGTCCTCCTCCTCGTCGTCCGCGTCGCCGGTGATCCCGCTGGCGAGCGGGACGGGAGTGGCCGGGCCGATGATCAGGCTGGACGCGTCGGTGAACCACGCCGGGTGGTGCCGGCGGGCCCCGGCCGCACAGGCGGAGGTGAGGGCGTGGTCGGTGGTGAGGTCGACGACCGCCTCACCGGGGCGGCTGTAGGCGGCGATGAGGCGGTCGGCCAGCCGGGTGCCGATGCTGCGTCCGGCGTCGCCCGGGGTGCGGGCGGTGCGCCAGACGGTGAGCGGTACCGGCGGGTCGCCGGCGACCAGGTCGGTCGGGGTCGGGTCGACCCCGGCCAGGAGGCCGGTATCGACGGTGGGATCGTGCTGCGGGTTGTGGTGCTGCGGCGTGTGCTCGCTCATGTGGTGTCGGCTCCGCGCCGCGCCGTGGTGCGCTGACACCCTCAAACCGGTGTTTGTGAGCTGTGGCGAACACCTGCCGATCTCACGGGGATCTCACGAATGTCTGACAACCGGTTCCTGTCCGCTCAGCTGGCCTCGGGAACGCGGGATGATCCGGCGGTCGCCGGCTCGACCGGGCCGGGGTCGGCGTCGTGAGATCGTCAGAGCGATCGGCCGCCCCCGGCTGTCAGACACGCACGGTCACGACCACCTCGACCATGACAGCGACTTGCATCGATGACACAGGGGCGCTGGCCGGTCTTGTCAGATCGCCGTCCGGTGTCCCGGACGGCGGCGGCGTCACGGAGGACACCGGTGCTGGTTTGTCATCGGAGGCGGCGGTCGTGTCAGACCGTCCCCACGCCGGGCGAGCGCCGTCAGACGGCGCGCCACCGTGGCGCGCAGGGTTGGGGATGACATTGGGCTGCAGTGTCAGCCTGTCGCGATCTGACACCGTGCCGCCCGCGGGGCGCTGTTAGACGCTGTGAGACCGGCTGGGTCCCCGTTGTCAGACCCCTCGGCCGGTGTCGTGTCCCTCGCGGCCTTGTCCCGTGCCCTTCGTCTCCTGTCGTGTCAACGCGCAGGTCAACGCTGCTTTGTCAGAACGGTGACGCGCGTCAGCGTCGGTCGTCAGTCAGCGGGTGGCCGGTGGCGGCTGGTGCTGTCGAGCCGAGGATTCATGCCTGCTGGCCTGCGTTGTCAGGGGCCGGTGAGACCGAGGTGGCGCAATGGCGGTCAGGCGCGCCGGCCGTACACCTCCGGCCGTCATCGACATTCGTCTCTGACATGGGAGTTCGTGACATGACCGCGTCCGCCAAGGACTGGCCCGACTCGCCGCTGGACGCCGTGGACACCGCGTTCGCCGACCTGACCTGCGACCCCGACCCGTTGTCACTGGACCTCGACCCGCTGGCCGATCAGCTCGGCGATGACAGTGGTCTGCCCGGCGGTGTCATCGCTCTGCCGGCGTTGCGGCAGTGGCTGCTGGAGCACCCCCGCGCCTACACGGCCCGTGACGTCGTGTGGCGGGAGCTGGTCCGCCGCGCCCGTCTCGACGGGCCCGCCTGGGTCATCGCCGCGGTCGCCCTGGCGATGCCGGCGCTGCGCCGCTACGCCGGCCGGCTGCACACCGGCTGGGCCATTGACGCTCACGACCTGGACGCCGAGATCCTCACCGGCTTCCTGGGCGCCCTACGTGACCGGGTCGACCTGGCCAAGCCGGCGCCGTACGCGGCGCTGTGCATGGCGGCGTGGCGGGCCGGCCACGAACTGCGGCAGCGTGACGGCGCCGAGGCCGTGCCGGTGGACAACCTCGAACACGTCACCGGCTCGCGCACCCCGAAGCGGCCCTACGGGCATCCGGACCTCCTGGTACGCCGGGCCGTCGAGTTGGGCATCGTCGACGAGTGCGACGAGCAGCCCTACATTGATGTGCGGCTGGGCCACCGGGCCATCGAACCGATCGCCGCCCGCCTCGGCCTAGAGGTCGACACGCTGCGGCGGCGCGTCGAGCGCATCGACGTCCGTATCGCCGACGCGCTGGCCGCCGGGATGCTCACCGAGGCGACCTCACCCCGGGCGCGGGAAGACCTCGCCGTGGCGGCCGAGCGACGGCAGCACATCCGGGCCGCCCGCGGCGGCAGCGCACGGCATCCTGTGGCGCAGGTGACGCTGGCAGCCGCCTGACCGCCGACCATCCCGCAGGCTCTCTGGACGCGGGCCCGACCATCTGGTCGGGCCCGCCAGCGCGTACGGCGAACCACCACTTCTCACCGCTGCGACCGCCCCCTACCCCGGTACGGGGAGATCCGCTGTGGCCGCTGCCAAGCGGGCCTAACGGATCTCCCACGAATCTGACAGCGGCGCCGACGGGGTGTTGATTCGGCAGCTGTGAGACCCCGGCGCCGACGCCGACGGCGAGGTCCGCCACCAGCGGCACGATCGTCGGACAGGCCGCTGACCAGGGCTGTCAGAGGTCTGCGAGGTCGTGTCGGAGCGCTGTGGGATCGGCAGGTGTTCGCCACAGCTCACAAACGCCGGTTTGAGGGTGCGGAACTCCTCCGACGCCACCACGGCGTCACGCAAGGGGTTGATTCCGCCCGCCGCCGGGCCGGAAGGCCGGGTCGGCACGGGACCGGGCGACCTCGGGTGCCGCGCCACGTTGATGCGCTGACACCACATCGATCATCGCCAACCCGAACGGGAGGACGAGCTCCTCCCGAGGCTCACCACGGTTCCCGGCCGACGTGTCTTCCCGAGCCCGGCGGCGGCTCTCCGCCCACCGTTTCGACGAATCGCCCCGGCTGCGAGCCGGGGCGGGAGGTGCAGCCATCATGTTCCGCCCGCTGTTGGCACGTTCACATGCCCTGACCATCGCCCTCTCCCACGCACTGATGACGACCCGCGCGCTTCGCCTCGTCGCCCGGGTCGCCGCGCCCGCCGCGGCGGCGGCTATGGTGACGCTGGCCGTGCCGGCCGTCGCTTACGCCGACCCGGGCGGCCCGGTCGTCCTGGCCGCCAACGACCTGCCCACCGTCATCGCCAACCTGCAGACCTGGGTGATGGGCATCCTGGCCGCCGTCGCCACCCTGTTCCTGGTCCTGGCCGGGGTGTACTGGGCCACCGCCGGCGGCGATCCGGCCCAGGTCGACAAGGCCAAGGGCGCACTGAAGAACGCCCTGATCGGCTACGGCCTGGCCGTACTCGCGCCCATCCTGCTGGAGGTCGTCCAGGGAATCGTCGGAGGCTGACGATGGCCTGGGCGCTCAACCAGATCCTCGACTGGTTCGCCGGCCTGCTGCTGGACTGTCTGAACGGGCTCATCACCGCGATCACCCACGCGCTGCTGATCACCCCGGACGTGACCAGCCTGCCGCAGGTGCAGGCGCTGACCGGGCGGTCGATCTGGGTCGTCGACGCAGTATTCGTCCTGGTGTTCGTCGCCGCCGGTGTCCTGACCATGGTCGCCGGCGGCGACGAACGCGCCCGCTACACCGCCAAGGATCTCCTGCCGCGGTGCGTCGTCGGGTTCGTCACCGCCCACTTCTCCCAACTGATCGCCGGCACGCTCATCGAGTACGCCAACGCGTTCACCGCCGCACTGACCGCGCAGGACTTCAACGGCGACGGGGCGTTGAACGCCGTCAGGACCCACCTGATGGCCGCGCGTGACCAGACCGCCGGTCTGCTGTTCGTCGTCTGCCTGGCGATCATCGTGTTCCTGCTCGCCGCCACCGCCTGCAGTGTGATCGTCCGCTTCGCGGTCGCGCTGGTGCTCACCGCGGTCGCGCCGATCGCCCTTGCGTGCCACGCCCTGCCGCAAACCGACGGCGTGGCCCGCATGTGGTGGCGGTCGTACGTCGCCATGCTGGCGACCCCGGTGGTGCAGGCATTCGTACTATTCGCCGGACAGTGGATGCTGCTGGACACCAGCACCATGCTGCCGCTGCTCGGCCTGCCGGTCGAACCGGGTGGCGTGCTCAACCTGTTCGTCGTGATGGTCCTGCTGTGGACCACGCTCAAGGTGCCGGGGCTGATGCGCCGCTACGCCACCAGCGGCGGAGGCGGGCGTGGCGGCAACGTGCTCGGCGCCGTCGTGCGGGTCGTCGTGGTGCAGCAGCTCACCCGCGGGCTGCGCATCCCCGGCCTTGGGGCGGTGCGACGATGAGCCGCGACCGGCGTGACGAACAGGCCGTCACCGCCCGCATGCCCGCCGACGTGGACGCGCCGGACAAGGTGCTCTACGGGCTGACGTTCCGGCAACTCGCGATCCTCGCCGTCGCCGCCGTCATCTTCTACGGCGCTTGGCGCGCCCTCCACGCGATCGTGCCCGCACCGGTGCTACTCGGCGCCGCGGTCGTCCTCGGCGGCCTGGTGTTCGGCCTCGCTGTCGGCCGCCGCGACGGACTGCCCATGGACGTGTGGCTGGCCTTCGCAGTCCGCCACTCCCGGGCACCACGCGCGTTGTCCACCACCGACACCACCGCGAAGACACCCGACTGGGTGCAGGCCCCGGCGTCGAAGGTGATGCTGCCGGCGCCGCTGAAACTGCCCGCCGACGCCATCGACGACCACGGGGAGATCAGCCTCGGCGGTGTGAAGGCGGCGATGGTCGCGGCGACCAGCGTCAACCTCGCTTTGCGCACCGCCGACGAGCAGGCCGCCCTGGTCGACACCTTCGGCCGGTGGCTCAACAGCCTGTCCACGCCGACGCAGATCGTGGTGTCGGCGCAGCCGGTCGACCTGCACTCCGCCGCCCGCACCCTCGCCCGGGCGGCGGACGGGATGCCGCACCCGGCTCTTGCGGACGCGGCGGCCGACCACGCCCGTTTCCTCGACGACCTCGCCGAGCGGCGGGATCCGCTGCGCCGGCAGGTCCTCATCGTCACCCGCACCACCAGCGGTGAACGGAGCGAGCACGCCGCCCGGCGCCGCGCCGACCAGACGGTCCGGTCCCTGTCCGGGCTGGGCGTCACCACCCGCGCCCTCGACGGCCACGCCACCACCGCCGCCCTGGCCGCCGCGGCCGACCCCTACCGGCCGCCCCGCCCCGGCGGCCTCGCCGCACCCGACACCACCATCACCGCGCCTCCGGCGAAGAGGCCACGCACCAGGAGGACATCATGATCGCCGTCAAGCGCCGACGCGCCCGGAACGACGACAGCGCCAGCCCGCCGTCCGCGGGACTCGCGGCGACGGTAGCTCCGGCCTCGGTGGAGGTGACGCCACGGTTCCTGCGAGTCGGAGACGGCTACGCGGCCACCCTGGTGGTGACCGGGTATCCGGCCGAGGTCGGGCCGGCGTGGCTGGAGCCACTGCTGTCCTGGCCCGGCCGGCTGGACCTCGCGTTGCACATCGACCCGATCCCCGCGCCGGTGGCGGCGTCGCGGCTGCGCAACCAGCGGGCCCGTTTCGAGTCGTCCCGGCGGGCGGACGAGCAGAAGGGAAAGCTGACCGACCCGTACGTGGAGGCCGCCGCCGACGACGCCGCCGACCTCGCCGAACGCCTCGCCCGCGGGGCGGCGAAACTGTTCCGCGTCGGCCTGTACCTCACCGTGCACGCCCGCACCGAAGCCGAACTCCTCGACGCGTGCGCGCAGGTGAAGGCCGCCGCCGCGTCCACCCTGATCGAGGTGCAGCCCGCGACGTGGCGGCACCTGCCCGGCTGGACCACCACCCTGCCGCTTGCCACCGACAGCCTGCAGATGCGCCGCACCATGGACACCCAGGCCCTGGCCGCCGCGTTCCCCCTCGCCAGCGCCGATCTGCCCGCGCCGTTGCCCGGTGACCCGGCCACCACCGGTGGGGTGCTGTACGGGGTCAACCCGGACTCCCAGGGCATCGTCTGGTGGGACCGGTGGGCGCAGGAGAACCACAACAGCGTGATCCTCGCCCGCTCCGGCGCCGGCAAGTCCTACTTCGTCAAACTCGACGTGCTCCGCAACCTGTACCAGGGAGTCCAGGTCGCCGTCGTCGATCCCGAGGACGAATACCTGCGCCTTGCCGACGCGGTCGGCGGCACCATCGTGCGGCTCGGCGCACCCGGCGTGAAGATCAACCCCCTGGATCTGCCGATCGGGGACACCCGCCCGGACGTGCTCACCCGCCGCGGGCTGTTCCTGCACACCCTTATCGCGGTGCTGCTGGGGCATGTGCCGCCGCCCGCAGAGCGCGCCGCCCTGGACCGGGCGATCCTCGCCGTCTATCGGCAGGCGGGCATCACCGCCGACCCGGCCACCCACCACCGGCCCGCGCCGCTGCTGAAGGATCTGGCCGCGACACTGCGGGCCGACGACAACGCCGCCGCCCACGAGTTGGCCGCCCGGCTGGCACCGTGGGTGGCCGGCTCGTTCTCGGACCTGTTCGACTCACCGACCACGACCCGCCCGGACGGGCATCTGGTCGTCTGGAGCCTGCGGCACCTGCCGGACGAACTGCGCACCGTCGGCACGCTCCTCGCCCTGGATGAAATCTGGCGGCAGGTCGACCTCCCGCGGCAGTACCGCTCCACCTCCTCGCCGCAGGCGCGGCGACTGGTGGTGGTGGATGAGGCGTGGCTGCTGATGCGCGACGGTGAAGGCGCCCGGTTCCTGTTCAAGATGTCCAAGGCCGGCCGGAAACGCAACGCGGGCCTGTCGGTCGTCACCCAGGACGTCGCCGACGTGCTCGGCACCGACCTCGGCCAGGCCGTCGTGTCCAACGCGGCCACGCAGGTGCTGCTGAAGCAGGCTCCGCAGGCCATCGACCAGGTCGCCGACGCATTCGGGCTGACCGCCGGGGAACAGCGGATGCTGCTGTCCGCCCGAGTCGGGCACGGCCTGCTGATCTCCGGCACGAACCGGACCGCGTTCGAGTCGATCTCCTCGCAGGCCGAACACCTTCTCGCGACCACGAAGCCGTCCGACCTCGCCGACCTCGACCCCGACGATGGGGAGGAGGACCTGTGACACCACTGCATGCCCTGTCGCCGACGCCGGCGCCCAGTCCTTCCGGGCCGGGCGCCGGGGTCATTGCCCCGCCGAGCGCGCCCACTCGGTGGGTTCTGCACGCCGCGGAGTGGGCGGTGGACCGGCCGTGGCTGCTCGGCGTCGCCGCCGCCCTGCTCATCGCCTATGTCGCCGGGCGCAACCTGGTCGACGGGTGGCGGCACCGCCGCCACGCCGACGGCGCCCGCCTCGTCACGATCGCACCACCGCCGGAGGTCGACCCGCACAGCGCCGCCGCGCTGTGGGCGAACCTGCACGGCACCCTCACCCCCTCACGCCGGCGCCGGCTGCTGTACGGCAGCCCGCACGTGGTGTGGCAGTACACCTGGACCGGCCGGCAACTGCTCATCTCGATCTGGGTGCCCGGCAGCGTCCCGCAGGGGGCGGTGGAGGCCGCCGTCCGGGCCGCCTGGCCCGGCGCCGCCTGCACCACCGACGACCAGGCATCACCGCCGATCCCGCTCCACGTGCCGGCCGCCGTCGGCGGGCACCTGCTGCCGACCGCGGCCGAGTGGCTGCCTTTCGAAACCGACCACGACAACGACCCGCTCCGAGCACTCATGTCGGCCGGGTCGCAGCTCAAACCGGACGAGTACGCCTGCGTGCAGGTCCTCGCCCGCCCCGCCACCCCCCGCCGCGCCGCACGAGCCCGCCGCGCCGCCGGCCGGCTCCGCGACGGCAAGACGGCCGTACCGGCAATCAACCCCGCCGCGCCGCTCCTGTGGCTCATCGAGGCGTTCCTTCCCGGCCGCACCGCCACCTCCCGGAGCGGTAGCCAGCCGGCCAGCCGCCGAGACCCCGGCGTGGAGCGCGACGTGCGGGCGATCCTCGACAAGACCGCCCACCCGCTGTGGACGATCGGCATCCGCTACGCCATCGCGAAGAACAACCACCGCGGCGGGTCCCGGCCGGAGGCCAGGCTGCGCGGTGTCGCGGACGCGGTCGCCTCGTCGTTCGCCGTCTACGCGGGCCGCAACCGGCTCGCCCACCGGGCGCGGATGGCGCAACCGGTGGCCGTGCTGGCCACACGGCGGCTCGGATCCGGGTTCCTGGCCTCCACCCCCGAGCTGGCCGTCCTCGCGGCGCTGCCGCGGGATCTGGCCGTGCCGGGGTTGGATCGGGCGCGAGCGAAGTCCATGCCCGCCCCGGTGGCGGTGCCGACCGGCGGCCGCGGGATGAAGGTCCTCGGTGACGCCGAAGTTGGTGGCCACGCGGTGGCCCTGTCCGTCGCCGATGCGAGGTATCACCTGCATGTGGTCGGATCGACGGGCTCCGGGAAGACCACCCTCCTGGTCAACATGGCCGTCGAGGACATCAAAGCCGGCCGGGGCACCGTGGTCATCGACCCACACGGCGACATGGTCCTCGACATCCTCGACCGGCTCCCCGCCAGCGCCGCCGGCCGAGTGGTGCTGTTCGACCCCGACCAGCCCAACCCGCCCACCCTCAACCCGCTGTCCGGCACCGACCCAGACCTGGTCGTCGACAACCTCGTCAGCATCTTCGGGAACATCTTCGCGAAGGCGTGGGGGCCGCGGATGGACGACGTCATGCGGGTGGCCTGCCTGACCCTGCTGCGGCACGCCAACGTCACCCTCCAGCACATCCCACCCCTGCTCAACTCGGCGCAGTTCCGGTCGGCGATGACCGTCGGCCTGGACGACCCGGCCGGCCTGTCCGGGTTCTGGCAGTGGTACGACGACCTCAACCCCGCCCTGCGCTCCCAGGTCATCGGCCCCGTCCTGGCCCGCCTGCGGGCGTTCCTCCTGCGCGACTTCGTCAAGCGCACCATGCGCTACCCCCAGTCCAGCTTCGACATGGGCAAAGTCCTCGACGGTGGGGCGCTGCTGGTGCGCATCCCAAAGGGGCAGTTGGGCGAGGACACCAGCAAGCTGCTCGGCTCCCTCGTGTTGGCGCAGGTCTGGCAGGCCGCGACCGCCCGCGCCGCCGTTCCGGCGGACAAACGCCGCGACGCCACGTTGATCATCGACGAGTGTCAGAACTTCCTTACCCTCGCCAACTCCCTCGATTCGATGTTGGCGGAGGCGCGGAAGTACCGGCTGTCAATGGTCCTCGCGCACCAGGACCTGGCCCAGTTCCCGAAGGACCTCCTGGCAGCGGCGTCGGCGAACGCCCGTAACAAGCTGTACTTTTCTGTCGCCCCGGAGGACGCCCGCGTGCTGGCCCGGCATACCCTGCCCGAGCTCGATGAGCACGACCTGACGCACCTGGACGCCTACACCGCTGTCGGGCGGCTCGTCGTGGGTGGGCGGCAGACGCCGGCGTTCACCCTCAGGACCCGGCCACCGAAGCCGGTCGTGGGCGAGGCGACGGCGATCCGGCAGGCCGCGGCACAGGCGGTGCCGGCGCAGGACACCAGCGCGATCGACGACCTCGTCGACCGGTTTTCGGCCCGACCTGACGACAACCGCCGGTCCCGGGGCAAGAGCGGTCCGAAGGCGAACGCCTGAACGCCGCAGGGCGGTTGAAGCGAGATCGACAGATCGGTCGACCGGGGTCGACCGCGTCCCGGTCGCCCCTTCCGTGAGGGCTTCACCAGCCCTTCACCGCCGATCACCACACCGCACTGACAGATCCGACCGTCCGGGTCTGTCAGTGCCGCTCACCGGCCGTGTCTAGCCTCCTGCGACCACCTCACCGAACTCAGACACCCTCCCTCGGAGGGAACTCCTCTTCCGCTTGGAGCATCCACCGTGTCCACCAACAACTCCGTCTCCCGCTCGGCCTCTTCCTCTTCCTCCGCCTCTTCGTCGGGTTCCCGTTCGTCCTCTCGTCTCGCTCGTCTTGACCGGCTTCGTCGTCTTACCGCCCGTGATCATCAGCTGTTGCGGTGGCTCGCCGAGCACTACGTGCTGTCCACCGACCAGATCACCACCGCGCTGTTCCCGTCGCGCCGCTCCGCCCGCCTCCGCCTCGCCCAGCTGCACCACATGGAGGCGGTCAGCCGCTTCGTGGACGTCACCACCGGCAGCGGCCAGTACCTCTACACCCTCGGACCGCTCGGCGCCGTGGTCCACCCCACCCAGTTCAACGACCCGAACCACGCCGACGCCCGCGCCCCACGCACCAGCATCGACCGCACCGAACGCATCATCGGCAGCCGCCGCCTGCCCCACCTGCTCGGCACCAACCAGCTGTTCGTCGACCTCATCAGCTACGCCCGCACCGACGGGAACGCCCGGCTGCGCCGGTGGTGGTCCGAGCAGCACACCACCGCCGCCTTCGCCGCCGCCTCCTACGCCGCCGGCAGCGGCACTGGTGTCCAGCCCGACGGGCACGGCATCTGGCACGCCGGAGGGCGCACCGTCGGGTTCTTCCTCGAACACGACAATGGCACCGAACCTCTCGGTACCGTGCTGCGGAAGCTGCGCGCGTACGAGCAGCTCGCCCGCCATGGGCCCCGCTACCCGGTGCTGCTGCGCGTCCCCGGCCGCCGCCGCGAACAGCACCTCCTCGACGCCCTCGCCGGAGTGCCCACCGCCATGCCCGTCGCCACCGGCCTCCACGGCGAGCACCCCGCCGGGCCTGCCTGGACGCTGACCACCGACCCCGGGCGGCGACGCTGGCTGCACGAACTGCCCTCCGACCACGGCCCGGACAACCCGGCCACCAACCCGCACCGCTTCCCCGACACCGACCTCAGCGGCCCCGCCGACCCGGAGCCCTGACATTCACCTCCACCGCACGCGGAGGGGGGCCGTCCACCGTGGTGGGCGGCTGTGAGACCGACCGGATCTCACAGTCCCGCCGTCCCTCGCCCGCGGAATCGAGCGGTCGTCTGACAGTGCAGGTCAACGGCACTACTGACGATCATGACGGCGGCCGGCGCTGACAGATCCGGCCGCTACCTTCATCGGCACCACCTTCACCCATATATCGCTCCACCCGGTCCGGTCCCACCTCGGGAACCACCGCCGCACCTCACGGTGCGCTCTGCCCACCCGCCTTCTCGGCCGGTCGGCGCCCGCGCCGCGCGGCGATCCCCAGGTCGCACCGCACCACCGCACCAGCCCGCTCCACCAGCAGCCACTCTGCTGCACCCATCCGCTGTTCGTCCCGTGTGTCGACCCATGTACCCGGTGGGCCGGCCGCTTCCGCGCGCCCAACAACGCGCCCTACCGAAGGAGGAACCCCAGATGACCGCAACCAACGGTGCCGCGACCCCGCTGAGCCGCTACGGCACCCGCGTGCCGACGGTGACGCCCCGCCCGGGCCGCAAGGCCGCCCCCGCGGCCACCACCGCCAGCACCACGGCGCCCACCAGCCCGGTGGTCACGCCGACCGCGACGATCAACACCATGATCGTCTGCCTGCCCGACGGACTGCCGTCGCAGGCCCTGACCGCCACCCAGCTCGACCGGCACTTCGGCGTGTCCGGCACCCTGCAGCCCCGTTTCTGGGCCATCCCGGACATGTGGCTGTGGCAGCGGCGCGACCTGGTCGCACCGCGCAAGGGACGTCCGGTGTACTGCGCCGGCGGACCGGTCAAGCTGCTCGACCTCGCCGCCATGCGCCACGCCGCCGGCGTCGGCGCCGGCATCCGCCACCAACTGTGGCAGCAGGTCGTGCACGGCACCCGGCCGGCCACCCCGTGGCCGACCCTGCTGGCCCGCCACCTGGCGGACCCCGTCCGCTACCCGCGCGAGCGGGCCGAGGCGGACTTCCACAACCAGGCCCGCGTCAACGCGATGCGGATGCACAACGCGGCCAGCTACGGCGCCGCCCACCTCGCCGTGGGGGAGTTGGAGATGTTCCAGGCAGGTCCGATGGCCTACCAGCACTACAGCGCCACCACCGCCGTGTGCGGCGACGCCCTGCTCACCCCGGACGGGCACAAGCTCGCACCCGCGAGCGACGCCCTCACCCACCGGGTGACCTACCTCGAGCAGGCGATGCGGTACCTCGACAGCGTCGAGACCGACCAGCGGCTGCTCGCCGTCGCCCTGTAAAGCACCACCGGATCCGGAACCGGTCGGGCACCGCCACCCATCCCCCTCTTCCCTGGGGATCGGCGGCGGCCCGACCGGCTCCCACCCCTTCCCAACCGCACCGCGCCGGCCCTGGCAGCAGACGGCGAGCTCTACCAGCCGCACCCATGAGCCCCGCCGGCCTGCGACGCACACCCCTAACCCGGGCAGCGCGGCGAGACCTCCATGGCAGGTCACCGCCTGTCGGGATACTCGCCGACACCGCCACCCGAACCTCAGCTCCACCTGGCACTCGCGCTCGATCCGGATTTCCGGGTCCGACGCCGTACGTCGCCGCGGCGGGTGTGAGCACGCTGCCGCCCGCGCACGGCCCGGCGCCCCGGGCTGGGGCGCCCCGCAAGCCCGGCCAGCGAACGGCCGCGATCGGTGCCGCTGCCCTGGCCGTCGGCGCCGTGCTGGCCGGCCAGGCGGCGGCCACGGGCCAGGCCCGAACGCTGACCGCCGCCGCGCTCGCCGCGGCGGCGCTCGGCGGCCTATACCTGGCCTTGGTCCTCGTCGCGGGAAGCGGAATGGGGATGGGTGACGTACGGCTGGCCGCGCTGCTCGGCGCGGCGCTGGGCGCCACCGGCTGGCCCACGGTGTTGCTCGGCGGCCTGCTGCCCTTCGTGCTCGCCGTTCCCGAAGCGCTGGCGCGCCTGGCGCTGCACCGCGCGCCCAACCTCGCCTTCGGCCCATACCTGGTCACCGGGGCGCTCGTGGCAGCCGTAGCCGGCAGCTGATTACTTGCGAGAACGGCGGTGTTGCGCGTGCCCCACGACTACGTCCTGTTCAGATTTTCGGGGCGCAACCAGCGCGGGGAGCGGAACTCGGGATGTCAGGTACGGACCACTAACCACTCGCCCGTCGGCGCACTCAGCTGCGCGGCTTCTCCAGGTCAGTCGCCGGCTGCGGCCAGCGGACCGTCAATAGGGATGATCGCGGCGCGAGCCGCGCCGGTGTGTAACGCACTCAAGAGCCATACCCGATCCGAGTTGCTCTGGGGCCTAGTGAAGTACACCAGTGTGGCGTCCTGCAGTAGCGACTCATCGGCGTCTAGGCCGTTGCGGGTGGCGACGATGACAGGAGGTGGCCGGTCGCCACCTCGGACCGCCTTGCCGCTCCATGGCTCGTGCAACGTCAACTGCTCGGTGCGGACGCCGTGGGCGGCGAGGTGGTCCCGCACGTACTCGACCTCGGCGCGTAAGGGTCCGGTTACCACTATGACCGGGCCGGACCGGTGCCTTTGCAGGACCGTTTCTGTCATTGCCTCCAGTCGGGGGTCTGGGCCGAGGGCTTCGAGGGAGTCTACGAGGTTCCACGCGATATCGATGTCGTTCATGTCGCCGTGGCTCGTTCCATGGCTTGTACTGATGAGTCGCATTAGTGCTGAGTGCGCAGCGGGGCGACTGCGGGTGCTGTTGCGCTTGTCCAGCAGCCTCGCTGCCTGTTCGAGGAGCGAGCGCTCAGCGGGACTGAGCGATACCGGGTACGTCTCGGGATCGGCGTGCCGGCCACCGCTCATGGTGATGGCCTCGTCCAAGGTGAGCTCAACTAGCGTGGGGTGGTGGAGCCATGTGGGCAGACCCTGGCCCGGTTCCTGGTCCACCAGGATGGTCTGGCGAGCCTGCTCGACGATGTCGAGAACGGCGGGCGTAGTTGAACTGTCCGGTCGAGGCCCAGCGTCGAGAACAGCCAGGGCCAGGGGTAGCGATTTCAACGCGATCCGCACGGGACCGCGGCGGATGTCTAGCACGGTGGTGAGGAAGATGCCCCGATGAGGCTCTGCCGGCAGTCGGTTAGCGAGTTCCAGGGCGAGATCAGGCTTCAGGAGGCGTACCGGCGCGGCATTGCGACTCTCGAGAACGAAGGCCCACTGCTCGAGCAGCGCCCGACGCGACGACACGACCACGACGAAACCGGACGCTGCGCTGCGCGCGGCGAATTCCGCCACTGTCTTCGTGATGCCGGAGCCGACAGGGGCACGCAGCACGATGTGTCGCGCATTGCGGGCACGGTCCAACCGCTCCGCAAGTAGGGCTTGGGCAGAAGCGCGAGCAGTCATTGCAACATCCTGACCCTGCGCTGCAGCCACACGCGGGCATTCATGACCAGGTCAACCTCGTCGGGTGTCACTGCATCGCGGAAATGGAAGACCTTGTTGCGGACGTCGCGCACGGGTTCAAGCATGGAAAAGACCAGCTCGCGGCTGCTACCGAATGTTCGGCTAAAGACCCTGCCGAAACGCTCCGGGCCATTGATTACCGAAATCAATTCACCGAAGGTCAGGTCCTCTAGCCGTTCGGCCGGGGTGCCCTCCACGCCTGCCGGTCGGGCCGCAGCGACGAGCGCAATGAGCTCGTCCTCGGTGGCGCATGCTCGTCGGGCCAGGTAGCGCGTCGCCAGCTCGACGTCACGAACGATCATGAACTGCCTTGTCGCGGTCCACAGGTAGCTGCTGATGTCAGCGGTAGTGACAACGGCGAGTAGCCGCTCCTCATCACCCACCAACACCGCCCCCTTGTGGTGGATCGCCTCCAACGCGTCCTCGACCTCGGAGCCGGACCTGACGAACGTCAGGTCCTCAAGGAAATCGCCGACCGGATACGACAGGGGGCTGTCCTGGCGGCGCACGATCCCAAGATTCAGCGCGAGCGACCGGTAGCTGAACACACCCACCACCACATCGCTAGATGTCACCGGCATCTGGTCGAATCCGCACCGCGCCATCATTGCGAGCGCCTCTGAGACCAGAGTAGTGGCCTCAACGGTGGCAACCTCTTGGTCAGTGGGCACCACCTGGCCTACACGCAGGAAGTGATGCTGCGGCGTCATGCGGCTCAGCCGTGCCCCTTCCCTGATCTTCCCTGCGCGTCAGACCTGACGAGGCTATCGACCGGCTACGTCCCTCAGCCAGCCGTCTAGGCCGACCAGACGTCCAGACTCGATGTGTCCCAGCGCCCGACCGATGCCCTTACCGCGGGGAGGAACGGGTGCTCGGTAGGCGGCGTGCGGTCCAGCCGGGTTGACGTGCACGACGGCGGAGAACAACGGGCTGTTCTGGCGGCGAACTTCGCAAGCCGCAGCAAGCCTGGCAGGGTCGAACTCGTTGGTGATGAGTACATAGTCGAAGTCCTCACCAGCCTCCTCAAGCTCGGCATAGTCCCGGAAGTCGCTGACGAACTGCTCTTCCCGGTCGCTCCTTACACTCCACTTGCAGGAGACGAGCGTCCGCCTCCCGGTGGCCCCCTGAACTAGCGCGAGATCCACCTGCCGCGGCTTGCTGTTGGCCCTCGGCCTGCGGAACCCTGGCACCTGGTGCAACAGGGGGCGGACATGAATGGTGTGGGTGCGGGCGATGGCCGGGATGCGGCTCAGGAGGGCACTCACCGTGTCCTCGAAACCTTCGCCGACCAGGTTCTTCCGCTTGTTCTCCAGGCCGACGTGGGCGTAGATCCTCTCCGCCAGTTCCCTGAGGGCGGCAGATGACGGCCGCTGCGCGAGGAACGGGTCAAGCACCTCGGCGATGATCGACTCCAGCTCGGGGTCCTCACCCGGTTCGGGCAGCCCCATCCCCTCGTACGGCCGGCGCTGGCCAGAGACGGTATCCAGCAAACGCGCGCGATTCCGGGCGGCGACATGCGCCAGATCAGCGGTGGCGTGCCGAAAGAGGTAGTCGATGTGCTTGTCCAGCTCGCCTGGCGCGACCCTCAGGGCCTCCGCCGACCAGACATGGAAAGCAAGGCTGCGCGCGTACCAGGGGCGGCCGGGCTGGCACTTGTCGCTCTCATAGCAGTGGGCTAGGCCGGTGGTACGGTCGATCCAGAGCAGAAGGCGGTAGACGTGTCGCCAGGCGTTTTCCGGGTTCACCGCCTCGGCGTTCGAGAAGTACCGCTCCAGGAGCCGGGCGCGGTTCTCCTCACCGAAGGCGCGGGCACTAGCTTCGCTCGTCGAGCCCCCGGGGGCACTACCCAGTCCCGGTATGGCCACCTGATCTCCAACCACTCGCCGAGAGTACTAGGCATGTCCATCCTTCGGTGTCCCGCACCGCGGGCCGAGCCGTCCATGCGCACGCCGTGGCAGTTGGCGCACGTTGTGCAATAGTTGCTCAGCAGCCAATCCGGGACCGGCGTCTCGTCGCCCGTTGCGATCGGGTTGGATTCAGGAGACCCGGACAGGATTTATGGAGTTATGCCAGACCACTTGTCGGAAGCTGGACGCTCACGTGTGATGGCCGCCATCCGTTCCAAGAACACCAAGCCCGAGCTCATGCTCCGGCAGGCATTGAGAAACTCGGGCGCGACAGGCTACCGCATTCACCTCGCGTCTCTTCCCGGGAAGCCGGACATCGCCTTTACTCGCTGGCGCCTGGCCATATTTGTGGACGGTGTCTTCTGGCACGGGCACCCGGACCATTTCAAGCCGCAGCGGGCCAGTCCGTACTGGAGAGAAAAGATTGCGAGGAACCAGGAAAGAGACATGAGAAGCGACGCCGCGCTGGCGGCCATCGGCTGGACGGTCTTGAGGGTGTGGGACACGCATGTCAAGGAAGACCTTGGTGGCGTTACCCGGACGGTGACCGATGCACTTAGGGCGCTGGGTCGGCCTGACGTGCGCGACGATGGCTAGCCGCTGGTCTCAGCAAGACCGACCAACGTCTCGATGGGCGGCGACTGCTGCGCCTGCCCGCCCTGCTCACGCCGAGCGCTGATAAGGGTTCTCACCCGTTGTGCGATGGCTTCTGCCAGCAGCGGTGGCACGGCGTTACCCACCTGCCGGTAGCGAGAATGTGCCTGCCCTCCGTCGATGCGCCCAGGCAGGGCACCACGTCGCGGGTCGGTGCTGAAGACGAAGTGGTCAGGGAAAGACTGTAGCCGCGCGAACTCCCTGACGCTGAGGGCGCGTGGCATCCGGTAGTGGTAAGCCGAGTCGGCCTTCGTGTTCAGCGTCCAGGCCCAGACTGCGGGGTGCAGGCGCCGATATGCATAGAAGTGGGCACGCCCGAGCTTGCCGCTGTCAGTACTAGGTCCCCATTTCTCGCCACTGATGTAGCGAGCAGTCAGGGCCTCAGTAAGATCGCGATGATTGCCGCCGGCTGGGATTCCCTTTAGCCGCGTGACGGTGTCTGAATTAATTCTAGGAACGCTGACGTTCCATATCTTGCCCTCCAGATGCTTCCGCATCAGGCGCTGGTATGCCGATTCAGCTTCCTTCATTTCGCCAATGGGCATCGCCTCCTCGCGTCGCCCCGCCTTGAGGTTCCGCAGGTCGGAGATCGCCTGGTCAGTCGAGACGACGGCGAGATTGTCCGGGTCCTCCAGAGCCTTTAACAGGGCGGCTGCCCGCGTTTCGTCTCGACGCGTCTCGAGAGCGTACTTGCCCTTCCCGTGGCGAACGAGGGCGAGATGGAGAGTCGCATGAGTACCCTCGAACACCGGCGGCGTCTTACCAAGGTCGCTTCGTAGGCCTACGAATACCAGACGCTTGCGGGTCTGCGGAACGCCGAAGTCGGCAGCGTCGAGAAGATTCGGCTGCACATTATAGGCGCCGTCAAGCTCGAGGTCTTCTTTCACTTGCTCCAGGACGCCCATCTGGGCCATACCTGGTACGTTCTCCATGACAAACGCGAGCGGCCGAATCTGTCCGACTGTCTTCACGAATTCCCGGTACAGCGAATTACGCGGGTCGTCGATAATCCTTGAATGGTTGCGAACCTGCGAGAAGGCTTGGCACGGCGGCCCACCCACAACCACGTCGACGCCCCGCCCCACCTCGATGATGCGGTCATGCACCTCAGGTAGCCGAATATCGCCACAAATGGCTCGGGCGTTCGGGAAGTTGAGGGCGAACGTGGCGCACGCGTCCGGGTCGATGTCGCTGGCACCTACGATTTCAAAGCCGGCCTGCTGGAACCCTTGGGACAGGCCGCCAGCCCCAGCGAAGAGGTCCAGCACGCGCGGCTGCTGCACGGACAGGAAGTCGACTTCAGCGCACGACGCCACATCGGCTTCGAGTCCAGGCAATGGCAGTGCCAGTTGCGTGACCACGCAGCCCCCTTCAACCCGCCCCGTCACGCCGCGTACGCGCGATGTTACCGCAGGGCCAATTCTGGTCCCGACCGCACCTAAGTCACGGCCGCCGCGCCGGATGACGCGCCCGCCATATTTGATCCTCTCCTACACCCGTTCGACAAGTCGTCGCACAGCTCGCCCACCAGCCCGTGGGAGCCGTCACCCTTATAGCTACCGGCGTGCGCCCCTAGCTGGCTCGTCCGCGCCGCTGCGGGCTGGAGAGAACGCGTTCCCTGTCACCGCCGCTCGCGAGGGTCTCTGCCGCCGGCTACCAGCGCACCGCCCTCGTTCATGGCTGATAGGCGGAGCATGCGACGTGGTGGCCGGCCATACTCTCGACGACCATTGGGCCTGCGTCGGCCGCGCCTGGTGATCGCCATCCCGCGGCCTAAGAGTCGCTGGCCTCTGGGGCCGCTGGTTCCGCCGGCTCGTGGGCAACGTTGTCATGCCTGCCGAACCTGGCCGACGCCCCCGCCAGCGGGTTGGTCGTTCGTAAGGTCGAGCGGGTAGGTGCGCCCCGGCGTGGCACTGGAAGCGTTGTGCGCAACGGTTGTGCCCGGCCAGCAACCGTCCTTACGCTGCCACGGTTCTTATGGACTCGGAGCTGGAGGGTGGACGCGATGTCGCTGACCGACAGCATTGGTGCCGACGTACAGGCGATGGCGGCAGGCGTGGACCGGACGCAGCAGGAGGCCGGCGCTGTCGACCATGCGATCGAGCAGATCACCGCTCGGGCGGTAGCCTCCGGCTTCACCGGCATCGCTCTTGGGTTGGCTCGCGCGCGAGAAGTACTCGGACAGGCCCGGTCTCGGCTGGCGCAGGCCGGTGGGGTCCTGGGTGAGGCGTCGCGGTCGCTGAGCGCCGTGCCGCAGCAGTCGTCACCGCAGGAGACGATCGCCGCGCTCACTCCGGTCGTAGCCGCGCTGACCGCCGTCGACGGTCATGTCACTGCGGCCGGATCCGCGGTCGATGACACGCGACGGCTGGTCATGGCGGCGTTGCAGGGAGGACAGCCCGGTCCCACCCTATCGCGGCTGCAGCAGGTGCTGCAGGTCCTGGCGATCGTCCGGACCCGCGGAACCGAAGCCCGACAGCACGTCGACGTGGCGCTGGCGCAGGCGCGGCAGGTCGGTGAGCTGGGAAACTGACCATGGGCGGTGGCAGCGACATCAGCCGACCGCCCGCCACACGCGACACGTCCTCGAGTGCAACGAAAGCGTCGGCTTCACCCGAGCCGGTGCCCGGAGAGTTGACCGATGCGGCTCGGGGCCTGCCTCGGCGGCAAGCAAAAGACCCTACTTCCGGCGTGGCGTTGATCGGGGGTGAGCGGATACCCATGAGGTCGGGCCGTGACCTGGCCGCCGCGGCCGACCTCAAGCCGGCCTACAAGCTCATCGCCACCACGACCGACCATCTGGAGGCCAAGCTTGCCGCCCGGATGCGCCGCGACCACATCACCCAGGCAGCTGTGGTGACCAACAATGCGCCCTGCGACTACACCCCCTACGGCTGCGAGAAGATCCTCTCCCGGCTCCTGCCGGTCGGGGCGCAGCTGGCCGTATACGTACGCGACGATGACGGACAGGTACGCCACTGGCGTACCTACACCGGCAACGGAAAGGCGATTGCATGAAGGTGACTTGGACCTACGACCGGGGCGACCGGCGCGACAACCATGAGGTCGAACTGACCGACTCTGCCGCCCTGGAGGCACTCCTTCGCGAGATCCAACAGGCCGGCGAGCCCGTCGTGCTGACCATCTTCAGCGACACCGACGAAGACACTGACGACCTGCCACCCGGCATCCAGATCGGCCTTGGTCACCCCACCCACGCCTTCGCGGTACACATCGCCGACGACGGCGACTACCTCAACGACCCCACAGCGGAAACTCCGACCAAGGGACTCCACTTCGACTTCGGCGGAGTGCCCACCGAGTACCCGGCCGAGCACCTACAACTGCGGCCCGAAACAGCAATACAACTGGCAGTCACCTTCCTCAAGACCGGCGGCGAACCGCCGCACCTGACGGCTGTCACCGAGTGATCGCGTGGCGAGGGGCAGGTGGCGCGCTCTGGTGCCACCGCCCGTGATGCCGAAGGTCTCCGTGCCCCGCAGCGCACGTACGACCCGGCTGGCTCCCGCGCAGCGGTGCGACCCGACCCCATAGGGTCACCCCAACCGGCCGGCGGCCCATGGCCGCGAGGCACAGTCCGGATCCACCTGTTTGTCGTGGAGCGAGAATGCTCAGGTGGCCCCTCACAACGAGCGAGTACGCGCTGCGGTAGACCGCGTGAACCGTCTTCACGCCATGATGGAAGCCGACCTCAACGAAGTCCGGGGTGGCTTCGACTGGTGGTACGGGTACTTCGACCAACCGAGGATCATCTTCGCCAGCGACTACCTACTTCAGGTCACCGGACAGATCCGCAACATGCTCAACATGGCGGCCTGGCATCAGATCGCCTTCAACGAAGCCTGGTACGCCGAGACGAACTGGCTACGCCAACACGCAAGCAAGGGCGTCGACCCCTTCACGATGCGCGGCGACCCCGAAGAGAAGAGGGCTGCCCGCATCGACGCCGCCCTCACCGGCTTCTTCCAAGCATGCGGCAGCAGCCTTGACTTCCTCGCTGCCTCCACCATCGGTGTTCTCGGCATCGCCGCAGACCTCGTTACCGCAAGCTGGACGACGGTCGCCACCGCCAAGACTGGCCCTGACAAGGTCCGTCGAAATCTCCTCGCCGCGGAGGGTTCGCCCGCCAGGACGCTGCAGGACGGTGCCATCAGCAACATCCTCACGGCGTTCGACCGGCAGCCCAGCGGCTGGCTGACCTGGGCACTGGACATGCGCAACGTCATGATCCACAGGGCCCACCGCTTCGAACTACGCCGCTTCTATCGGCGCACCCAGCGCGACGAGCTTCAATACGTCCTGCACCTGCCCAGAAACCCGCAACTTACCGACGCCGAGGCGTTCGTCCTCGGAGAGCAGCCCCAGGATCTCCTGCTATGGGAGCACGCTGGCACCACCATGAGCGGCGTTCTTGACAACCTGACCGGCGCCGCAACGCATACCGCTGACCTTCTTCACGACGCTTGGCAGCATCGCCGTAGCGATCCCGCGCTCATCACCCAGCCAGACGCCCAGTGGAAGAAGGTATACCCCGAACGCCGTGACCTGTCCTTGTTCGGAGGCTTCGGCAACGCGGTTCCACCTGTCGGCAACGAGCAGGTCCACGTCCCGCCTGCGACCGCTCGTCGACTGCGCGCCGCCAAGCTGCTCGATAGCGGCAGGCCCTACTGGGTTCGAGCCCTCACATTCCCCCACGTCGAGTAGGTTCACTCCTTGGCGCGCCGAGGGCAGGCGCAGGGGTTCGATGCCCTGGCGCTACAGCGCACGCCCAGCACCCCTACAGGGCGCAGAGGCGGGTCGCGAGTACATCGACCTCGCAGGTTGCCGGAGCGAGATCGACGTCGTCGGTCTGCAGGTGCAGGTTGATCACGTCGAAGCCGTCTCCGGACAGGGCGGTGCGGATGCCCTGCGCGACTCCGAGGCATGCCGTGACGACGCCGACGAAGGCAGCGCCGACGGCGGTTCCGGCGAGTTGGACGGATCCGCATGGATCGCGTAGCTGAAGGTCGGCGAGGGCGGCCGTGGCACCACGGCGTGGCTGGGGGACGTCACCCTTCCAACCCGGAACCTGGTCGCTGCGGATCTGAGCGGGGAATCGGCGCAGGAGCACGGCGTTGAAGTCAGCCGGTCCGACGCCGAGTCCGGCGTCGATGGCCAGCTTCCAGCCGACTCCGGAGATGAGCCTGCGAGGGTCGAGGCTGTCGACGCGGAGCAACGCGACATGGTGGTCGTCGACCAGGACGCGGCTGGTGTGATCGAGTCGCCGGTCGAGGATGACCACGTCGTTAACCGGCCCGTTCGAGGACTGCCGCGGTCAGGAGGGTCTTGCGGACCGGGTCCGGCTTCACCGGGGTGAGGACGGAAGCACCTTGAAGGGCTCCCGTCTCGACCTCGCCGTCCTGTCGGTGGCCGGGCATACCATGGAATTCCTAGCGGTCTCCCGCCAGCTCTGAAATTGCTGGAGGAAGGTTGTCGATCATGGATGCGGGTCCTGACCTGATCCCGCTGGCCGAGGGCGTGGCCACCTTCGGCGGTGGAAACGCGTATTCCTGGTACCGCAGTCAGGCGCATCGAGGCGGGACTGTGTCCATGGGCGGCCAGCGAGTACCGGTAGTGAAGGTCTCCAGTCGATGGATGATCTCCAAGGCAGGGGTCGCGCAGGCCGTAGAAGCCGAACGGCGCGCGAGAGCAGAGATCGTCCAATGGACCGCCGACTACGCGGCTGGCGTCCTGCGCGAAGGGCTGGTCCAGCTGACGGGCGGGCGCAGCTACACCGTCCGTGGACCGTTTCACCTGCTGACGGTTCCGCAGCCCATAGCGCCGGCGGACAGTTGGTGGATCTGCAACAGTTGCCGGCAGCTGGCGACGACTCGGCACGATCCCGACAGGGAATGCCACCGCTGCCGGGACTGGAGCCCATGCGCCGACGACTGCACGCTGGTGAGCGTCTCCTGCCCGTCCTGCAGGACGTCTCTGACGCTTCGGTCTGCATGACGGCCGCGGGCAGCGCGGGTGGCTGCGGGTGTCAACGCCGTCTGAACTTGACCCTCTGCCCTGGAACCCGCCCGGAACCCAGCCTGTGGAGGCCAAGTTGGCACGGATCCTGGCACTGAGCGAGGCATGCCCGTCAATGCTGCTCTGCCGCTCAGGCTGAACGGCTACTCGGGGTTGTTGGAGACGTGTCCCAGCGGAGGTCGTTAGGCCATGTCCGTAGCAACTGCCCGTAAATGACGAATGTGATCAGTCATTGGCGACGGCTGCTCCGCCGCTTTGCCGCCGGCTATGAGGTTGAGTGTTGGGCGGTCGGTGACAGCACCAAGTAGTTGCCGGATCCGCTCCACCGGCCAGCGCAGTTCCTGCGCCAGCGCGGAGATGGTTAGCCCATGCTCGGCGGCCAGTTCGAAGGCTCTTCTTAGGAGTGTCGGCTGTTCACCGGGGAAGCCGTCGATAGGTTCCAGGGCTGGTTTGGACTGGTTGAGGCGTTGGTAGGCGCGTGCCGCAGTAGTGTCCGTGTAGAGGCCTACTTCTCGGCAGCGGTAGATGAGGCTCTGGATCGACGTACCCCACGTGCGCTGGAGCTCAGCGAACGCCGCAAAGTTCACCCTTGCGGGCAGGAGGGGGCTGATGCTATCGCGCGGAGTGAGGAATTCCGCGGCGAAGGCGTCGGCGTCCCGTTCATGCCTGGAGTCACCGGGAAGGGCGTCGGCATGGAGTACGAGGTGGGCGAGTTCGTGCGCGGCGGTGAAGCGTTGCCGGTATACATCCTGGGATCGATCGCGACTGATGACAATGAACGGCCGGGGTAGCCGGGAGGTCGAGAAAGCATCCACGGTACGGAAGTCGCCGTCGGCTGGCGCATGGACGACGACGATGCCGTGGACCTCAAGAGTGCGCACGAGGTGCGGAATGGGCGCGGTGCCGAGATTCCAGTGCTGACGAAGAGCTCGGGCAGCTTGGACCGGCTCGGTGGGAAGGCTCGCGCCGGGATGAATCTCGCCGCCGGCGAACCCGGGAAGGTCTACGTGGGGCAGGAAGACGCGCCGTTCGAGGGCGTAGATGAGTTCCCAGACCTGCTCGGTGAAGGAGATGGCCTTGGCGCGCTGGTAGGAGCGTGTCTCACGGAGATGGCGGAAGTGCGCTGCGGAGGAGTCGAGGCGGGCGTAGGGACGCCCGACCTGGAAGAAGCCGACGGGGTAGCCAAGGTGTTCGGCGAGGGCGATCAGAATCTCGGGTCGTGGCCGCGCTCCTGATTCGTACTGGCCGATGGCCGCAGCGCTGACCCCGACCCGGTCGGAGAGTTCCTTCTTGGTCAGCCCGGCGAGCTGGCGAGCTTGTGTCAGACGTGCCGAGTCGAACTGCCTGGCGACAGCACCGGCTGACCCCGAGGGCGACTCCACGGGAAGGCCGCCGGCAGAGAACAGGTCATCGGGCTCGTCAGTTCTGGGCATCGCTTCGCTGTTGGTGGTTGCTACGTTCGGCTACGGGACTGACGGTGGCCTGCTCAGCGGCGGTACGGGCGCGCAGCGTCGGGCTGGCCAGCTCCGCCTGGTCGAATCGCGGCGACGCGGTCGAGGCCGACGGCTGGGTTACCAGGCGAAGCCCGGGGATCGGGTCTGCGGACGGGACGAGCAGGGGTTGTGCGGATACCCAGCTCGCTGTGCCGGTCTGGCTCACGCTGATCTGGCCCCATCCGATGTTGAGCAGCCCGTGCCGCTCGTGCGCGGCGTAGTAGATGATCACGATACCGTCTGGTTCCAGCCCGCGCAGGAGGTCGGTGACGTGGGTGTCCGACTCGGACTCCATTCCTTCGAAGGCCGGCTGTTCATGATCGGGTTTGGGGCCGAAGAGCCGCGCCAGCTCCAGCGTCGTCTTGTTGATCTTCTTCAGGGCGCGAGGGCTGTCGTAGGCGGTCGCCAGGTCCTTCGCGTACTCCACCGGCAGCACGGCGACGTTGTTGATGACGACGATGCGGTAGCTCTTGCCCGACGGGCGCACCGTCTGGGCGCCGGGGACCTCACCGAGGTGGTTGACCAGTTCCTCGTACCGCGCCGGCCAGCCTCCGCCGAAGGCGTGGCGCGACGTCAGGCGGACCGCATGGTGGCCGTCCATCTGCCGTCCGACGGCGGCCTGGATGGCCGACGGGATGGCCTCCGTCAGCGTGGCTGCCACGTCGCGGCCGAACAGGGACGTCGCCCATGCTGCGGGCCGGATCTTCTTCGACACGATTCTCACCTCCTGCTTTACCTGCGTGCAGAAGGCTAGCATCTGTGCTTTAGTTTTGAGCGCGATGACGCCACTTTGGTGACGCTGAGTGTGTTCCCGCAGATCACGCCGCCTTCTGTGTGACGTGATCTGTTGTGCGCCGCGACCGCGGCGGACGTCGATCAGGCCGCACACGGTGTCCAGTTGCTGCGCTGCGGGTCGCCCAGGATGAGCGGCCGGGGAGGAAGGTGACGCATGACGGCGGATCTGACCAGGTTCGGCCGGGACACAGTCGTGACCACGGTGACGCAGGCCGCCAGTATCTGGACGTCGCCGGGACCGCCCGGCGAGCGCTGGCGGCAGGTGGCTGACCTGCACGGGCGGGTCGCCTTGGCGCACCTGGCGCACGGTGAACCCCTGCTGCCCCTGGTGGCCTTCACCGACCTGTTGACCGGCCCGCTGTCCGGGCTTCTACCGGCCCCACTGAGGGAAGCGTGCGACGAGGTCTTGTTGGTGGAGGACGGACAGCTGAGTGCTGCTGCCGCTGACCTGCTGATGGAGAACCTCGCGCCGTCGATGACGGCCTCCGATGTCGTCGGCTGGTCGGTGCCGCGCCTGAGCGCGGAGAAGGTACAGGGCTGGCTCTACGGACAGATGCTGGCGACGGGCACGGAGGAGGGATACCGGCGGGCGCGACGGACCGTCATCGAACACGCGGCGGGGGAGATGTCGGAGGTGATCGACGCGATCAAGGCCGCAGGGCTGCCCCGCGAGGGCCTGGTCGAGGAGATCCCCGCGTGGGCGTGGGTGGCGCACGAGGGGGAGTACTACTGGTTCGGGTGCCCCGTGTGCCGGTACCCGATGCGGTACCAACTCGGTCGGCTTGCCTGTGCCTACCCGCCGCACGCGAAGGCTCTCGGCGGTTCGATCACCGTGAAGGCGGCGAAGGGCCGTGCACCGGTGGCCGGCGCGTGGAATGTCGAGCGTGCCGCGCAGTTGGGCGGACCACAGGTCACCACTGCGGTTCCGGTCAAGGGGCAGGTGTGCCTCGTCCGGCCGGCTTGGCGGTACTCGACCATCCCCGGTTGTGAGGAGGTCCGCCTGCACCGCGAACTCGAGACGATGCCGGGCGTCACCGCGAGACTGTGGCCGCACGTCGACCGGTACGACCTGGAAGTGCGGGCGCCAGGACGACGGCGGCCCTGGCGGGTCGATGTCAAGGACTACACCGACCCCGCGCGGCTGGCCAACGAGCTGCTGCGCCGGGGCGGCATCGGCGAATCTGACCTGTTGATCGTCGTCCCCGACTACCGGGCGGGCCATGTGGCGGTCCTCAACGAGCGGCTGCGCCTTGCCACCGGATCACGGCGCCGGTTCGCCACGACGTCTCGCCGATTCCTCACCGAGGTGAAGAGGGCTGCAGCCGGATGAGCAACCGTTCGCGTTTCCACAGAACCGCCAACCGGTTCCTCATCGGACCGTCGCTGCGTCTGGCGCTCGGCCTGGCCGAACAGCTCTTCCCCACCGAGACCTGGGAAGGCGCGCCCGCGGTCGACCCCCGCGACGCGCGGTTCCTCCTCTCCGGCCAGCTCGGGGTGTGGAGCCTCTGGCGCGACGACCTCACCGCCACGCAACGACATGCGATCGACCGCCTCATCCATCTGCGCCCTCGCCGCCTGGCCACAGAAGGTGGCCTGCGCGTCAGCCTCGACGAGCACCTGCGCAACAACCGGTCGCCCCGCTACCTTGAGTCCGGAGACTTCCTGCAGGTAATCGACGGTGTGCCGGTCGGTGATCTGATCACAGCCGCGCTGCAGGAGCTGGAGGATGCCTCATCCCCGCTGCGCGTCCCCCCAGAGGCGCTGGCCGACAGGCGCTACAGCTCGTCGGTCTTCCTCGCCGGCCCCAGCCGCGACGAGTTCCGGCGCAACACCTACCTCATCCCGCGGGCGCCGATGCCCTACCCGCCTGTCCCGGTTCTGGACGCCACCGCGCCAGCCGAGGTGGTGGCCGACCTCGCGGACATGCACGCCACCGCCGAACTGATCGACAAGAAGCGGGGTGACGATGCCTTCCGCCTGGCGGAGGTCCTGGACGGATTCTCGCGGAAGCTGCGGACGCCACAGGGCCAACCCGTCGACCGGCTGAAGCTCGCGGCAGGGCCCCTCCAGCTCATGATCGCTCCCACTGGTTCCGGCAAGAGCGTCTGGATGCGCGTCGCCGCCACCCACCTCGCCAGCCACAGAGGAGGCCGCCGCACCGTTGTCCTGCTCACCCCTGATGTCGAGAGCACGCTGGATCTTGTCGCGGCCATCCGCAGTGACCTCGCGGCGCTGAGCCTCGACATCCCCGTCGTCGCACTCATGTCCCACCGACGGCTCATCGAGGTGGCCGTCCAGCGCACCAACGACGCACCGGAGGATCCGGCCGGTGCCAGGTGGACCTGGCAGGAGCTCGGCTACTCCTGCATGCTGAGCGACGAAGAAGGCGCCGCATGGCAGCCAGGCCAGGAGCCCTGCACGGATCTGCACGAGCCCGGCGTCGAAGGCCGCCACCGATGCCCTCTGATCGGAGCCTGCGAGAAGTGGGCGCCATGGCGGCAAGCCGCCGGCCCAGCCAAAATCATTGTCACCAACCACGCCTACTTCCAGCAGGGCTCGGTGCCGTTTCCCGTCATCACGAACGGCACACTCCACGGACGGATGAGCGCGCAGGAGCTGCTGCTGCGGCGCGCCGACATCGTCCTTGTCGACGAGGTCGACGCCTTCCAGGGACATGCGGTCACTCAGTCCGGCCGCACCCTCGTCCTGGCCCGTCGTGACACGCAGAAGCTGCTCCTGGAGAAGCTCGACGACCAGCGCAAGGAACAGGTCGAATCCGACAACGTGCCGGGCGAACTCGAACTCGCCTTCCAGCGGGCCATCCACCGGGTCGAGTTCCTCTCCGAGCGCTACCTGGCCGCCGTCGTCAACGGGTTCATCGACCCGCAGGACCCACTCGGCCCCAAACAGGCCAGGCTGCACCTGCCACGCCGATGGGACAACCTCCTCGCCTGCCGCCTCTTCGGCCTCAACGAACTCGAAGACCGCCCCAGCGACGACCAACTCGACAGGTTCAAATCCCTGTTCACCCAGAACGAACCCGACCCTGACGCACTACCCGCCGGCTGGGCGGACCTACGCAAGGAACTGCGCCTCGTCGTCGCCGACGAACCGGAATCCGATCTGATCCACAAAAGAAGCCAAGGCATAGTCAGCGCGATCCAAACGATCACCGCGCCCACCACCGACGAGGGCGAACCGGACGCCGACGTCGACCTGGACGAAACGGACTGCGGCCGTCAGACCGGGAAGGACGACGATCCGGCAGACCCCACCGCTTCGGCGTGGCAGATCCAGACCGCCCACCTTCTCCTACGTAGGGCGTTCCTCGGCGAACTCCAGCAAGGGCTCGCTGAACTGGAAGCCCTACTGCCGCTGATGCGCGACAGCGGCATGCGGCTCGCCGACGACGTCGAGGCCGCGCTGGACCGCGCTCCCTCCTGGCAGGCAACACCCGAAGGACCGATCGGCCGAACGGTCTTCGGATTCGCCGTCACCGGCGACCCGGAGAGCCGCTCCGACCGGCAGTTCACCGCAGAGATCCTCTCCGGCGACCCGCACGCCTACACCGCAGACCTCGGAATCACTACGGCTCCCGCGCTCACGGGCGCGCCCAGAGTCATCGTCGGACTCTCCGCGACCGCCTACCTACCCGGTTCCCCCACCAACCACGTCCATGCCGACGTCGCCTGCTACTACCCCGACAACGCCGGCATTGGCACTGGCACTGGCAGGCTGACCGTCAGCAACGCGTCCGTCAACGACCACACGACCAACCGCGGGATCGTCATCTCCGGAGCAGCCCGCAACCGCAAGGCCCAACTACTCGAAGGCATCGGATCCGGCCTCTGGGACCAGATCCTCGAACAGAGACTGCGGGACCTGCACGACCACCGGGACGCCGAACGCCGAGCCCGTGCCCGGGTCCTGCTCGTCACGAACTCCTACGACCAGATGCTCGCCCTCTGCCGCGGCCTGATCGCCGGGGGAGCCCACCGCACCCGCATCGCCGTCGCCGTCCCCGCCGGTGACCGCCGCGGCCTGCAAATCCCCGACGACGTACTCGCCATCCCCGCCAGCCGGCTGCGGACCTTCCCGGGCACGGGCAGGGACGTGCTGATCTCACCTTTCGCACGGGTTGCCCGCGGGCTCAACATCGTCGTCGGCCACCGGTCCGCGCTCGACTCCATCTGGGTATGCGTCCGGCCCATCAAGCTCATCGACGAACCATCCGCACTGGTTGCCCACACCGGTGCCCACGCCCGCCGCAACCGGCACCCCGGCGAGGACCCGCGCAAGGAACTCGACGAACGCCACCGCATCGCCGCTAAACATCTGGAGCTCATCAACAGGTCCAACCCCGCCTTCGGGCGCCTGCCCCCCGACGTGCGAACCGCGATCTTCGCCGACGTCCTGGCCGACCTGATCCAACTCGCCGGGCGCGCAAGGCGTGGCGGCACCAACACAACTCTTCACCTGGTCGACAACGCCTTCCACCGAGGAGGCGCCGCACCGGGCAGCGACTTCGCCTCCCTCATCCGCAACCTCCACCAGCGATGGCGCGACGACAACCAACTGGACCAGGTCCGCTCCATCTACGGCACCACCATCGACGCGTTCTTCACGTTTGCCGGCATCAACGACAGGAACCCCTGATGCGCACCCTGGCCTTTCCCTACACCGAAGCGATGGCGGAGAAGATCCACGGCTACACCCTCGGCAGCGAGGTCAACGACACCTGGCAGGACCTGAACCGCCGATACACCCGCCACCCGAAGAACCTGCCGTACAGGGATCTGAGCCTCGGCTTGCGCTACGTGTCCAGCGACTACGCCACCATCTGCAAGGATCCCGACGGCCCCGGCACGCTGCTCCTGATGCGCAAGAAGATCGACACCGCCATCATCAGCCGGCTCTTCGCCGCCTTCGAACGAGACCTCGTGGCCAGGCACGGCGCACCATTCGAAGACCTCCTCGGCCCACTGCTACGCCGTACCAAGCCACGCACGATTCACATCGCCAAGTACCTCCAGGCGGGCACGGTGACACACGCCGACATCCCGAACTGGGTCTTCGACGTCGCCACCTGGCGCACTATCGAGCTCCTCCGAGGTGCGCTCAAGCTGCCCGACGGTACGGACCTGCTTCTCCGTCCCGACATCGACGGCAACCTCGTCGCCTTCAACCGCCCGCTTCCCGAGACGCACCCCAGGGCCGAACAAGGCATCCATTACATCAGTCTCGAACCCATCACCGTCCCCGGCTACCCCGGTATCCTGCTCAACCTCGACGCCCACATCAGCGCCACCACTGGCTTCCCCGGCAACGCCAAGAGCCTCTGGATCGCCACCGACGACACCGGCATGCTGCTCACCGCCAGACACCGCTACGACCGGCCCACCAACCGAAACGTGATCACCGGGCTCCTTCCCCAACTCGTCGACTCCTTCAGCATCCGCGGCGTGCCCGCCGACTTCACCGCAGATGACCTCCTCGCGACCCACCCCCGCATCCGCGCCCGGCACGCCACCAGACCCGACAGGCACCCCATCGGCTCCGGACCGGGCCGCCGATTCCTGGACTGCGTGCTCGAGCACGCCACCGCCAGGCTCAACACGGAGTCGCTCGTCCTGGAAACCACACCCATACGCAACATCGACGCCCCCGGCGACCCCGACCGGCACGCGAAACTCGCCTCGGCCGTCAACGCGGCAGCACGGCCGATCCACATCAGCGTCGTCTACCAGGACGACCTACAGCGCCACCGGTCCGCCCAGGCGCTCACCGAAGTACTCAACCTCCCCGAGAACAGCCTCACAACCGCAGGGAGCACCTTCCTCGACGGCGCGCTCACCATCACCTTCGACAGCGCCAAGACCGACATGCTGGTCGCTCCCGGACCCACGCACCTCCGGAACACCCTCGCCGAGCAGATCATCTCCACCAAGACCCCGGACGCCCTGCACCTCGTACTCGCCGAGAGCAACAAAGAACTCGCCGCAGCCAAGCCCGCCGAAGACCCCAAGCCACAGCTTCGCCGCGCCCTGGCCGCCCACGGCACCGTCAGCCAGTTCATCGATCCAGCGTCAACGCCCAAGCCTGACGCCGTCGACCACCCCGCCAATGCCGCCGTACGAGACCTCCTCCGGGCAGCGGGACTCACCGCCACCACACCCACCCGGGTGTTCTCGCGCCCCCTGCAGCCGCAGCCATGCGTCGTCGTCGGTCTCTACACCCGCGAACAGAACCAACCCGCCACCCGCATGATCAGCCTCTCCGCCCTCATTAGCGACGGAACCGACACACCCTGGCACATGCTCGGCTACCACCCCGACGCCCACGGCTGGAACGACCTCCCCACCGCCATCGCCGCACATCACGCCACCGACCTGAGCCAGTTCAACGACCCGAACCCCACCACCCGCACAGCACTGGCGCGGGCCTACACAGAACGGGCCCTGCACCAGCTCCGCACCCGCTACGACGACATCCCGATGATCATCTACATCGACGGCTCCAACCGGTACCCACTGTGGTCCGGCACCACCAACAAAAACCTGGGTAACGGACAGCTCGATGCGCTGCCCCACCTCGGAATGATCAACCCAGCCGACATCTCACTGGTCAGGGTCAACACGGCATCAGACAGCAAGCTGCCACAACCCGTCAGGGCAACCGGAAAGCGGGTAAACGTCGACGACGG
Source organism: Micromonospora sp. WMMD1155 (assembly GCF_029581275.1). Taxonomy (NCBI): domain Bacteria; kingdom Bacillati; phylum Actinomycetota; class Actinomycetes; order Micromonosporales; family Micromonosporaceae; genus Micromonospora; species Micromonospora sp. WMMD1155. The sequence goes on from NZ_CP120742.1 coordinate 2,916,168, forward strand.
TGCAGTCCCAGCCACCGAACGGCTCTACCACCTTCCCGGCGCGCACCAGGACACCTACTACCTCATCAACCGCTCGCGTAGCGACAAAGCGTTCCAATCCAGCGTCAGAGCTGGCCACCGTCAGACACGATTCGACCTCGCGGAAGCAAGAGAACTACGCACACCCTGGCACGCGATGACCTGCACCGAATTTCTTCTCCTCGAACACGGCGCCTTCGAACGCCAACACCTCGCGGCGCTCAGCGCGCGGCTGTGTGGGCATTCGCTGGCCTGGGACGGGCGGACAGCCCGACCCGCGCCCGTACACCTCGCTCGACAGATCCTGGAGGACCATCCCGGGCGCAAGACGGCTGCACGCTGAGGTGTGAACGGCCGAGGGGGCCCGCACACGGCCGGTCATTACACGCATACTGGACCGAGACTCTGGCACACGCGGCACAGCGCGACCGCCGATCGGGAGGACGGGGAGGCTTACCACCCACCCCGCGCATCGCAATGCCCGATTCTCAAACCACAACGCCCCGTTGAGCACCGGTTCCGGTTACCGCGCTGCCAGCTTGGTGGACACGGTGTCCGTCCTCCCACAATAGCCACGTGTGAACCTATCGATATGGTCGTTCCGTTGAACCAGATCGTGAGCTCGAACATCACGGCCCACCTCGGCGGTTGCCCGCCATGGTGTGTCAAGGTCCACGCCGAGGAGGAGTTGGGTAGTCCGGGCGACCGGGCCCGGGGGCACTCCCGGATGGTGATGCAGACCCATAAGGGTGAGGTCGGCGGAATGGCGGTGGAGATCTTCTCACTGGAGCACCTTGACCAGCCCGAGGAGAACACCCCAGCGGAGTTGGTCGTGTCCGCTCCGGATCCGCTCAGTCTGGCCGACGCCGGCTACCTCGCCACCTCCATTAGGAAGGCGGTCATGGAAGCCCGCCGAACGCACCGGCCGTACTGGCTGAGGCGGGCGTGTCCTTCCTGGTGTGTCGCGACGCACCAGGACGGCGACCATCTCGAGGATCGCATCCACTGGCCAGACGACTCGCCGCCTGTGCTGTTGTCGCTACACAGCTCAGTGAGTACTGCCGGCGAGTCGTGCAGCGATGGGACGTACCGGCCGCCGGGGCTGGAGGTCGACTTGGAGCAGCACGCCGACGCGGTCGAGCCGGTGGTGAAGTTCGTGATCGAGGGCGCGACGGCGGCGTTGCGGCTCACGCTGGACGAGGCTGAGCAGGTGCGGACGGCGGTCGGACGAGTTGTGGCCATGGCGCGCGATACGGACAACCAGCTGGTCGAGGCCGGATTGGCCGGTCCAGCGCCGAGGCCATACCGGCCGAGCCTCGACCAGACCGTGGCCGATCTGGTGGTCCACGACGAGGGCCTGACGGCCGAGCAGAAGATCAGCGTGTTCCGCGGCGTGGTCGCCGAGCGACTTACCCAGCAGGGTCTGAGCGTCGCTGAGCAGGCTGTGCGGTTGAACTGCACCGAGGAGCAGGTGCTGGACGCGATGGTGGACTTCGCGATGTGGTCGCACGCCGGCTACCTGCTTCCACCCGCCAAGCCGGCCGAGCCGCAGTGCCCGGTGTGGTGCGGTGGGGAGTGCCTTACCGAAGACGGCGTCCGCCTGCACGACCGGCACGTGGCCGCCGTGTACGGCCAGCACCACGAATGTTCCAACGACATCAAGGTGGCGACGGTCGACCTTCAGGCGTTCAACTCTCCCGACGGGTACGACGAGCCGCCATCAGTGACGCTGGCCATCGACAACCCGGAACAGCGCCCCACCGACATGACCAAGCTCGACGGGATGAACCACAACGCGGTCCGGAACCTGGCCGCATCGCTGCTGTCGGGCTTCTGGGACCGTACGACGATCCGGCTCACCCCTCAGAAAGCGGCGAACCTCGGCGCGTCACTGATCGCCGCATCCCGCGCTGCCCACAACAACACCGCAGTCAAGCCTGACCACAGCGCGGATGTGGAGCGGTCCGGACCCTGCGCAACGAGGTCCGGGCCACTCATCCAGGGGACGCTCAACCCGTGCAAATGACGTAGAACCAGTGGCCCCTGATCCCGAGGTGTGGTGCACCGTGTGCAGCTGCCGGCCGGCGAACTCCGCACGGCCCCGGGATGTCGGGCACGTAGGGCACTCCCACGTCCCGGTGGCCGAAATGACGTCCCGGGCTAGCCACTCCCCGGCGCCGGTCTGCACCGCCAGGCGCTCCCCGGCTCGCCGCACCTTCTGAGCCCGGACCGGCCGGAGCACCGGAAGGTCGTAGCGCTGCTCGTAGGCCCCGCAGATAGTCCACGACGTGCCCGGCGGTCGGGAACTCCTCACCCTCCTGCCGCGGCATGCCCCACCCCGGCAGCGGGCTGTACTCCGCTGGGGAGAACAACCGCAACGACTCTCAGCCATGCCGCCACGCGCCACCCGGCTGCGGCTGGGCGTCGAGGATGACGTAATCCAGATCGGCGCTGCGCAGGTAGTAACCGGCAGCCAGGCCCGCCTGCCCACCCCCGACGACCACCACATCACCCGACCCGGGCACGCACGACACCTCCCTCGATCCATAGATCATCATGCCGAGACGGCAGAAGCGGTGGGTGCCTACACGAACTCACGGTGATCCTGCCCTCGTTCACCAGCCGATCGACGGTGTCAGCTGCAACGATGCACGACGTGGGAACTGTGAAGAGTGCGACGCCCGCCATCTCGCCCCTCGCCGGCGAGCCGATCGACCGCGCCGATGCCGAACGGCTCGCGGGAGTGCTGAAGGCGTTCGCCGACCCGGCCCGGCTGCGACTGCTCAGCCTGATCCAGTCGGCCCCGCAGGGAGAGGCGTCGGTCAGTGACCTCACCGCGCCCCTCGGACTCTCCCAGCCGACCGTTAGCCACCACCTGCGGATCCTCACCGAGGCCGGCCTGCTCGAGCGTGACAAGCGCGGCGTCTGGGCCTACTACCGGCTCGTGCCGTCCGCCATCGCCGCGATCGCCGACCTGCTGACCCCGCCTCGCAAGCGAGCGACGAAGAAGACCCGCTGACCGACGCCACGGAAGACCGCCGCCAACGCCTCCTGACCCGGCGGCGGTCGGGCCGCAGGCGCGAAGGTTCTAACCTGCTTTCATGGGGGACGAGGAAGCGCAGCCGGAATTCAGGCAGTGGTACGACCGTGCGCTCGACGTCGGCCCGGCCGGAAATCAGGCCTTCTTCGGTCGGGACGTGCTGGCTGGCCTGGTACAGGGAATCCGGGACTTCCGAGAGCACCGGCAGCAGCGGTGGGACCAACACCATGGGCCTGGGGCGACGTTGCTGGGCTGCGCGATGTGGATGGACGACCCGGAACTGCTCGACGAACTCGCCAGGCTGCAGGCTGCCTGCGTGGTGGTCAGCAAGCAGGCCCGGGACAAGAAGGTGCAGCCGCCGGATCTGCCCTACAAGCTTCGCCGCCTGGCCGACCTCAACACCCGCGCGCCCGGTCTCCCGGTGTGCTATTTCCCCCCGCTGGAGCAACTGACCTCACTGGTCGACGGTGAGCCCCCGATGATCGGACCCGGGTGGTCGCTGCCGCCCGGCGACGAGATGATCCCGACCGTGCGGACGATCGGCTTCCGCAAGGGCGTGGGCGCCAACGGGTCCATGCCACCGATCCTCCACGCCAAGCTGGCGCTACTCGGCCGCCTCTGGGAACACGACGAAGACGACTTCGGGCCGGCCGACGTCACCGCCTTCACCCCGAAGCGACTCTGGATCGGGTCAGCGAACTTCACGGCGTCGTCACGACGCAGCCTCGAGTTCGGCTTCTGGACGGAGGACCCCGTACTGCTGCGCGGTGCCGAGGAATTCCTACTGGACCTGATCGGCAGCTCAGAGGGCATCGACCCGGACGCCGACCTGCACCTGCCGGAACGGGCGCTACCGGACTTCGACGACTCCGCCATGGCGGAGGCGGCGGCCGAACTACGGTTCGCCGACCCCGAAGACGACTAACATCGCCGCACTCGGCCGCCCGCTCCCGCTGTCATCGAAGCGCGGATCACCGCGCCAAGGTCTGTGGGTGGCGCCAGCGGTCCCGCCTCGGTCCGAGTGAAGCGGGAGATGAAGGCGGTCATTGGGGAGCGTGCGTGCTACCTAATTGTCGACATCGCCAGAACCCTCGGCGCTCAGATCCGAGGGATATCGCGGCCCGCATGGTGCTCCGATGGTGCTCGGATGTTCGGCACCGGTCGAGCACGGGCGGGTCGAAATCAGCACGGTGAGCCCGGCAGCGGCGAGCCCATCACCCTGCCCGTCGCCTGCAGCGCGTGGACCAGCCGAAACAAAAAGCCCTCCGCGTGGACGAAGGGCTTGCAATACAGTACGAGCTATGAGACTTTGTATTCGGTGGGGAAGGTGGGTTACCCTTCCTCCTACGGATCAGAAGGTTAGGGGTTCGAGTCCCTTCGGGCGCACCAACGATCAAGGCCGTGACCTGCTGTAACAGGGGTTGCGGCCTTTTTCCAGTTCCCGACGTCTGTGCGGCCCCGGCGTCAGCCACGGTGTCCGGCGAAGACGGCGGGTGCCGCCTTTCAGGCCGCGTCGTCCAACGCCGGTTGATCGAGGTGGCCACGGGCCAGTCATGGGATGGTGTCAGTCAGTCCCGAACCTCGGTCAGCAGCATGTCGCTCGCGTCGGTTCTGAAGTACAGCACCAGCCGGCCGCTGCGCGACGCGCCCACCAGGCCGGCCGACCGCAGCAGGCCCAGGTGTTGCGAGACGGCTCCCGGCGTCAGGCCGGTGCGGTAGGCGAGTTCCGTGGTGGAGGCCGGGGCGTCCAGCTCCAGCAGCAGCCGGGTGCGCGAGCGCCCGATCACCCGTTCCAGCGCGGGGGCGGCCGCTGTGGTCCGCTGCTCCCACAGTGTCGCCACGCCGCGGGCGGGGTAGGTCAGGGTCGGTTGCCAGGGTGGCATCGTGCTGGAGAAGACGGTCGGCCAGACGAACGCCGACGGGACGAGCAGCAGGCCCTCGCCGTCCAGTTGGCGATGCCCGACGAAGCGTGGATGAGCGATCGTGAGCTGGTCGTCCTGCCAGCTCACGGATGGTGCCAGGTCGGCGAAGAGGCTCGTGGGGCCGCCGTCGGCCAGGCGGCGGGCGCGGTGCACCACGTCGGCTTCCAGCAGGCTGCGCAACCGCGGCCAGTACTCGCTGACCGCCAGGCTCCAGTAGTCGTTCATCTGCCGGGCGAGGCGATCCAGCCCCGCCGACGGATCGGTCCACATGGCGTGCAACTCGGCATCGTCGGTGCGCGCCTTGGTTTCGTTCCACCCGCTGGTCGCGCTCTGCCGCGCCGGGTCCCGCAAGGTCGCCAACCGGTCCAGGTCTGTGCGTACCCGCTGCGGTTCGATGCGGCGGAGATCCGCTAGCTCGGTCTGCAGATCGGGTACCGGCGTCGTCGGGGGTGGTGTGACGAAGTCGGGGATGTACCAGCTCGGTACCGGCACCAGGGCGAACAGCAGGTCGAAGGCGCCCGCTGCCGCGGCCACCCGAGGTGCCACCTGTTTGACCCACGGCACGTGCAGGGCGTGCGCCGCTGGATCCTTGAGCACGCGGACGCTGGCGACGATCTCCTGCATCGGCGAGAACGCGAACCGCATCACCGCGAGGTCGTACGCCGAGAACCCGATGGTGAGCATCGCCCTCCTGGAATTTAGCGTGGTCTAAATCTATCCAGCTGGATCTGATGTCGCACCATGCTCTCCGCATGGCGAATCGGGACTTCGAACTGCTCTTCGCGAGTACGGCGGTGAGTCGAGTCGGCAGCGAGATCAGCTACATCGCCTTCCCCCTGGCGGCGATCGTGGCCCTGCAGGCCGGCCCGGAGCAGGTGGGCCTGCTGAACGCCGCCACCACGGCGGCGTTCCTGTTGATCGGCCTGCCCGCCGGTGTGTGGGTCGACCGGATGCGTCGGCGTCCCGTCCTGCTCGCCGCCGACCTCGTCCGGTTCCTGCTGCTGGCCTGGGTGCCGCTGGCGTGGTGGTGGGGGATCCTCACGATGACCCAACTCTTCGTCGTCGCCTTCCTGGTGGGCGCGGGCCGGGTCTTCTCGGACGTGGCGGCGCAGAGCTATCTGCCGACTGTCGTCGGACGCGAGCACCTGGTGGCCGGTAACGCCCGCCTCGCCGGTACCGAGGCGGTCTCCCGGATCGTCGGCCGGGGGGCCGGCGGTGCGCTCGTCCAGGCACTGACCGCGCCCGTGGCCATCGCCGTCGACGCGCTCACCTACCTGTGGTCGTTTCTCTGCCTCTGCCCGATCCGCCGCCCGGAGCCGGCGCCTGTCGTACCCGACAGGCCCCGGCATCTGTGGCGAGAGATCGGTGAGGGCCTGCGGTACGTCGCCGGACAGCCCGCCCTGCGTGCCGTCGCCGCATCGGGGGCGCTGGTGAACCTGGCCTCCACTGTCATCGTCGTCATCGTTCCGCTGCTGATCGTCCGGGAGTTGCGGTTGCCGGAGGGACTGGTCGGCGTCTTCTTCGCCGTGGGCGGGGTGGGCGCGGTCCTGGGCACGATGGCCGCCCGGCGACTAGCGCTGCGCTTCGGCTACGGGCGGACCCTCATCGTCGCCGCGACGACAGTGGCGCCCGTCTACCTGCTGCTGCCCTTCGCCGACCGGGGTGTCTGGCTGTGGGCGGCCGCTGTGGCGTACCTGTTGATGATGGCGAAGGCGTCGATCGACAACGTCCTGCTGGTCAGCTTCCGGCAGACCATCACTCCCGATCGGATGTTGGGCCGGATGAACGCCACAATGCGTTTCGTCCTCTCCGGGGCACTGCCGATCGGTTCGGTGCTCGCCGGCTTCGTCGGGGAGTACGTGTCGCTGCGGGCCGCGCTCTGGTGCGGCACCGTCGGCATGGCCGTCGCCTGGGTGCCGGTCTTCCTCTCGCCACTGCGCACGATGGTGGTGCTGCCGACCGGCCCGGTAGAGCCGCAACCGGTTCGGCCACGAAACGGTAAGGCGGCTCCCGGCAAGGTTGCCTGCTTGCGCTGGTGGGTGTGTTGGTGCCAGCCGTGCGCGGGTCGGACCCGGCACCGATTGCTTCGCGTTCGGCCTGCCAGCCGCCAGCGGTGAGCAGGAGCCACTGCGAGTTGCTCTTGACCGTGCGCTAAGCGCACACGTTCTCATGGGTGCGCAAGGTCGCCATACGGGCGACTTCGAACGTACGGAGTGTCCCCCATGCCCGTGATCCGGACCCCGCTCGGGATCATCCGCGAGAATCTGCGTCCCTACCTGTGGCTGAGCCTCATGGCCTACGGCCTGCTGGCAGTCGGTCTGGTGGTAGGAGCGGTGGTTCCTGATCTGAACGCGGCACTCAAGGGGTCGATGGAGGACGACGGGACGACGGATCAGGTCGTGTCACTGCTACGTACTCCGTGGTTGTTCGCGCTGACCATCATGGTGGTGAACATCGGCCGGATCGCGCTGGCCGCGATCCTGTTGCCGTCGCTGGTGGTGCCCTTTCTGGGGGTCGCGGTCTTCGCGTTCTTCGCGGTGCAGACCGGTATCACTCTGGCGCCGGTGGATCATGTCACGACGATGACTCTGATCCCACACTCCTTGACGATGGTGATCGAGTTCCAGGCGTACGTGCTGCTGCTGCTCGGCGCCTACCTGCTGGGTAGGTCTTGGATACGGCCCTCGACTGCCGGAGCGGTCAACCGGCGGCGGGGTTACGTCCACGGACTGAAGCGGATCGGGTGGCTCGCTCTGCCGGTGCTGGCGTTGTTCGTTATCGGCGCGATCTATGAGGCCTTGTCGCTGGCTTATCTGGTGCCGCTGCTGTTGAGCTGAGACCCGGCTCTTCAACGCAGCGGCGCGGGAACTGACGAGGGCGAAGGGGTGAAGGCTCGTTATGGCATGGAGCATGCGAGAGCTGGCGCGGATCACGCACACCAAGGTGAGCACCGTGCGGCACTACCACAAGGTCGGGCTGCTGGCCGAGCCCGAGCGGGCGGCGAACGGGTACAAGCGGTACGGGGTGTCGCATCTGATCCGTCTGCTGCAGGTCAAGAGGTTGAGCGAGCTCGGGATCAGTCTTCCGCAGATCGCCGCGATGGACGGTGCTGGCGCCGGCGGCCTTGCAGAAATCCGCGCGCTGCATGCGGAACTCGAGGTGACCATCGAGCATTTGACGCGGATCCGGTCGGAGCTGGCGCAGGTGCTGGACCACGATGCGCCGGCCGTGACCCCGCGAGGTTTCGCGGCGTTGTCGGCGCAGCTGTCATCGACACAGCGGCTGCTGCTGTCGGTGTATGCGGCGGTCTTCGACGAACCGACGTTGGAGGCGTTCCGTCAGGTGCTGTACCGGCGGGAGGAGACCGACGTCGAACTCGATCGTCTGCCCGCGACGGCAGACGACGGCACGGTCGAAGACCTGGCCCGGCGCATGGTTCCGGTCACGGTCCGGCTCCGCGGGGAATACCCGCAGCTGAACAATCCCCTGCAAAGCTCCCCGCTGGGAGCGACAGCAGCCGGACTCACCATGGCCCATGCGCTCGTCGAGCTCTACAACCCGGCCCAGCTACGCGTCCTCAAACGACTCGACACCCTCCTGCAGCAGCACGACGCGAAACGCCCGCCCGACCGGCCTTGAGCACCCACTGGCCGCGGAGACCGGCCCGACCATCGCAGCGTTGCCCGTCGGTGGTCGCCGCACGAAGCCCATCAGACGTCTTACCGTCTTGGAGGAGACCCGATGCTCACCCGGCGACGCCGCGATAAGGCCGCTGGCAAAATCACGCCCGGCAGTGGCCGCGCGCTGAAACCCTTCCGCGGGTGGCAAGTCCTTTCACGTGCCCTGTTCTACCTCCCGGCGGATTCCAGCGGCGCGGGCAGCGTGCGCGAGCATTACGCGGTCGATGTGCCGTACTGGCAGCGCGTAGCAACCTCGGACGGCAAGGGTAAGGCCCACCTCTACCGCAACAGCCGGCATCATGCGGTCTCGACACTCCCAGCGGTCTTTCCCATCGAAGGCGGCAGCATCGAGGTGATCTCGTCGGCGTTCGGTCTGCGTCGCTGCCACTTCATCCCCGAGGACGGCCCCGAGCGTCAGCTCATTCCCGACCAGCGTTCAGCAGAGGGCCGCCGCGCGAAACTACACCGCGACCACCGCATGCTGAGCCGCACGATCAGCGTCCTGTCTCTGCTGGTCCTGTCCGCATCAGCGCTGCTGCTGATCCCGCAACTCCTCGAAATCGCGATGCGGATCCCTCCGGTCGTCGAGCGTTTCGGGACGTTCAGCTCGCCGATCCAGCTACCGCTGGTCGCCAACATCGCCCTCGGGCTCGGTGCGGCAACCGCCAGCGTGGAACGCGCGACCCGCCTGCGATACACCTGGCTGGACACGATCGCGCAGTAGCAGCGGCGATCACCGTGGGCCGCGTTTATTCACAGCCGCGCCGCCGTCAGCCAGCCGACAGGCGACGGCTCGCGTCCGCGCCAATGAGTACGGCCAGTCTCAGAACCGTCTGCTGCTGCACCCAGATTGCATCAGCAGGTGAGAGAAGTCATGGAAGACGAGGAGAGTAAAGTGGCAGACAGTCGCGACATGGTGGGTGCGCACGATGCGTTCCGCCTGCATTTCGGGCGGCTTCCGGAGACCGTCCGTGGCGTTGCGGCGGGTGACGTGGCGCGAGCCTCGGTGGTCGGGGAGCACACCATTCTTTTGGCTGACCTGCTCTCCGGGCACCACTCCAGTGAAGACGACCACGTTTGGCCGAAGCTGCACGAGCGCTGCCCCGACCGAATTCAGCCGCTGGTCGTGACGATGGAGTCGCAGCATGAGCACCTCCACATCGACCTGCTGAACCTGGCCGCCACCGCCGGGCGGTGGAAGGAGTCCGGTGGCGCCGCCGACCGCGAAACCCTGGCCGACATCGCGCAGCGGTTGGACCCGGCACTACGGGAGCACCTTGCGCTCGAGGAAGCCCAGATCCTGCGACTCATCGACGAGTACCTGACCGACGAGGAGTGGAAGGCGGCGGTCGCCGCGAGCGCCGAGAAGCTGACACCGGAGCGTGGCGCGCTGGCGCTGGGCATGGTGCTTGATACTGCGAGCGAGGAAATGCAGACGTTGATCCGGGAAGGGGCACCCGAGGAATTCTGGCGCGACGTGCGCCCGGCGGCTCTCGGCGCCTGGCAAGCCCACGCCAAGCAGGTCTACGGCTGAAGCCTGAATTGTCGAGGCGGCGAAGGACGCCTCCGTCCGAACCCGGTCGCGGCCATCACCGGGACCACTCCCCGTCGCGCCGGCGTTTTCCGGTCGTACGGACGCACCGGCGCTCGGGAGGGCGGTTCGGAGAGGCTGCCCCTCGTGCGGGAGGCAGGGAGCTAGTCCGCCAGGGCGGCGCGTCGGAGCCGCCGCACGTCGGTGATCGTGATGCCGACCAGGACGGCCACGGTGACGATCATGACGAGCACCGGGGTCAGCATGGTCAGCAGCGGTGTCGAGGCGAGCAGCAGCGCCAGCCAGGCCATGCGGGTGGGCGGGAGTTGGCCGAGGAGCACGTACTCCGAGCTCATCCGGCCGAGCACGTACAGGACCGGTCCGACGGCTAGGAGAGCGACCCAACTCGCCGGTGTGGTTCCCTGCGGGTCGTGGAGGGCGAGGTCCACACCGCCGGACGTGGCGATGATGCCGGTGACGACGAAGGCGTAGACATACGGGGCCAACAGGATCGAGGCGTGCGGACGCAGGTGCGCCGACCGGTCGACCAGCTTGTTGCTCTGTAACACGTAGATCTGCCAGAACAGCAGTGCAGTGACGATCGCGGTGAGGAACGCGACGGCACGGGCCGGGGTGTAGGTCGCGCGGCTGAAGATCAACGTGGACATCAGTGCCAGCTCGCCGAGGGCGAGAATGGCGATCTGCTGGTAGCGCTCGCCGAAGTGCGTGCTCAACCGTGTGATGGGTTGCCGACCTCGTCGAGGTGTCGGGTAGCGCAGTCCGGCGGCCAGGTAGTCGACGGCGATCGCGCCGGCCCACAGGCCGGTCCGCCAGGCCGGTCCGGCGAACCCGCCGGTGAGCCACAGGATCCCGGACAGGACGAACCAGAAGAGGACGCGTTCCTCCCGGGCGTGCGCACGGCGTGGGCGCAGCGCGACGATCAGCAGGATCCCCCGGAGCACGTGGATGCCGACGTACGCGCCGGCGAAGAGCAGCCCGCGCCCGCCGTAGGCGGCCGGTACGGCGACCGCCATCAGGGCCACGCCGAAGACCGTTCCGGCGATCACGGCCTGGATCGCCCGAAGCCGGGGGTCGTAGAACTCGGTGGCGTTCACCGTCGTCGACCAGGTCCACCATGCGGCCAGCAGCAGGATGAGGGTCTGTCCCAGGCCACCCCAGCTCGGATTCCCGGCGAACTGCATGGAGAGCTGCGCGAACATGGCGACGTAGAAGACGTCGAAGAACAGCTCCAGGAGCGTCGCCCGATTCGACGACCTGAGGCTACGTCGCGGCCCGGTCGGCTCCGTGCTCGTCATCGGTCCGCCGTTCCCGCCGCGCCTTCTGCCGACGCTCGCATGTCAGGTCGAGACGATCCCGAGATGACGCCGTGACGGTCACGGTCGGGGGCTGGCCGCACAGGGCGATCAACGATCTAGGGAGCCGGAAGTTACCCGCCGGTCGAGCGGGGGTGGTGGCCTGCGGGTGTTCGGCGCGGCGCGATCACGTCGCGCCCGACGCGATGGCAGCCATCGATGTTCCCAACACGTTACGTCTTGACGAACGCCATGTTATCGCTCACAGTCGATGCCTAAGGACGACGAGGAGCTGGCTTCCCGGGCAAGCCCTGCTTCGTCGATCTCGAATCAGGCGTGCGCTGGGGCATCCAGGCGTCTTGTTAACGCTAACGCTGGGATGTCTGGTCCCGGCCACGCGTCGCGGTGGGCCCAGCTCCGGGCAGGCCGTTCGGCTCTTGGTCATTGGAGGAGGATCATGTCTGCCCTAGATAGGTCTCCATCGATCGCGCCGCCGCCCACGCGGCGGCGCTGGTGGCTGCCCCGGCTTCTCGCCGCCGGTGCGGCGGCGGTGATGGTCGGTGGTGTCGCCGTGGCGGCGGTGCAGTCACCCGCCGCCGCCGCGACCGTCGACACGAGCGCGTGGTACGTGTTGGTCAACCGCAACAGCGGCAAGGCCCTGGACGTCTACAACCTGGCCACGAACGACGGTGCCCGGATCACGCAGTGGGCCCGGAACAACGGCAACCAGCAGCAGTGGCAGTTCGTCGACTCCGGTGGTGGCTACTACCGGTTGAAGTCGCGGCTGTCGGGCAAGGTGCTCGACGTCTATCAGCGTTCGACGGCCAACGGTGCGGCGATCGTGCAGTGGTCCGACAACAACGGGACCAACCAGCAGTTCCGGTTGGCCGATTCGGACAGCGGCTACGTGCGGTTGATCAACCGGAACAGCAACAAGGTCATGGAGGTGCAGGGCGCCTCGACCGCCGACGGTGGAAACATCGTGCAGTACGACGACTGGAACGGCGCCAACCAGCAGTGGCAGCTCGTCCGTGTTGACGGGGGCACCCCGCCCACCACCACGCCGCCGCCCACCGGCACCTGTGACCTTCCCTCGACGTACCGGTGGTCGTCGACGGGCCCTCTGGCGCAGCCGAGGTCCGGTTGGGTGTCGTTGAAGGACTTCACCGTCGCGCCGTACAACGGCCAGCAGCTCGTCTACGCCACCACGCACGACTTCGGGTCGAGCTGGGGTTCGATGAACTTCGGGCTGTTCAGCAACTACAACCAGATGGGCTCGGCCAGCCAGAACGCGATGAACTCGGGAACTGTCGCGCCGTCGCTGTTCTACTTCGCGCCGCGCAACATCTGGGTGCTGGCGTACCAGTGGGGTGGCCCGGCGTTCTCGTACCGGACCTCGAGTGACCCGACCAACCCGAACGGCTGGTCGTCGCCGCAGACGCTGTTCAGCGGCAGCATCACGGGTTCGGGGACGGGGCCGATCGACCAGGCGGTCATCGGCGACGACCAGAACATGTACCTGTTCTTCGCCGGGGACAACGGCAAGATCTACCGGGCGAGCATGCCGATCGGGAACTTCCCCGGCAGCTTCGGCTCCAACTACCAGACGATCATGACCGACACCACGAACAACCTGTTCGAGGCCGTCCAGGTCTACAAGCTCCAGGGCCTGAACAAGTACCTGATGATCGTCGAGGCGATCGGCTCGACGGGCCGCTACTTCCGCAGCTTCACGGCCACCAGCCTGGGTGGTACGTGGACGCCGCAGGCCGCGTCCCAGAGCAACCCGTTCGCCGGCAAGGTCAACAGCGGCGCCACCTGGACCAACGACATCAGCCACGGTGAGCTGCTGCGGACCAGCGCGGACCAGACGATGACCGTGAACGCCTGCAACCTGCAACTGCTCTACCAGGGCCGTTCCCCCAGCTCCGACGGCGTCGACTACGGCCTCCTGCCGTACCGCCCGGGTCTGCTGACCCTGCAACGCTGAGCCGGGTCTGCTGACCCTGCGACGCTGATCCATGGAAGGTGGCCCGCGACGGACGATTCCGTCGCGGGCCCATCCATGAGGAACGACCAGTTGGCCGGGTCGCCGCCACGAATCGTCACCCCCGTCGGATTAGCGGTCGTGGATAGAATCGGGCCGTGGCTCGTGAATACGACACCCAGCTCATCGAGTCGGTCGCGGTCCGCCGTGCCCGAATGCGTGAGCTGCTGCTGTGGGGCAGGCAGCGCCGTGTCCGGGCCACCGGTGACGGCTTCCGCTGGTTGCGGATCGGGCTCGTGTTGGCGGCTGTGGCCTGCGCCGGGTGTGTGGGCTGGTCCTTCCTCCAGGGCGTGATCGCCGACCAGCAGAAGGCACGCAACCCACCACCGGCCCAGTCGGAGGCGGCGCGATGACCCAGACGCAGTCTTCCAGCGCCGCAGGCCAGCTCAGCCGGGTGACCCTGGCCGGGGCGCACCGGCGCATCGACCTCGTGCTGCCGGCCGACGAGCCGCTCGGTCTGCTGTTGCCCGAGATCGTCGCCATGGTCGGGCACCGGCCGATGGACGACTCCCGGGGCTACCAGATCAGCACCCTCGACGGCACCGTGCTCGATCCGGGCGGCAGCCTGCGGCAGGCGGCCGTCCCTGATGGCGCCATGCTGCGGGTCGACCCGATCTCCGAGGCTCCACCGGCTGCGATCGTGCACGACGTCGCCGACGAGGTCGGCGACGATCTCGCCCGGCGGCACGGGCGATGGGGCACCACCGCGCGGATGTGGACCGCCACCGCGGTCTGCCTGGTCGCCGCCAGCATGGCGGCGGTGCTCGCCGCCCCACCGCTGGGGGCGGTGGCGGTCACCGTCATCGGGGCCGTGGTCGCGCTGGCTGGTCTCCTCGTCGGGCTGGTAGGCAGGCGGGCCGTCGGGATCGCGGTCCTGCTCAGCGGTGCCGCGATGACGATGACCATGGTGCCCGGGTTGACGAGCGGGCACACAGTGCGCTGGGCGCTCTGGGCCATCGGCGTCGGCTGCGTCGTGCTCGCCGTGGGCGCGGTGACGGGCAACCGCCGGGCCGGCGTCCTCGGTGGTGGAACGCTGCTGACCCTGGTGGCCGGTTGGGGCGTACCCCTCGCGTTCGCCGTGCCCGCCGAACGCGTCGCGGCGGTGCTGACGATCGTGTCGGTGGGGATGTTGGGCCTGCTGCCCCGGGTCGCGATGATCGCGTCCGGGCTCACCCGCCTCGACGACCGGCGGAGCAACGACGAGTCGGTCAGCCGCGTCGCCGTGTTGGCCGCAGTCGACTCCGCGCACCGAGGGCTGGCCGTGGCGACGCTGGCGACGGCGACGTCGGCGGCGCTCGGTGGCCTCGTCCTGGCCGCCGCGGCCGGCCCCTGGGCGCTGGTGCTGGCGGCGCTGGTGGCCACCGCTCTGCTGCTGCGGATGCGGGCGTTCCCGCTGACCGTCGAGGTGGCCGGGCTGGTGTCGGGCGCGCTGGTCATCGCGGGCGGCCTGCTGGCCCGCTGGGCACGGGAGGCACCCGGTGCCTGGTGGGGTCCGGCGCTCGTGGCGCTGGCCTTCTGCGCGGCGACCCTGGTGATCCTGGCCTACCGGCCGCCACCACACGCGCTGGCGCGAGCCCGGCAGTACGCCGACCGCGTCGAGGCGCTGACCGTGATGGCGCTGATCCCCGTGGCGGTGGGGGTGTTCGGGCTCTACTCGCGACTTCTCGACACGTTCTGATTGAGGCGGTGGCATGAGTGCTCCACCGGTTCCCGGGCCGACCCATTCCGGGGGGCACGGACCGCACCCACCACAACTGCGGGTGCCGGGAGGCTCGACCACCCCTGCCGCGGCTCCTCGCCAGCCGGCGTCGGCACCACCCCGGTCGGCTCCGACACCACGGGTGCCCGGCGAGCCGACCGGGCCGGAGCTGGACGACCTGTCGCTCGTGCGGCGCATCCGTCCCGGCGATCCGGCACCGCGGCGACTGTGGCGCAGCGTCAGCCGGATGTTCACCAGTGGACAGGCCACCCGGGAGTTGGCCGACCTCGCGGCCGAGGTGCAGGTGCCGGTCCACACCGGGCGGCGCATCGCGGTCGCCTCGGTGCACGGTGGGGCCGGGAAGACCACCGTGGCAGCGGTGTTGGCGTCGGTCTTCGCGGCGCGGCGAGCCGATCCGGTGCTCGCCGCCGACGCCGACCCGTACGAGGGCTCGTTGACCTGGCGGCTCGGCGCGCCGGGCGAGCCGCCCCTGGAGAGGCTGGCACCCGACCTGATCGCCGCCCGGGGCGGCGACCTCCGCGCGCTCGAGCCGTTCCTTCCGCGTACCGGAACGGGTTTGTGGGTGTTGCCGAGCGGCACCGCGAACCCGACGCTGTGCAGCGAGGTGACGCGGGCGCTGTCGCGGCTCTTCGCGGTCGCCGTCGTCGACTGCCCGCCCGGCCTGGAGTCCCGCACCGCGGCGGCGGCGATGGCCGACGCGCACTCGGTAGTGCTCGTCGCGGCGGGGACGCCGGACGGGGTCCGGGCCACCTACCAGGCGTTGCGCCGGATCATCGACGGCGGGTACGGGTCGTGGCTGGCGCGGGTGGTGGTCGTCCTGAGCACCAGCAACCCCGACGGCCGCGCCGCGCTCCTCGGCGACGCCGCCCGCGAGCTGATCGAACACACCGGCGTGCCGGTGGTGGTGCTGCCCTACGACCGGCACCTGGCGGCCGGGGCGCTCATCACGCCGTCGCGGATCGGCGAGGCGACACTCGTCGAGGCGACCCGCGCGGCCGGCCTGGCGCTGGCCACGGCCCGGCGGATGTGACCGGAGGACGCCCTGATGTCGACGCGCATGGTGCACCGCCCCACCCGGGTCGCCCGTCCGGCGTCCACGATGGATCCGCTCGTGCTGGACGCACCACCGCAGCTCCCCGACGGCCGATCCGCGGTCGGGCTGCAGGCCTTGCTGCCGATGGCCGGCGCGGGCGTGGCGATGAGCATGATGATGTTCCTGCGCGGCTCCGGTTTCGCCGCGTTGGGTGCGGTGGTCATGGTCGTCGCGCTGGCCGCCGCCGGAGCCATGTACCTCACCCAGCTCGGCAAGGCCGGTCGGCAGCGCCGGGTCCAGCGTGAGCGTTACCAGGACTACCTGGAAGAGCTACGCGAGCAGCTCCGCGAGGACGAGCAACGTCTTCAGGAACAGGCGACCGTGCTGGACCCGCCGGTCAGCCGGCTGCTCGACGTCATCCGCAGCCCGGCCCGGTTGTGGGAGCGCCGTCGTGCCGACGTCGACTTCCTGCGGGTACGGGTGGGCATGGGCGCGTTACCGGTCCGGCCGATCCAACTGCGCGAGCAGAGCACACCGACCAACCCGCTCGACCCCTTCATGCGTCACGAGGCGCAGTCGCTGATGCGACGCTTCGAGCTGACGCCCGGGCTGCCGGTCCGGGTCGACCTGGACTGCGCCGGCGACGTCAGCGTGATCTGCCCGGACTACAACGAGGTCGTCGCCCTCGCCAGCGCCGTCCTCGTGCAGGTCGCCGCGTTCCACGCCCCCGACGACGTGACGCTCGCGGTCGTCACCACACCGGAGCGGGCGACGACCTGGCAGTGGGCCCGTTGGCTGCCGCACCTGCTCGACCGCGCCTCGATCGGCCCGAGCGGCCCGACCCCGCTCCTGGTCACCGCTCCCGAGACGCTCGCCGAACTCCTCGCCACGGACCTGGAGGAGCGGGCCACCAACGCGCTCAAGTCGTTCCGCCACAACGCCGGTAGGGCCGAGGCCCGTACGCGGTCGCGGCTGCTGGTCATCGACGACGCCCACGGCGCGGTGGCCCGCGCGCTGGCGAGCCCCGACCAGTTCGTGGGCCTCGGGAGCCTCGGTGTCACAGTCGTCCACCTGCTCGCCGACCGGCTGCACGAGCCCGGCGACATCTCCCGGCGGATCACCCTCGACGGTGGTTCGCTGACCCTGGAGGATCTCACCGCGTCGCCGCCGATGACGGTGGTCGGCACTGTCGACGAGGTGCCGGTGCCGCTGGTGGAGGGCCTCGCCCGGGGGATCGCACCGCTGCGACTGTCGGCCGACTCGTACGACGACGGCACCGGCACCCCGCCGGCCGACTTCCAGGACCTGCTGGGGTTGTCCGATCCCACGAACCTGGATCTGGCCACGCTGTGGCGGCCGCGGGGTGAGCGCGACTTCCTGCGCGTGCCGATCGGGGTGGATCCGGTGGGACGACCGGTGTTGCTCGACCTGAAGGAATCCGCTCAGCTCGGGATGGGCCCACACGGGTTGTGTGTCGGCGCCACCGGGTCGGGCAAGAGTGAGCTGCTGCGGACGCTCGTCCTCGCCCTGGCGGCCAGCCATCCGCCCGAACGGTTGGCGATGGTGCTCGTCGACTACAAGGGCGGTGCGACGTTCGCGCCGTTCGCCGAGATGCCGCACGTCTCCGGCCTGATCACCAACCTGGTCGCGGACGCTGCGCTGGTGGAACGGATGTACACCAGCCTCGACGGTGAGGTGCAGCGCCGCCAGCAGTTGCTCGCGGACGCGGGCAAGGTCACCGACATCGTCGAGTACCACCTGCTGCGCGCGGTGCAGGGCGAGCGCAGCACCCTGCCCCCGCTGCCGCACCTGCTCGTGCTCATCGACGAGTTCGGCGAGCTGCTCGCCGCGAAGTCGGAGTTCATCGACCTGTTCCTCCGGATCGGTCGGATCGGCCGATCCATCGGGGTGCACCTGCTGCTGTCGAGCCAGCGGGTCGAGCAGGGCAAGATGCGCGGCCTGGAAAACTACCTGGCCTACCGTCTCGGGCTGCGCACGCTCACCGAGATGGAGTCGCGCACCGTCCTCGACACCGTGGACGCGTTCCAGCTGCCGCCGCTACCCGGCAACGGGTACCTGAAGGTCGACGTCTCGATCTACCAGCGGTTCAAGGCCGCCTACGTGTCCGGCCCGCTCACCGACGGCGCCGACGCCGAACTCGCCCCGATCGTCGGGCCGATGGCGAAGCCGATGCCGGTGTTCGGCACCGTCCGCCGGGACACCGACGACGGCGTACCCGAGGAGCCGAAGGCGACCAAGCGCACCACCGGTCCGACGCTGCTCTCCACGGTGGTCGAGCAGATGGCCGCGAGTGACCAACGCGTCCAGGCGATCTGGCTACCGCCGTTGCCGCCCGCCCTCACCCTCGACCAGGCGGCCGGAGGGATCCGCAGCACCCCGGACGGGCTCCGGCTGGAGATCGCCGGGCAGGCCGGAGCCGGGTTGCCGGTGCCGCTCGGCCGCCTCGACGATCCGGCCCGCCAGTGGCAGGGCCCCTGGCTGGTCGACCTGGCCGGCAGCGGCGGCAACGCACTCGTGCTCGGCGGGCCCGGCACCGGCAAGACGACGACGCTGCGCACCCTGGCCCTGGGTCTGGCCACCACCTATCGGCCGACCGACGTCGGTATCTACGGCATCGACCTGCTCGGCAACGGGTTGTCGGGCCTCACCGGGCTGCCCCATGTCGGCGGCGTCGCCAGTCGTGAGGACCGGGAGCGCATCCGCCGCACCGTCGACGAGGTGCACGCGATGCTCTCGCAACGCCAGCGGATCTACACCCAGCACCAGTTCGACACCATCGACGACCTCCGTGCCGCCGACGAACGCGTACGCGCGGAGGTCGGCTGTGTCGACGTGGTGCTGCTGATCGACGGGTACGGCCAGCTCAACACCGAGTTCGAGAGCCTCGAACCCAAGGTGCACGACCTGCTCGCCAGAGGCGGCCGTTACGGCATCCACGTCATCGGCACCGCCCGACGGTGGAACGAGGTTCGCGCCGCCCAGCAGGTCGCCTTCGCCAACCGCATCGAGCTGCGGCTCACCGAGCCTGCCGAGTCCAGCATCGACGGCAGGCTGGCCCGGGGCATCCCGTCCGACCAGCCCGGGCGGGCGCTGACCAGCGGCAAGCTGTTCGCCCAGGTCGCCCTGCCCCGCCTCGACGGCCGGCCGGATCCGGCGAACGCCGGTCTGGTCTCCGCCGCCGAGTCGGTACGGGGATCGTGGTCCGGGCCACTGCCGCCACCCGTGCGGGTGCTCCCCGCCGTACTTCCGCTGGCCGACCTCGCCGACACGCCCGCCGGGCACGGCGTGGTCCCCTTCGGCCGGTTCGAGAGCGACTTCAGCCCCGCCGTGCTCGACCTCTTCGGCCAGGACCAGCACTTCCTCGTCCTCGGCGACCCCCGTACCGGCAAGACGAACCTCTTGAAGCTCGTGGCCGAGGAGTTGATGGGGCAGTACTCCTCCGACGAGCTGGTGTTCGCCGTGTTCGACCCGCGCCGCGGGCTCGCCGACGTGGTGCCGGACGCGTACTGCGGCGGATACGCCACCAACGCGACGCTCGCCCAGCAGTTGTCGGCGGCGGTGTGCAAGGAACTGGCGACGAGGCAGCCGTCCGCGTCGGCGCGGCACCGGATCGTGCTGCTCATCGACGACTACGACATCCTCGCCGCGTCGGCCAGCCAACCGCTCGGCGCGTTCGTCCCCTACGTGGCGGCCGCACGCGACACCGGCCTGCACGTCGTGATGACACGTCGGGTGGCCGGTGCCTCGCGCGGCCTGTTCGAGCCGTTCCCACTGGCCGTGCGCGAGGCCGGTTGTCTGAGCTTGCTGATGTCCGGTGACCGCACGGAGGGCCAACTTTTCACCGGGGTACGGCCGACGGTCCTGCCGGTGGGCCGCGGGCAGCTCATCCGCCCGGGTCACTCCCCACGCATGACGCAGACCGCGTACCTCGGCGAGACCAAGGAGCACTGATGACGTACGACACGGTGGCCCTGTGCCGCTCCGAGCCCGACGCCGCCACGATGATCGGCGCCCTGGTCGCGGTCGGGTCCGACCTCAAGATGGACACAGTCGACGCTGCCGGGCTGGTGCAGCTGTTCGACCCTGCCGACGGTCGGTTGTTGCTGACCGTCGAGACCGCGCGGCTGGTCCAGGTGCCGGGCGAGGCGGAACGGCTGCTCGGCGTCGCGCTGGATGACTCCTTCGGCGGCCGGGTCTGGTGGGTGGAGAGCCGCGCACCGGACGGCGACCCGCAGGCCGCCGAGGTGACCCGCCGTTTCACGACCGCGCTGGTATCGATAACGGGAGGACTGACATGGGCGAACCGATGACCGGTGCGACCGACACGATCACCGACCGAGCCGTCGTCCTGCACCAGAACCGCGCGGTGGTCGGCCTCTCGCCCTGGCTCGCCGAAGCGGCGGTCGACGCCGTCCGCAACGGGTTGCTGCTTCAAATCGTCACGCCCGAAGACGGCTCCATCACGTACCCGCTCGAAGTGATGCTGGCCCAGGCGCAGGGGCAGTGGGTGGTGCGCGCCGGCGACCAGTACCGCGACGGGCTCACCGGGCTGTCCCTGCACTGGGACGGCCGACGCTTCTCGGCGTCCAACGGGTCGCCCACCGGCGGCCCGCTGCCGACCGCCGTACCGTGGTCCGGCGGCCTGGAGATCCAGATCGTCACGCTGCACCCGGCCACCGAGGCCCTGAACCTCGGCGCCAGCACCGAGACAGCCGTGCGCGCCCTCACCGGCGACGACCCGATCGGGTGGGGCGTCGCCGAGCCGGTGACCGAGCGGTGGTCGCGCCGCGAGCTCACCTCGTTCTGCCGTACGCGGGCACCGGCACCGTCCAGCGTGACGATCGTCGGCGGGGAGCGCGGTTCGGCGCTGCTCGGGGTCCTGACGGTCGAGCGGGTCGACGTCGGCGTCCGCGAACAGCTCCGGCTGGCCGGCCCTCCGCTGTCGGTGGTCGACGAGGAGACGGTCGAGACACTCGCCGAGACGTTGGCGACGACAGTGCGCAGCATGATCGTGACAGCGCACCCGGGCCGGTCCGGCGGGCTACGGTCCAGCACACCGAGCCTTCCGGCACTGCCGTTGGGCATCCTGGTCGGCCGTCAGGAACAGGCGCTCGACTCCGAGCCGGAGGTGGTCCCAGGCCGGGCGCTCGGCCGGGGCGCACGCCGGGCGTGGTGGTACCGAGTGGACAGAGGGCCGGGGGCCCCGTACGAGAACCTCACCGCGGTGTTGCGCAGGTACGGCCTGAGCACCGCAGGCCAGGGCACCGGCTGACCGCCCCACGGGTGCGCCGGACGGCAGCGACCCCGGCCGTCCGGCATCGGGTGTTCAGCCCTGCGCGACGTGGCTTTCGATCGGCGTGCCGTCCTCGGCCCAGCGTTGCCGGCTGAGCATCCTGCCCTGGTCGTCGAACTCGACACGGCCGGCGGGGTTGCCGTTACGGTGCCACTCCTCGTGGACGCCGACAGCCGTGCCGTAACGAGTTGCCCTCAGCCTTGCGCTCGCCGGTCGGGTACCACTCGGCGGAAGGCCGTCCTCTTACTGCGGAATGAACTGGCTGCCAGGGCGGCCATGTTCGAGCGTGCAGCGCCGCTGGGGTCTGAGCGGTCCCGTACGGCCTCCGTAGCCCTGAAGCCACAAAGATCCTTAGAGGCTACGGTCCTTCCTCGGTCAGATTCCCCTGATCATCCCAACGCTTTCGGCTTACCGGCAGGTTTTGGTCGCCGAAAACGGTACGTTCGGCTAGCTGGCCATTTTCATGCCACCGTCGCCATTCTCCGACGTTGCGACCGTAGTCACGTACGCCTTCCTGTTTCTTTTGGCCATTCGAATACCAGATGATCTGAGGTCCGTGGGGAACGCCGTCGAAGTAGGTGGCGAGCTCGACGATATTTCCCCCGGGGTCCATGGCCGCCACCTCGCCGGTGAAAGGTTCATCACCGTGCATCACCCGAAGGTCGTCACCTACGTAGGTCTCTTTCTCGTCAACGCGCATCAGTCACTCCACGGAGGCTCGAACGTATCCATGCGCCGGTAGTCGCCAGGCGGGAACTGGTAGCGACCGGTGTAGCTCGGGACGCCCCGCAGTATACTGTTGCAGTTTCCGCAGGCTGGAGCCGGGTCGCCGGGCGAATGGTGACGTGCGTCGTCCAGCCAACGTGGATCAAAACGCATTTCATCGAGGACGTCCCGGCCCAGCGGCGGCGGCTCTGAATCCGGTCCGTGTTCGCGCCTCCATTGCTCATCGTGCAATCGTTGGCGCTCCCAAAGTAGCTCATTGGTCGCCTTGACCTCGGCGTGACGTAGCGGATTGTCGAAGTGTGCCCGCCCATCCAGCACCGCGTCCTTGGTTATGACGTCGCCAGCTTCGTTTCGGACCGCCCGGCCGGTTACCGGATCGAGCACCGGCACCTGCGCGGCTTCGGTCTCCGATCGCATGACCGGGTGTTTCCACTCCGCCAGATCCAGATAGTTGTCGCGTAGTAACGGATGCAGATTCTTCGGGTCGATCAGGTCCAGGTCCGTACCGTTGACGCCTTCGGCGATCTTGCCCGTGCGGAGATCGATGGCGGTGGCGGAAACTGGGCCCTCGCCTCGTTCGCGCCCCGGGACATGTACGTCGGTTGCACGCTGCCGTGACAGGTCTTCCATGTAGTCCCGGACGGGCTTTCCATCGATTTCGGTAATAAGGCCGTCTCGAGTCGTCACTCGGCTGGTGTCATTCACGTCGATTTCATCGACGATGGAGCCTCGGCTCGGGTCTCGCGCGTATTCCGGATCCGTCACCTTGGGAGCAGGGCCCGGGTCCTCGGGTTCGGGGAAGTTAGGCGGGTTCTCCACGCGCTGGTCACCCGCTGACGGCGGCTTGTAATCTCCCGCGTTGTCGGGCTCGGGCTGTCTACCCGACACGGGCTCGTCGTCCGCAGTCCTGTCGCCGCGTTCGTCGCCGCCCTGCTCTGCGGGCTTGTCATCCGGATCGACGTCGGAATCCGAGTCGTTGCTGCCATCGTTGCGGGGGCCGTCGTCGGCATCCACGTCTTTGCCAGGCGTGGTGTCGTCCGGGACGTTGCCCGGGGTGGTGTCGTCCGGGACGTTGCGCGGGGTGGTGTCGTCCGGGACGTTGCGCGGGGTGGTGTCGTCCGGGACGTTGCGCGGGGTGGTGTCGTCCGGGACGTTGCGCGGGGTGGTGTCGTCCGGGACGTTGCGCGGGGTGGTGTCGTCCGGCAGGTTCCTGGTGGGCGGGGTGTCCTCCGGCAGGTTCCTGGCAGCTGGTGGGGTCTCTTCGGGAAGGTTCCTGGTGGGTGGGGTGTCGCCGGGGAGGTTGTTGCCGGCGGGGTTGTTGCCGCCGTCCATGTTCATGGTGTTTGGGGTGCGGTCGCCCGGCATCTCGACGTCGAAGCCGCGTCCGACGGGTGGTACGTCGCCCGCGATCGCGGGCACCAGACCGAGCTGCGGAATCTGGATGTCGAACTTCTTGGCGAAGTTGATGGCGACCTCGCCCACGGTGGGCAGGTTGTCGAGCCAGTTGCCGGCGCGGACCAAGCCGGCGCTGATGCGGGCGGCGGTCGCGCTGCCTCGGATGCTGTTGACGGCTGCGCCGGCGCCGCGCAGACCGGAGGCGGCGCCCTTGGTGCCGACGACGGCGGAGACGATGTTGAACGCGGCGAGGCCACCGGCCCTCGACTTGTCCTCACCCCACATGTCGTAGGCGATGATGGTCTTACCCGCGTTGAGCAGGAGGTTGCCGGCTTCGCGTTTCTCCATGAACGGCATGCCGACCGTCTGGTCGATCACGATGGTGACCGGGTTGATGTAGATGGAGACCGCCCAGACGAACTTGCCGAGACCCAACCAGGCCTGACCGGCGGTGTCCCAGCTCCATTCGCCGGTGGTGGGGTCGCGGCCGATCAGCGCACCGAGGTCTCCGAGCATGGTGACGAAGCCTTCGCCGACGCCGCCGAAGAACGCGCCGACGTCACCGAGGAACCCACGGTCGTGTTCCTCGGTGCTGCCCCAGGGCAACGCCCCGTCCTCACCGGCGGCCGCGTTGAGGGTGTTGGCGTCGAACCCGTACTCGCCGTCTTCGACTGTGCCGTCGGCGTTGTCGGCCCGGTACTGGCGGCCACCGTAGAGGGCGTTGATGGTGTTGGCGCACTTGCGCTGCGCTTCGAAGAACGCGGCGACCTGCGTGTTCACCGCGGAGATCAACCCGTTGTGCTGGTTGACCTTGCCTTCGTCCTCGCGCCAGTCCTCGTCTCCGGTGGTGGAGGCGACGAACTGCTCGGCCTGGCCCTTCAACGCGGCGAGTTGGGCCTTGATCTCCCTGACCTCGCTGGCGTACGTGGCCAGGGCGGTGCCGACGGCTTGGACGTCCTCGCCGACCGACGCCGACACGGTGCGGATCGGGCCGGACGCGGCGAACAACTGCGCCGCCTCCGGCGCCTCGTAGACCGCGGCCAAGCCCTGCCAGGTGGTGTCGACAGCCTGACCGGTGTTGGCGAAGTCGACGCCGGTGGTTTTGATCGTCTGTGCGTGGGTGGCCAGCAGGTCCATGTCACCTGGAATCTGCGGAATCTCCCCCGGATTGATCATTGCGGCACCGCCTGACGGCCCGGCCCCGGCATCGTGGCCGACGGGTCGGGTGCCGCCGAGGCGCTGCGCTGCGCGTTGGCGGCCATGTCCAGATCACCCTGGACATAGGCGTTCGTCGCCTGCGCCGCCGCATTCATACACGCCCCCGTGCGAGTGAACACGAACTCAAGGTCGGTACGGATCGATTCCACGAAGCCCTGAAGCGCCTGCCCGACGATCTCCGAACTCGACTGGACGGCAGAACCCTCCAACGCCGAGTTGAAGTTCTTCATCTGCCCCTCGAACGGGGCGGCCGCGGCATGCGTGCGATTCAGGACATCACGCACTCCACCGGGGGAGATATCCCAGGCGCTCACGCTAGTGCTCCCTCGTCAACACTGGTAAGGAAAACCTGGCTCAGCCGATGGACTGCACCGCCGTGCGCGCCTTGGCCAACGTGGTCGTCGCCGTGTCGTCGTTCTTCACCATGGTGGTCTTGACCAGTTCGATGATCGTGCGCACCTCGCTCGCCGCGCGGTTCCACCGATCCTCGACCGTCCGGTATTCCTCCGAGACACCGTCGGCCTGGAAGTCCGCCATCGCGGCCGAGACATCGGCGCTGCGCTGCGAGATCACCGCCTCCAACCGGGCGATGATCCCGGCGAGGTCACCCTGAACCTGCTGCGAGGTGCCCACGTCAAAACTGCGTCGGTCCGTGCTCATAACCTGCCCACTCCCCCGGATCAGCGGCCGCTTGAGAACCTGGCGGCGTCGAAGTTGGCGGTCCCCGCCGCCGACGATGCGTTGTCGGCCATCTCGGTGTCACCCTGACCGAACGCGGAATCCATTCCGCTCTGACCGCCGAGAATCGCGCCCAACGCCGAATTCAACGCAGCGGTGATCGAATCGGCGTTCGCCTTGAACGAGTCGAAAGCCACCCGCCCCGCACCGTTGAAGTTGCCCTGCAGCGGCTCGGCGGCGGCAATCAACTGCTTGATCAGACTCCCGAGATCATCTGACGACCCCTGAGTCTGCTTCGTGAGACTCCCGAGAGTCTGCGCTCCCATGTCGAACTTCATGCCGCGCCCTCCCCGTGCCGGGATGAATAACGTTCGCGGTCAATGCTACGACACCTCTGCAACCCGGATGGGTGCAGACGGAGAGCGATAGATCAATTGGCGATTGCGCAGTTCTTGCCCCGGTAAGTCCCAAGAGATCGCAACGTCCAAT
Organism: Micromonospora sp. WMMD1155; assembly: GCF_029581275.1. Taxonomy (NCBI): domain Bacteria; kingdom Bacillati; phylum Actinomycetota; class Actinomycetes; order Micromonosporales; family Micromonosporaceae; genus Micromonospora; species Micromonospora sp. WMMD1155. The sequence goes on from NZ_CP120742.1 coordinate 2,942,292, forward strand.
GGGGGGCAGGCCCCGACCTACTCGGTCGGTGTGCCGCTGACGCAGGTGAGTACCCGGCCCTTGCCGCGTACGACGCTCGACCTGGTCGTCACGAAGCCGTGGGCTTGGAGCAGCACCTCGGTCGCGGTGAGATTCGCCGTGGCGTGCGCGGTGCCGGGCCGCTCGCCGAAGACGTAGAGCTGCCCACCGGGCGCGAGCAGGCTTCGTACCCGGTCGATCTGCTGCGTCGCGTCGCCCAACCAGAACAGGCTGACGTTCACCGCGAAAATCTTGGTGAAGCGGTGGTCGGTGAGGTCGGCCGACTCGAATCCGGCACATCTGATCTCGGCTCTGCCGGCGTCGATGTGGCTCGTGTTCCGTTCGGTGGCGAGTCGCACCATCGTCGCCGAGCGGTCGACGGCGATGATCCGGCCGGTGCTGAGCTGGTCGGCGATCAGGGAGACGGCTGCTCCTCGCCCGCAGCCGATCTCCAGCACCTGGTCGTCGGGCGCGATGGCCATCGTCTGCACCGCCCAGCGCTGTCGATAGGCCGCAGCCTCCCGCGTCGGTGCGGGAGACGAGGAGGCATCGTCACCGCCGGGCGCGGCCGGACGGCGGTCCGGCAGAGCACGCATCCCACCGTCACTCCTGGTGTGTGCTCTGCTCACGCATCTGATTCCACCCTGCCGGACGGTTCCGCGCACCGTGTCCTCGGTCACCGGTGCCGGAGTCACCGGCTTCGGCCGGATCCGATCGTCAGAGCCAGATCACGATCCCGGTCAGGTCGTTGAGGACGGCGGCCACGCCTGCCCGGATGGCCGCGGCGCAGCGTTCCCCGGTGAACGAGGCCGGGTCGTACGTCGAGGACGCCCCGAGCCCTTCGCCTCGGAACGACGCGCCGTCCCAGTCGACGGCCGTGACGTTGTGGGTGGGCTCGGCCAGCTCCGCGCCCACCACCAGGAACTTCTCGTCGAGATGACTCGGGGTGACCAGCGCGAGGGGATCGATGAGGTCGTTGCCCGCGCTGACGATGAGATCCGGGCCCATCTCCATCGCCTCGGCGATGCTGGGAACGGCGTCGTGGGCGTTGCCGACGACGATCGTCCGGAGATCGACGTGCTCGTCGCCCGCCCACTCCTTGACCGCGGTCACGAGGGCTTTGGTGGGGACGTCGCCGCCGGCGGTCAGCAGCACCACCCGGTAGTCCTTCGGCGGGTGCACGCCGGACCAGGAGCCCGGCCGCGGCGTGATCGTCGCCTCCGGCGCGGGCTTCGTGGAGGGGTCGACGAATCCTGGGCCCAGTGTGCCGACGGCGCTGGGTGCCGGACGCGGCTGGGACCAGTCGTCGCCGGAGTTGCAGGCGGTGACCAGCGCGGCGGTCGCGGCCAGCATGGCGACGGCCCGAAGCGGGGGGCGCAAGGTGGTCGTCCTCTCGGGTGGTGGCGCGGAGCGCGCGTTCTTTCCCGTATTCCTATCGCAATTCCGCTCGACGGCAATGTGCGGGTAGCCGCTCGGGGATTTTGTTCTCCGGCGGTTCGTCGGCACGCGGGTTGGTGTTCACCCTCGGCATGCAACGTGCACTGGCCAACCAAGGGAGTCGCATGTTAGGGCGCGTCCGCCGCACCGTTATCGTCACCGCTGTCGGGATCGCCGCGGCGGTGATCCCATTTCTGGGCGCCGGTCCGGCGTCCGCGCACGGTTTCTCGTCGACTGTGTACACGAGAATCACTGCGGGAGACGAGGGTCACATTCGCACGGCGGTCGAGCTCGAATATGACCTCCTGGTCGTCTCCGCCGCCGATTCCGGTGACGACGATCCGCTCTTTCAGGCGGGGACCGCCGCGTTCGAGGCGGGTGACTCCGGTGCCCAGGCCGCGGCCCTGAGGAGCCATGCGTCGACGGTCCTCCGGTACGTCTCGGACCGTTTCGAGGTCAGGTCGGGGAGTACGGCGTGCCGGCCGACGCAGGTGGGCGACGCGACGATCGGCGAGCGCGAGGGCGTGCCGTACGCGGACCTGCTGCTGGACTGGACCTGCGCCCAGCGGGTCGACGAGCACGAGGTGCGCAGCGATCTCTTCCCGGACGGCGAGGGGTACGTCAAGGGCACCAAGACGATCGTCACCTACGAGCTCGACGGCCGTACGGGCAGCGCGGCACTCGACGCGGCCCACCCCTCCTTCTCCACCGGGCAGGCCTGGTACGACCGGTTCGGGGAGTTCTTCCTGCTGGGCGCCGAGCATCTGCTGTCCGGGATCGACCACATCCTGTTCCTGCTGGCGCTCATCGCCGGGTCGCGGCGGCTTCGCGAGATCGTGCTCGCGGCCACCAGCTTCACCCTGGCGCACTCGGTGACGTTCATGCTCGCCGCGCTCGGCCTGGTCGAGGTGCCGGCGTCGATCGTGGAGCCGGTTATCGCGTTGTCGATCGCCGTCGTCGCTGGCTGGCACCTGTGGGGGATCTGGCGGCGGGGTACTCACGCCGCCGACCTGGAGACGGCCGGGCACGGGCACCTCAGTCTGGACCGGGCCGGCTGGATCCGCCTCGGCGTGGTGTTCTGCTTCGGCCTCGTGCACGGCCTGGGCTTCGCCGGCGCGTTGGGCATCGACGAGGCGTGGTCGTGGACCCTGCTGTGGTCGTTGCTGGTGTTCAACGTCGGCATCGAAGTCGTGCAGTTGACCATTATCGCGGTTGTCTTCCCGCTGTTGCTCGTGCTGCGTCGCCGTGCGCCGAAAACCGGTCTCTGGGCGACCGGTGCTGTTTCTGGAGCGGTGTCCATCATGGGGCTCATCTGGTTTGTGCAGCGCATTTCCGGGTCCTGAGTAAGGCTAAGTAGTTTGCGAAGTGCAGTCTTTCGCAAGATCATGTTCATGATCGGTTCATCGGGCGGCGAAAGCGTGGATTCGCTTCCCCAGCGTCGGGTGAAGACACATCCATTTCTCTATTTGAAAAGGGAACAATGTCGATGACATTGAGCACCTCGACACGGGCTTCCGGGCTCGTCCGGCGGCGCCTGGTCGCCGGGGTCGTCGCCGGCTTCCTGGGAATGGGAGCGGCCCTCGGTAGTGGCCTGATGGCCACCGCGAGCGCGGCCGAGTCCACCACGATCAGCAGCGTGATCCTCGGCGTCGGCGCCGACGAGACCCAGCGCATCGTGACCTGGTACTCCTCCGCCGACACCGCCCAGAAGATCCAGCTCGCCCCGACCGCCGAGATCGTCAACGGCGAGTTCCCGGCGAACGCCGTGAGCTTCGACGCCGTCGGTGCGGCGAACACCTCCACCACCGGGTTCAACCGGCACGCCACGATCAGCAACCTGCGCGAGAAGACGGCGTACTCGTACCGGGTCGGGGCCGAGGGCAGCTGGTCCCCGACCTACGACTTCAAGACGCAGGACTTCGAGGGCGACTACGACTTCCTGTTCTTCGGCGACCCCCAGATCGGCTCCTCCGGCGACCGGCTGAAGGACCAGGCCGGCTGGGAGGACACCCTGAAGGTCGCCACCGCGGCCAACCCGAACGCCGAACTGCTGGTCTCCGGCGGCGACCACGTCGAGTCCGCCAACGACGAGGGCCAGTGGACCTCGTTCATGGCTCCCGACCAGCTGCGCCAGTACCCCGTCGTCGCCACCATCGGTAACCACGACGTCGGCGGCAAGTCCTACGAGCAGCACCACTTCACCCCGAACACCGACCGCACGGCCCCGTACTACGACAACGGGAACCCGGCGGGCACCAAGTCCGGTGGCGACTACTGGTTCGTCTACAAGGACGTGCTGTTCATCGACATCAACAGCAACAGCTACAAGCTGCCGACCGACGGCAGCAACGCCGGTGACGCCGCCCACGTCGCGTACATCACCGACGTGGTCAACAAGCACGGCTCCGAGGCCAAGTGGAAGGTGCTGGTCTACCACCACTCCATCTACTCGCCGGCCAGCCACGCGACCGACACCGACAACAAGCAGCGGCGGGAAGACTTCACCACGGCCTTCTCGAACCTCGGCATCGACATGGTGCTGCAGGGCCACGACCACAGCTACTCGCGCAGCTACTCCATCAAGAACGGCCAGAAGGAGAACCCGGCCGAGAAGCCGGGTGCCGCCGACGTCTTCCCCGGCCCGGGCGGCGTCATCTACGTGACCGCCAACTCGGCCTCCGGCTCGAAGTACTACGACATCAAGAAGCCGGACACCAGTGGCACGGGCATCCGGGGCAACGGCCCGGACCCGCTGGATCCGAACAAGTACTGGTACAACTCCGTGCAGAACCAGGAGCACGTCCGCAGCTACGTCAAGGTGCAGGTGCGCAGCGACAAGCTGGTCCTGGCCAACATCCGCAGCGGCACCTGCGCGGCGCCGAACGCGTCGGTCGAGAACGGCCTCTCCTGCGTCAACACCCCGGAGGGCCAGCCCGTCGGCTCGATCGTCGACAACGTGACGGTGCACCCGTTCAACGGTGACGGCCAGTCCATCCAGGTGAACGTGCCGAACCCGGCCCCGGGCGAGTTCGGCTGGACGATCGACGGCTACAACGGTCTGGTCGACCTGGGCACCGCGCAGGAGCGCGACGGCACCTACTTCCAGGCGAACGGCAAGATCAACCCGATCCTCGTGTCGGACAGCCGTCGCTCACTCGCGCCGTGGTCGATCTCGGCCAACGTCGGCGACTTCTCCGACGCCGACAAGACCTTCTCGGGCTCCTACCTGGGTTGGACCCCGTACGTGCTGGACGCCGGAGCGGGTGCCGAGGCCGGCGCGCCGGTCCTGTCCTCCTACGACGACCAGGGCAAGGGCCTCTCGGTCTCCAGCGCCCTCGGTGCGGCCGCGCAGGGTCACCCCCGTGGTGGCGCCAAGCTCGGCGCTGACCTGGACCTGAAGATCCCGGACAGCATCGCGAAGGGTAGCTACCGCACCACCCTCACGATCACTGCGCTGAGCAGCTGACCGGACCGCTCCATTCGGCGGGGTAGGCACCTTCGGGGGCCTACCCCGCCACCCGTTTGCACTCCTCCCAAGATCACCTCAAGGAACCGACATGTACCCGTCCGTAACGCGCTGGAAGACACTCCTCCGTACGACCGCACTGTCAGTGCTCGCCGCCGTCGCGGCCGTCGGTGTCGGTGCCGTCCCCGCCTCGGCGGCGGAGGGCGACGTCGCCTGGACGGTCCGGACGGCCTCCAACAGCTACGGCGAGGCCCGGTCCAGCTACAGCTACAACGTCAACCCCGGTGGTGCCGTCGAGGACGCCATGGTCGTGGCCAACCGCGGCTCCGCGCCGCTGACCCTCGCCGTGTACGCGGCCGACGGCTTCACCACCGACGCGGGCCAGCTCGACCTGCTCACCAAGGACAAGAAGTCCGTCGCCGTCGGCGCCTGGGTGAAGGCGAACGCCGACAGTGTCGTGGTCCAGCCCGGCAAGACCGCGCAGGTGCCCTTCAAGATCAGCGTGCCGGAGAACGCCACCCCCGGTGACTACGTCGGCGGCATCCTCACCGCGCTGACCCAGACCGACCAGGCCGAGGGCATCAACGTCGACAGGCGTCTCGGTATCCGGATCAAGTTGCGGGTCGGCGGCGAGCTGAAGCCGAACCTCGCGATCGAGGACCTCCACGTCGCGTACGCCGGCTCGCCCAACCCGTTCGTCAAGGGCGACGCCACGATCACCTACAAGGTCCACAACGTCGGCAACGCCGCCCTGTCCGGCCGGCAGGAGGTGACGGTCTCGGGTCCGTTCGGCCTGCTGCGGGTACGGGCTGGCGACATCGCCGCGCCGCCGGAGCTGCTGCCCGGCGAGAGCTGGAACGTGACGGTGCCGGTGCCCGGGGTGGCTCCCGCCGTTTCGCTGGCCGCGACCGCGACAGTCACCCCGCTGCTGACCGACGCCTCCGGTTCCACCACTTCGCTCAAGCCGGTCCAGGCCACCGCGCACGGCTGGGCCCTTCCCTGGATGCTGGTGCTGGTGTTCGTCGTCCTGATCGCCGTGCTCGTCGGCGCGTACCTGTACCAGCGCCGCAACCGGACGCAGCGCAAGGCGCGCGAGGACGCCCGGGTACGCGACGCCGTCGAGCAGGCCCTGCGCGGCCCGAAGCCGCAGACGTCCTGATCATGGCTCTCGTCACCGCCGCCGGCCCTGGTCGGCGGCGGTGTGCTTTCCCGTCGCTTGCTCCGCCCGCCCGGCTACGCCCTGTCGCGGCGCGTCAACCCGGCCCGGTCGTCCTTGTGGGTGAACGGTGTTCGGCACCCGGTCAGGGCTGTCCCCGAGGCGGCATGCTGCGACGGGGACGCCGGCACGGAGAGGGAATCCACATGGTTGACGGGGATGTGCCAGAGCGGATGCAGGCCGCGGCCTTCGACGAGTTCGGTGGGCCGGAGGTGATCACGCTGCGCAAGCTGCCGATCCCCGAGGTCGCCGACGACGAGGTGCTGATCAAGGTCCTGAGCGCCGGCGTGGGGGTGTGGGACGCGTACGAGCTACAGGGCACCTTCGTGCCGGAGGGGTCCTCCCTCCCGATCGTGCCCGGCTCCGACGGTGCCGGAACCGTGATCGCGGCCGGCAGCAAGGTTTCCAACGTCGCGGTCGGAGAGCTGGTCTACGTCTCCGCCACGACCCGGCCCAAGGGTGGCTGTTACGCCGAGTACGCGGCCGTCAAGGCGGAGTACGCGGCGAAGGTGCCCGACGGCGTACCGGCCGAGCACGCCGGGGCCATGCCCACCGACGCGCTGACCGCGTTGGCCGGGCTCGACACGCTCAGCCTGTCGGCCGGCTCGTGGTTGCTGATCTTCGGGGCGAGCGGTGGTCAAGGTCACCTGGCGGTGCAGTTGGCCAAGCGCCAGGGGCTGAACGTCATCGCCGTGGCCTCCGGGGCGGACGGCGTCGCACTGGTGACCCGGCTCGGTGCCGACATCTCCCTCGACGGCCACGGCGACCTGGACGACGTGCTCGCCCGGATCCGGGACGCGGCACCGGCCGGAGTGGACGCCATCCTCGCGATGGCCGGCGGTGCGACGGTGGACCGGCTCACCGAGGCGCTCGTCGACGGTGGCGTGGTCGCGTACGCCCACGGGGTGCAGCCGGAGCCGAGCGAACGCCCCGGCGTCGTGGTCCGGGCGTACGACGGCGAGTCGAACCCCCGGCAGTTGCAGCGCCTCAACGAACTCATCGAGGCGGGACCGTTCGTGGTGCACGTCGCGGAGACGTTCCCGCTGGGCAAGGTGCGGGAGGCACACCAGCGTCTGCAGACCTCCTACGCGGGGAAGCTCCTGCTCACGGTGGCCTGAGCGCTCAGCTCGTGCGCTGCTGCGGCACCCGTACCGAGGCCATGCCGGCCGCCGTCGCGGCCTGGATGCCCAGGTCGGTGTCCTCGAAGACCAGGCACGACTCCGGGGGTACGCCGAGGTGTTCCGCCGCGAGCAGGAACGCCTCCGGGTCGGGCTTGGCCCGCGTGTAGTCGTCGGCGCAGACCAGCACGTCGAACCGGTCCAGGAGGCCGAGCGCGTCGAGGGAGGCGGTGACCGAGGCGCGGGTGCTACCGGAGACGACCGCGAACGGCACCCGCCGGTGCGCGTCGTGGATGTGCGCCAGCACGTCGGGCACCGCGGCGAGCTGCGGCAACAACTCCTGGTAGATGCGCTCACGGTTCTCGACGACTGTCGCGACCGGCATCGCCAGGCCCTGCTGCTCGTTCAGGGCGACGATGATGTCGGCGGTCGGCCGGCCACCCCAGGCGTAGAAGAGGTCCTCCGGGAACTCGCAGCCCCACTCTTCCAAGGCCCGCTGCCAGGCCACGTAGTGCAGCGGCATCGAGTCGACGATCGTGCCGTCGCAGTCGAACAGGTACGCGGCGAACTCACCGGGAGGCAGAGGCAGACTCACCCGGCGAAGGGTACAGCTCACTCGGTCGTGACGGCTCTGAGCCGGCCGAGCAGGTAGGCCCGCTCCGGCTCGGTGCCGACCAGCTCCAACGCGCTGCGGTACGCCTCGGCGGCCTCGTCGTACCGGCCGAGCCGGCGCAGCAGGTCGGCCCGTGCCGCCGGATAGGGATGGTGGCCGCGCAGACGCGGATCGTCGGCCAACCCGTCGAGCAGGGCGAGCCCCGCCTCCGGCCCGTCCCGCATCGCCACCGCGACAGCCCTGTTCAACGCGACGATCGGCGAGGGCACCAGGTCGAGCAGCACGTCGTAGAGCGCCACCACCTGCGGCCAGTCGGTGCCGGCCACGTCCGCCGCCTCGTCGTGCAGGGCGGCGATGGCGGCCTGCAACCCGTACGGGCCGGGGGTGGGCCCGGTCAACGCGACCACCACCAGCCCGCGCCCCTCCTCGATCATCGGGCGGTCCCAGCGCCCGCGATCCTGGTCCTCCAGGAGGACCATCGCGCCGTCCGGCCCGGTCCGCGCGTGCCGCCGGGCATGGACCAGCAGCATCAGACCGAGCAGCCCGGCGACCTCCCGCTCGGCGGGCAGCAGCCGTCGAAGGATCCGGCCCAGCCGGATGGCCTCCTCGGCCAGGTCGATCCGTTGCAGATCCGGGCCGGAACTGGCCGCGTACCCCTCGGTGAAGACCGAGTAGACGGCCTGGAGCACCGTCGGCAGCCGACTGGGCAACTCGTCCTCGCCGGGCACCCGGAACGGGATACGGGCGTCCCGGATCTTCCGCTTGGCCCGGACGAGTCGCTGGGCCATCGTCGCCGGTGGCACCAGGAAGGCCCGGGCCACCTCGACCGTGGTGAGACCGGCGAGGAACCGCAGGGTGAGCGCCCCGCGGTCCGGCGCGGCCAGGGCCGGGTGCGCACAGGTGAAAAAGAGCGCCAACCGGTCGTCGGGCAGGTCGCGGTCCGCGTCGGCGGGTGGGGCGGGGTCGGCCCGTTCGGCCTCGGCCCGGAGTACGGCGAGCCGCGTCGCCAACACCCTGTCGCGTCGCAGCCGGTCCACCGCCCGTCGCCGGGCCGTGGTGAGCAGCCAGGCGCCGGGCCGGCTCGGAACGCCGTCGGTCGGCCAGTGCACGAGCGCCGCCTCGATGGCCTCGGACGCGACCTCCTCGGCCAGGTCGAGGTCCCCGAAGCGGTGCACGAGCGAGGCGAGCAGTCGACCGCGTTCCTCCCGGAAGACCGCCTCCACCGACGACCCGACTGCTGCCTCCCCGTCCGTCATGGTCAGCCCGGCATGTCGAATTCGAAGATCGGGCGAACCTGGACCGAGCCGGTACCGATGGCACCGGGGCTGCGGGCCGCCCAGTCCAACGCGGCGTCGAGGTCCGGCACGTCGATGACGTCGTACCCGCCGAGCAGTTCCCGGGTCTCGGCGAACGGCCCGTCGGTGATCGTGCGCTCACCGCCGGGGCCGACCTGCACCGTCGTGCAGGTGGTCAGGTCCTGCAACGGGTACCCGGAAACCCAGACCCCGGCGTCCTTCATCTCCCGGTCGTAGCGGATCCAGTCCTCGACCGTGCACCCGTTGTCGACTGCCTCCCCGTCGGCCACGGGACTCATGAACAGCAGCATGTACTTCACGTTCTGGCTCCTCTCGGTACGGCAGGTCGCCGTACAGCATGACGACGATCGGCGCCCGGGGATGTCGACACGGCACGTCAGATTTCTCCCGGCCGGACCGGCCGGGCGGGTTCGGGCCGCTCGTCGCGGCGATCCACCCGTCGCTCGAACCAGGTCACGCCGATGAGGAGCACGGTCAGCAGGGCGAGCGCCGCCAGTGGCGGCAGGGAACGGCCGACCGGCAGCAGGACCAGCGGCAGCACAGCCACGACGACCTGCGTCGGGTAGATCGTCCAGAGGGTCAGTCGGCGGAAGGCAAGTCTGCTGAGCAGGTAGACGGCCGCGCCGGCGTAGAGCGCGGTGGCCGCCTCCCAGCCCAGCGGATCGGCCTGCCCAGACCCCTCGGTGAGCCGGCCGATCACCTCCTCGATGCCGAGCGCGACGTAGATCGCCCCGATGATCAACGGCGAGTGCCCGAGGCCGTACGCGTCACCGGCGACGTGGCCGCGTCGGTCATCCGGCACGTTGCGGACGGCCTCCCGGGCGGCGGGCGCCAGTCGGTCGAAGTAGAGCCACCACAGACACACAGTGCTGGCGAGACCGAGCAGCGCGGCCGTCACCGCCGCACTGACCGGCGCCATCGTCCGCGGCCCCGCACCGGCGGAGATCAACGATTCGCCCAGCGCGATGATGAGCACCAGACCGAACCGCTCGGTGAAGTGGCCCACGCTGCGCAAATGCCACGGCCGGAAGGCCGATGCGATCCGGGCGCCACCGATGTCGGTCAGCAGCGCGACCGTCCAGAGCGCGGTCTGTGCCGCGCCGCCGAGCAGCGCTCCACCGATCAGCGGGAACCACGCCAGCACCACCGGCACGACGAAGAAGCGCAGCGTCGAACGAAGTGGCGGGTCCGTCGTGCTCACCCAGAACAGGACCACGAGCTGCACCGCGCGTCCGACGACGTAGGCCAGGGCGAGCGCGAGCGGCGCGTCCACGAGCCCCGGGCCCTGGGTCCACGCGTCCGGCAGCACCAGGGCGGCCACGAAGATCGCCGCCATCGCGACCAGGGTGGCCGCGCGGACCAGACCGACGTCCGCGCGCACCAGGTTCCCCACCCAGGTGTACGGCCCCCAGGAGTAGAGCAGCAGCAGGAGCAGGAGCAGCCCCTGGGCCAGAGTGAGCGCGCTCGGCGACCCGGCCATGAACGTGATGACCCGGGTGAGGGCGAAGACGAAGACCAGATCGAAGAAGATCTCGAACATCGTGGTCCGGTGCGTCTTCGCGACCGGCACCGGTCGAACGCCCGAAATCCCCCTCATCCCCGCATTCTGCGCCACGGGGCAGGTCGAACCGGTCGACGGTTCGACCGGTCCCCCCGCCGAGCACCCGAATGCTCCCGCCTCACGTCTGCGCCCGACGCCGACTCCGCTCAGCCCGCCGCCGCACCTGCTGGTAGGCGCCGGTCAACCCCATCGCCCGGCGTACCTCGTTCACGGTTTTCCGAACCTCCTCCCGGGTCCGTTCGGTGCCCTCGACGATCAGCCGGTCCACCAACCCGCGGTCCGCCTCCATCTCGGCCCGACGCTGCCGAATCGGCGCCAGGAACCCTTCCAGCGCGACGATCAGCCGTTCCTTGACCTCGACGTCACCGACCTGCCCGGCCCGGTAGCGCCGGGCCAGGTCGGCGACCTCGTCGCGGTCCGGATTGAAAACCTCGTGGTACGCGAACACCGGGTTGCCCTCCACCGTGCCGGGCACGTCGGCCCGTACCCGGTTCGGGTCGGTGTACATGCCGAGCACCTTCCGGCGCACGGTGGCGGCGTCGTCGGACAGGGCGATGGTGTTGCCCCGGCTCTTGCTCATCTTGGCCGCGCCGTCGGTGCCCACCAGGCTCGGCGTGTCCGCCGGGATCAACTCGGGCACCGGGAAGACCGGGCCGTACAGGTGGTTGAACCGGCGCGCGATCTCGCGGGTCACCTCCACGTGCGCCGCGTTGTCCCGACCGACCGGGACCACCTCGCCCTTGACGCAGAGGATGTCCGCGGCCTGGAGCACCGGGTAACCCAGCAACCCGTACGGCATCTCCTCCTTGCCGGCGTCGCGGGCCATGTCCTTGAGCGACGGAACCCGTTCCAGCCGGGGAACGGTCACCAGGTTCTGGAGAAGCGTGTTGAGGTCGCCGACCTCCGGGATCGCCGACTGGAGGTAGAAGGTCGCCCGCTCCGGGTCGACACCGGCGGCCAGGATGTCGCTCACCATCTCCCGGGCGTTACCGGAGACCTGCTCGATGTCCGCACGGCGGTTGCGGGTGGTGAGCATGTGCAGGTCGGCGATGATGAAGAAGCTTTCGTAGCGCCGGTGCAGCCGTACCCGGTTGGCGATGCTTCCGACGTAGTGGCCGAGGTGAAGGCGGCCGGTGGGCCGGTCGCCGGTGAGCATTCGTGCGACGGACATGGTGGGTGTGCCTCTCGTATCCGGGGATGGGTGACGCGGGCGCGCGCCGAGCGGGGCCCGTTCGGGCCCCCTCGGTCAGCGGGATCGACTCAGCGAGCCGTCCGCCATCGCGCGCCGGCGCGGTACCGCAGACCACCGGCACGGAGGACGTTGAGAAGTTGCTCCCGGCCATCGCCGGGGCTGGTCGTGGCCCCGGGCAGCGCACCGAACGGGAGGCCGTCGACCGTTTCGGTCGCCTCCGACACGCAGTTGCCCAGCCGGACCACGAGGTCAGATTACCCGCGGTATGGCCCCGGGCGGGGGAAGGTAGCTGTCGGCGTAGTAGCTGCCGACGCGTTCCCGGTACTCCGGGTCGGCGTGATCGGCGTCCAACGGTGGTGCGTCCTTGATGTCCTGCCGAGCCCGGTCGACGTGCACGACGCGGTCGTGGTGATCCACCCGGACCACCGTGCCGGCCGGCAGCAACACCTTCTGGCCGAAGATCCAGGGGCCGGTGTCCACCACCAGGTATCCGGCATCCGCCTCGTTGCTCGCCTCGTCGATGGTGCCGATCCGCCCGTCGGTCGCCTCCACGTGGTAGCCCACCAGGTCGACGGGAGTACCGGGGCCGGGCGCGTCGGGGCCGTCCTGACCACCGTCGTGACCTTCCGGTGGCGTGGCCGACGGGGTGGTCTGCGTATATCCGCCGGCGAGGGCGGACGGGTCACGCCAGACCCAGGGATTGAAGATCGCGGGTTGCACGGGGCACCTCCGGGGGACGGTCGTCAACTGTCCTGTCCTCCATGGCAGTGCC